>JAAVGM010000023.1 GCA_014800245.1 Bacteroidales bacterium | reverse complement strand
TCTTTAATTCTGCTCTCGCCTGGGCAAGTGCATCAATTTATTTTTGAAAGGGAGCTGGAAGCCATGATGTTGGCCTTCAGCCCGACGTTGCTCGACGATCAGACCCGTTATCAGCTGGAGCAATCCTCCCTGTTTCATTCGCCGGTTTATGAAGCGGAAGGATGCGGAGATGTTGCAACGATGATGGAATTGCTTTACCGACAGGAGAATCCGTCAGCAGGCAGATACTTAGCTCGGGCGATAATCGCGGTTTTAGCCCATAGGATTGTTCAGCAGTGCGGAAAAAGGAGCCAAGAATCGTCTCGAAGAATTGACCTGCTGCTAAAGTTCAGAGAACTACTGCGGAAGAACATAACCGAAGAGAGACGTCCCGGCTTCTATGCCGACAAGCTGAACATATCGCCCATATATCTTAATGAGATCGTTAAGAAGATAACCGGCCGGAGTTCGAGTCAATATATCAAAAACGAAATAACGCTTTTAGCGAAAAGAGAGTTATTTCATACTGCCGACAGCGTTAAGGAAATAGCATACCGGCTGGGCTTTACCGACAATGCTTATTTCACCCGTCTTTTTACCGAAACTGCCGGCGTTTCTCCCAATAAATTTCGAGACAGCATCGGTTAGTCCAACAGATACCTTATTCGTTGCATTGATTCGCGAGTAGAATTTTGAGAACTTTGCACTCAAAAAAAGACTATGATTTTCTCAAAATTAAAGAAGCGCATGGCAACGCCCTATATTGCCATCAATCCCCACAATTGTGTTGCCTGTTGGGAATGTATTCCGGGCTGCCCCAAACACGTTCTCGGAAAAGTTGCGCTGCCGTTCCACAAACACGTTCGCATAGTCGATGCCGACGCTTGCATAGGATGCAATAAATGTATCCGAACATGCTCACACGGAGTGTTTACGTCCTTGAAATAGTATGAAGAAAGTAACCAAATTAAAACTTTGTAATTGGAGTCTGGTAATTGCTTTGGCTACTGTATTACTCTCAGGAATTCAGCTTGAGGTTGCTCACAGTAGCGGGTACTTGTCGGTATGGATTCATATACTTATAGGATTATTGTTTATGACACTTGTTTGTATTCACCTATATTTGCATTTTGGTAAAAGCAATTGGTGTACCAAATTCAGGAATCTCAAAAGTCAGGCAACGCTAATATTATGGTGGATGACAATAATAACGTTAATCACAGGTATCGCGACCGCAGTAAGGTGGATCGTAATTAATACTCATTCACAACTCGGAGGAATCCATGGAAAACTCGGAGTAAGTTAGCCGTATTGTTTCCAACAGAATTTACGATTTTCTTAAAGTTTTGCGAAACTGTGAGGGCGACAGTCCGATATGTTTCTTGACATATTGGGAGAAATAGCATTGCCTGTAAGCGATGCACCGACCTATATATCGCTGAATGAGATTTAGTATGCCGTTACAGCAAGGCTCTATTACCTTTGAATGTAATTCTTTAGCTTGTTGTTGGAATTCAATGGTGTCACATCGTCAAGCAAAAGAGAGTCAACCATGTGGAGAGTACGTTGCTTATATTTCTGGAAGTGACATGATGATATATGACTTTTGTATGCCTCCTGACTTGCGTATGTTTCCAAGATAGTTATGTTGCACGGATTTTCCTTATCTGACACTGCATACATTGTTAATACGCCGGGCTCGGTTTCAAGTGATATGGTTCCAACCTCCACAGCATACTTCATGTATTCTTCCAGGTAGTCAGGATTTACCTGAATCTTTGCCAGTCGCACTATTCCGTCATTTTGCATCGGTAATTTTTCGCACATATCATAATCCTTTTTAGAATGTTGGTCACCACAGCCAGTGAGTAAAATAAGCCCAAGAGCGACCTGTTTAACAAAATTCAATCTTAGTTTCATATCACATTGTGTTCTGCAGGAATTTCACCGACAATATTTGTGTGGATCTTTCTAAGAAAAGCCAATCCATTTTCATATTCTTCCTCTGTCATTCCTTCTCTTCCCTTACTTACGGCCGTATTTATGGCTTCTGAAATTAATTTTTGATTGGAGATTGCCTTCTCGGTCAAAAAAATAGCATTTTTTGAGCCTGTCACGGCTTTGCGGATTATAAACCCATTCTCCTCTAAAGTGTTAAGTGACCGACTTATACCTGCCCTGTCCTTACCCACTTTTCTCGCTATATCACTTTGGCTCTGACCATCTCTGAGAAATAGATTTTGCAGAATGGCAAATTGCGCATGATTGAGCGGAAGCCCAACTCCATGGAGCGATCTATTTAGCTCAGCTACAAGTGAGTTAAAAGCAAAGTCGAGCCACACGCCCAATAGCTCATATTCCGGTTTTATCATTTCAGTTCCTTTTTAAGAAATTCATTAAATGTTGTTGGCATTCTTTTCAGAATAGCAGCAGTAACGAAGGGACTGCCACCGAAGTCGCCATTATTATAATGATGAAACATCTTAAGCAAAGAATCTATCGAGTGTTTCGGCGCATTTTTCTCTGCCATTGATTTGATGAATTCGTCGTCAGTGATATACCTCAGTTTTATCTCCCGGTCTAAAACATGTTCCATATCAGATAGCATCTCCAAGGCTGATAAATTTTGAGGCCCGCATAATTCAAGGGTTGAATATTCAAATCGTTCATCAAGTGTGATGTCGGCCACGCAGTTACCGAAATCACCGACATATATCCACCCCAACTACACATCTATCGATGCAGTCAACGCATACTATACCGGGCTAAATGACCTGCTAAATCATTCGTTGACAATGCGCCTCTTTCCGCTACCGATAAGGAGAAATTCACATATATTAATGCCGAGCAACTGTTGCATATAAAATAATGTCCCCAATAAAATAGATTTTACATCCCGGTCGCAACACAAATATATACTGCTTGTCAATGCGAGCCGTATATATTGCAGTGTATAATCAAGTAGTAGGTACATTCTTACTGCAAAGCCCAAATTGACGTATTCTTTCAAGCGTCATTCATAAGTGTAACCTATGAATGTATCAGCTCTTTATAGTTTCCGATTCCTTAGCTCCAATGGGGTCATCCCGAAATAGCGTTTTACATTTTTTGAAAAGAATGAGAAGTTCTTAAATAGCGTTCGAGATGCTACTTCTTTTATAGATAGGTCTGTTCCCACAAGATAACGACGAACATCATTCATTACATACTCCTTAATCCATTCTTTTGCACTTTTCCCACTGACGGCCTTACACAGATTTGCAAGATAGCGTGGAGAAATAGAGAGCTTTTCGGCATAATATGTAACTTCGTGAGGTTTGGCAGGAGTGCTGATTATAAGATTTATAAATTGTCGATATAGCATTTGTGGTCGACTGTCATTGCATTTTATAGGAGTAGCCTCAATATCTTTCAAAACAAGATTAAATATGTCAGCGAGCAAGGATTTCCCTATTATTTCAGCCGTTTCATCAGATTTTAATATTTTGTGGAACTGAGTTTTCAGTGTCAATGCAGCGCAATATGATTTCACCAGATTCCATAAACCATCTTCAATTCTATGGACAGGTTGTTGCTTGAGAACTTCAAGACACTGTTGCAGATGAGTCGGTTCAACTAAATTGTCCAATAAATCCAGAGAAGCGAAGATAACCATGCCGTCAAAATCATCACTGAACCTTACATCTTCATAAAAATCATTTGTGTTGGCAATAAGAATCTCGCCTTCTCCTAATCGATAAGACTTATTATTCAAAGTAATCCTATATTCACCCTTTTCAACAATACAAATCCCCAGAGTGTCAAGTCTTATCATTTCAATATCAACCTCACCACCTTTACCGGGATGTATGTAAAGATCCTTAGTAAAGCGATAGCCTCCGGTGTAATCTATTACCAGTATGTCAAGGTTTATGGTTTTCATGCAGATGATGTTATTTTGAACTTTATTGATGCAATTTAGAACATTTACTATTCAAACATTCATTATTCTCAACTTGTTTAAATAGCGTATGAAAAATTTAAGAAAACATATTAAAGGAATTCTTACGATAGCCTTTGCAAGCACCTTTTCGCTGACAGGGCTCGCTCAGAATAATATGACAGAAACATTAAATTCAGTAAATATGAATGATATCCAAGCATCATCAGTACCGGTAACTTCTCCGGACTGCCTGCACGTTAAAGTGCCTCGCGGTAATTTTGATCTTGCCGCTAACATCTATCTTCCCATTGACTTTGAGGAAGGGAAAACATATCCGGCTATTGTCATTTCACATCCCGGAGGCGGTGTAAAGGAACAAACAGCAGGAACATACGCCAAGCGTCTTGCAGAATCCGGTTTCGTAACCATTGCTTTTGACGCTGCATATCAGGGCGAGAGTGGTGGTGAACCAAGAGGGGTTGACAGACCGATCAACCGCATGGACGATATTAGTTATGTTATTGACTATCTCAATACGCTGCCATACGTTGATTCATCAAAAATCGGAGCATTGGGAATCTGTGCCGGAGGTGGCGCAACAATAGCAGCCGCTCCTACTGAAAAGCGAATAAAGGCCACCGCAGGTGTAAGCACGTTTGATGTAGGCGCAGCCAACCGTGCCGTGGGGCAGGAAGAAGTGAACGAGATTCTTAATAAAGTTGCTGTTCAACGAGAGAATGAAGCCAAAGGTGATCCTATCCTTATGGTGCCTATAATTCCTGATACCAAAGAGCAACTTCCTGCCGGAGCTCCGGAATTCCTTGTAGAAGCAGTTGATTACTACCGCACTCCACGTGCTTATCATCCTAGAACTACAAACCGCGCCACTTTCACATCAGTTGCTGATGCACTGAGATTCTATCCTTGGGAAAATCTCGGCACTATGATGACCGCTCCGCTTTTACTTATTGTCGGTGATAAAGCAGACACGCTTCCATTCAGTCAGGCAGCCTATGATGCTGACAACGGACCGAAGGAACTTTATCTCGTCAAAGGTGCAACCCACGTTGATATGTATGATAAAGAACCTTTCGTGTCAGAAGCTGTTATAAAGTTATCTGATTTCTTTAATCAGAATCTTAATAACCGATAATCTATAAAAACATGAGTAAAACACTTGTGATAGCCGGACATCCGGATTATAAGCATTCAATGGCAAACCGTGCCATCCTCGACGAGTTTCATCATCTTGTGCCTTCCGCTGAAATCGTATACCTCGATGCCGAATACCCCGATTTCAACATTGATGTAGAAAGAGAGCAGAAGCGCCTTGTGGAGGCTGAAACTGTAGTCTTTGAGTTCCCGTTCTGGTGGTATAGCGCCCCGTCGTTGATGCGTCGCTACTTCGAACTGGTGTTGAGTCATGGCTTTGCCTACGGTTCAACGGGGACAGCGCTTCACGGCAAGAAACTGATAATATCTTTCACAGCCGGTGCTCCTGAGGCCGCATATTCCACTGACGGTTATCAGCACTATGACATTGACG
>JAAVGM010000022.1 GCA_014800245.1 Bacteroidales bacterium | reverse complement strand
TATTTGCTTCATCAAGAGCAGCTATAGCCTTTCGTCTAAGAGAAGTGAGCACTGAAGCCGGAATAAAAGTCGTTGGATCCAGATTATTTTGAAAAACACCTAAATAATAGATCGTATCACCTAATTTCTCAAAAATTCTTCTGATATCCATCGGCTTCCGAGCCTCCAATTTCTCAACTTCCAAGGGAATTCTTATTCTGTTGCCCCTCTCATCCGAAGCTGAAATTCCAGTTTCATCAATCACAAAGTCAACACGAATTCTGCGATCAGCAGTTTCTCCACTAAGTGATTTCTGCCATTCATTATCAAATGTGCGGTTGATACCACCTTTGAATGGAATCCTTTCATTTCGCGCAGTAATAATATTTCCTCGATCTATCTTGTTGATTCTAACACCTTCATATTCACCCGTCTTCTTATTATAATAACTAATTCCATCGCCATTATGAAGCTGAGATATATCTTTAATTGGTTCTCCTAATGACTTTGGAGTAAGGAGAGAAGCCATTTTTCTATCGCCTCTTCCATTAAGGAAATAATTAGTGAATCCTCGATTAAAACTTTTCTCAAGAGAAGGTGTAAACGAAATCACAGATCTGCCAAAAGAAGATCTGCAATATTTTTCCGGATTAGCCGAGATATAGTCATCAATAATTTTTCTATATGCAGCCGTCACATTCTTCACATAATCTGCATCCTTTAATCTTCCTTCAATTTTAAATGATGAAACACCGGCATCAATCATTTCTCCAATATAAGAAGAGGCATTAAAATCAGAAAGGGAAAGAAGATACCTATCTTTTATTATGGTCTCCCCTTTTCCATTCATTAGCTTATACGGCAATCTGCACATCTGACCGCATTCACCTCTATTTGCACTTCTTCCCATGCACAGCTCGCTGGCCTGACATCTCCCGGAGTAGCTCACACATAATGCTCCATGTATAAAACATTCCACAGGGACATCCACGCCATCGCATATCTCCTTTATCTCCTTCAACGATAGCTCGCGAGCAAGCACGAGTTGAGAAAATCCCATCTTTTCCAGAAATTTACCCTTTTCAAGTGTTCGAGTATCACACTGCGTGCTTGCATGAAGTTCTATTGGCGGAATATTCATTCGCAGAAGCGACATATCTTGCACGATTATAGCATCAACACCCACTCTATATAGTTCGTGAACAAGATGCTCCACTTTCTCTATTTCATTATCATATACAAGCGTATTGACAGTGACATATACTTTTGCCCGAAATTGATGGGCAAAATTAACTGTTTCCTGAATATCTTCAATAGAATTTGCAGCTCTATGGCGTGCCCCATGACTGTATGCCCCCATATACACCGCATCCGCACCATGCAAAATAGCCTGACGTGCCACTTCTTTATTTGCAGCCGGCGCAAGAAGTTCTAACTTTCGCATCAATCCTATTTCTTGAACATTCTGTCGATATTGCGTTTATCTTCTCTCTCTCTTATGCTCTGGCGTTTATCATATTGCTTTTTACCGCGACCAACTCCAATTTGCATCTTTGCTAATCCGCGTTCATTAATATATACTCGCAATGGAACAATTGTGAAGCCGGTATCGTCTGCAGCCTTTTGGAGCTTCGCTATCTCTTTCTTATTCAATAACAATTTGCGATCGCGTCGCGCCACATGATTATTATAAGAGCCGTAGAAATATTCCGAGATATTCATACCCTTTACCCATACCTCTCCATTTTCTACCATGCAATATGTATCAGTGAGAGAAGCCTTTCCATCACGGATAGATTTAATTTCTGTGCCCGTCAAAACAATACCTGCATTATATGTATCAGAAATTTCGTAGTCAAAACGAGCTCTTTTATTCTTGATATTTACTTGTTCTGCTTTCATAAAGCCTTATCAATTTACATTTTAAAAATTTAAAAATAATCCCATTAACCATTCCCACAACAAGGGAGCACCTATAATCAGAAATGTCAAAATAACCTTCGTTCTGCTCTCCACAGAAACAGGAACACGAAGAATCCTGACTCCTTTATATATTAAATATATAGTCCAGATCGGGAGAAATACCAGAATCGCATCAAACATCGGGAAGAGATTTAAGGCCATGAAGAAAAGCGCCATGGTAGAAAGATTCATCATTACAAATTCCTTCCCTATATCCTTTTTCATAGCCTCCTTTACCGACTTGGGCAAAAAGATACCTGATAACAAAACCACTGTGAAATACCCGAAGAAAAAAGATACGAATCTTCCTACACCTTTCAGCAAACAATCTGATATACTGGAATTGGTATAAAACTTATCAGCAAATTCTGAAATAGAAACAAAAGCAATCATCGGATAAAACAATCCGGATGCTAACTCTTCCACAGTATAATGACGGCGCTTAAGTTCTTTCCATCCCTCTACGGGTGTGGACATAATCTTAAACATTAGAGCAAAAAGATTTCCTCTCCTTGTCTCATTCTCTTCTTCTTCGTCATCTTCTTCTTCGTCATCTTCAGAATCTTCCTCTTCCTCATAATCTCCATCTTCATAGCCGCTCTCTGATTCACTATAATCCGAACTCCTATTTTCATTCTCCACCGAATCATTATCAGAATCTTCAGGTAGTGTATAAAGATTATCCTCATCAGTTGATCCGATATCATAGAGTGATCCGGAATCGTTGTATTCTTCCTCTTTTTTTCTATTGTCTCTTTTTTGAGTATCTGTCATTGTTTATTTATTTTCCCTTGAAATCTCACCCTTTAGCATCAAAATAATGCTTCTTATAATCGTGGAATAGGAGCGAAGACCATATCATGTCTCCGCTCCTTTATATTCAGAATGTGTAATTCCCTTTTACTCAGCGCGATCCTCATTAAGGATTCGAATCATTTCAATTGCACTTTTCGGGATACGAGTACCGGGACCGAAAATTGCAGCCACACCAGCCTTATAAAGGAAATCATAGTCTTGAGCAGGGATCACACCGCCCGCAGTAACTATGATATCTTCACGGCCAAGCTTCTTAAGCTCCTCAATCACCTGAGGAACCAAAGTCTTATGACCTGCAGCAAGAGATGAAACACCGAGAATATGAACGTCGTTCTCTACAGCCTGACGGGCAGCCTCTGCCGGAGTCTGGAACAAGGGTCCCATATCCACATCGAAACCACAGTCGGCATATCCTGTAGCCACAACCTTCGCACCACGGTCGTGACCGTCCTGACCCATCTTAGCGATCATGATACGAGGCTGACGACCTTCACGTTTTGCAAAGTCTGCAACCATCTTGCGGGCTTCCTCAAATTCAGGATCACCCTTCTCTTCACTTGAATACACGCCTGATATTGTTTTGATTACAGCTTTATATCTTCCTACTACTGCCTCGCAGGCATCAGAAATCTCGCCAAGAGAAGCACGAAGACCGGCAGCTTTCACTGCGAGGTCGAGAAGATTACCCTTGCTCGGATCCTTCACACACTCTGTGATTGCCTCAAGAGCCTTCTTCACTGCCTCTTCATCTCGATCTTTACGCAATTCCTCAAGACGTGCACACTGTTCTTTGCGAACTTCAGTGTTGTCAACCTCAAGGATATCGATAGGATCTTCATGATCAAGACGATATTTGTTGATACCAACAATGGTCTGCTTGCCTGAGTCGATACGAGCCTGAGTGCGAGCTGCTGCCTCTTCAATCTTAAGCTTGGGAAGACCGGTCTCGATAGCTTTAGCCATACCGCCAAGCTTCTCAATCTCCTGAATATGCTCCCATGCACGATGTGCAATCTCATTTGTCAGAGCCTCTACATAGTAGCTGCCACCCCATGGGTCAACCTGTTTGGTAACATAAGTTTCCTCTTGGATATAAATCTGAGTATTACGCGCAATACGAGCCGAGAAATCGGTAGGAAGCGCAATGGCCTCGTCAAGAGCGTTGGTATGAAGCGACTGTGTATGACCGAGTACGGCACCCATAGCCTCTACACATGTACGACCCACATTGTTGAAGGGATCTTGCTCTGTGAGCGACCATCCTGAAGTCTGAGAGTGTGTACGAAGTGCAAGAGACTTCGGATTCTTGGGATTAAACTGCTTCACTATCTTAGCCCAAAGCATACGAGCCGCACGCATTTTGGCTATTTCCATGAAATAGTTCATCGAAATGCCCCAGAAGAATGACAAGCGAGGAGCGAATGAATCGATATCCATCCCTGCATTTACTCCGGCACGAAGATATTCAAGACCATCGGCGAGAGTGTAAGCAAGTTCAATATCTGCGGTCGCACCGGCCTCCTGCATGTGATAACCGGAGATTGAGATTGAATTGAACTTGGGCATATTCTTTGAAGTGTATTCAAAGATATCAGCGATAATCTTCATTGAGAATGCCGGCGGATAGATATAGGTGTTGCGCACCATGAACTCTTTCAGAATGTCGTTCTGAATCGTTCCTGCCATCTCCTCAAGCTTTGCACCCTGCTCCAAACCTGCATTGATATAGAACGCAAGAACCGGAAGAACAGCTCCATTCATAGTCATCGACACCGACATCTTGTTCAAGGGGATACCATCGAAGAGAACCTTCATATCCTCCAAAGAACAGATTGACACACCGGCCTTACCTACATCACCTACAACACGCTCGTGATCTGCGTCATACCCACGATGGGTCGGAAGGTCGAACGCTACAGAAAGACCCTTCTGACCTGAAGCGAGGTTTCTGCGATAGAATGCATTAGATTCAGCAGCGGTGGAGAATCCGGCATACTGACGGATAGTCCAAGGACGCAAGGGGTACATGGCGCTATACGGGCCACGAAGGAATGGAGGAATACCTGATACGAAGTCGAGATGTTCCATCCCTTCAAGATCTTCTTTTGTATATACCGGTTTTACGGGAATAAGCTCAGCCGTAAGCCATTCTTCTCCTGCGGCCGGTTTGTGACCCTCAGGGGTCACTATCTTTGTGATATCTATTTCTTTAAAATTAGGTCTCATGGTTTTACTTGAGAAGTTTGGCGTTAAACTCTGTAAGAGTATCAAGCACATTCACTCTTACATGAATAAAATTCTCTATGCCCTCTGCTTTAAGGTCTTCCATACATGCCGGTGCGCCTGCCACTACAAAGAGGGCGCGTCCCTGAAGTTCTTTGAACGCCTCGGGTGCATACTGAGCGTATTCATCATCGCTTGAGCAAAGCACTACTACATCTGCTCCCTGCTCCACGGCTGCATCAACACCTTCTTTTACAGTATTGAAACCAATATTGTCAATTATCTCATATCCTGCACAACCAAAGAAGTTTGCAGAGAACTGAGCACGCGCAAGACGCATTGCGAGATTTCCGATAGTGAGCATAAACACTTTCGGACGATGAGATGCGCGCTCTGTATCCAGACGGATCTGTTCGAACTGACTTGCAGCTCTATCATTATTAAGATATTCCACTGCACCATCAGCTACTTCGGCTGCACAACCACAATTGCACTTGTGAGCTTCCTCTTTTGCCTTATCGAGTGCAGTTTCATTGAAGTTAGGATACTGGTTGGTGCCGAGAAGGATCTCCTTACGACGTGCTACATCCATATGACGTTTTACACCGCTCTCATTTACCTTAGCCTGAAGTTCGCCGCTCTTCAACATTGCGTCGAATCCTCCCTTATCCTCTATCTCATTGAACACCTTCCATGCCTGAGCTGCAATCGAAGCTGTAAGAGTCTCGATATAATAGGAACCACCTGCAGGGTCAACAACCTTGTTCAAGTGTGACTCCTCGCGCAGAAGAACCTGCTGGTTGCGTGCAATGCGCTCGCTGAACTCATCAGGAGTGGTGTAGCACTCGTCAAATGCAAGTGTCTCGATTGAGTCAACGCCTGCAAGCGCCGCACTCATTGTTTCGGTCATAGTGCGGAGAAGATTAACATGAGAATCAAATAAGGTCATGTTAAACTTGCTTGTCACTGCATGAACCATCATCTTGCATGCATCTTCGCCTGCAGGATTATATGCCTTCACGATCTCTGCCCAGAGCATTCTGCCGGCTCTGAATTTAGCAAGCTCCATGAAATAGTTGGATGAGATACCCATGTTGAATTTAACACGATTAGCAACCTCATCTACTGTCATTCCTGCTTCTGTCATGAGGGTGAGCCATTCTGCTCCCCATGCGAGAGCATAGCCAAGTTCCTGGGTGATATATGCACCGCAATTATTGAACATATAGCTATCTACTGCAAAACAGCGAAGACCCTTAACATCCTTTACTGCATTATAAAGGTCGAGGCCCTCTTTCACAGCATCCTTGGGGAAAGGAAGGCCATGCTTGAGCAGACGGCGGAAAGGATTATAGTCGATTGCCCCACGGAATTCATTTTCAGCACCGGCTTCTTTTACGAGCTTAACAAGCTCCTCAGCCACCTGCACCGCCTTTCCGGGACAGCATTCAATATTTACTTCTACTTTCTTAAGGTCAACGTCTTTCAAGATCTCCTTAAGATCCTCAGCTGAAACCTCACCGCGAAGCACGATCCCAAGCGATTCAACTCCGCGGTCAAGGATATGACGAGCATGGGTGTTCATCTCCTCTGCTGTCTTCCCCTGAACGCGCTGACGGATCAACCAGTCGTTGTTGTCACGAGTGCCACGGAGATATGGAAATTCTCCGGGGAGTGTTTCAATTGCAGGAAGACCTTCAATATCTTCTCTGCGATAATAAGGCTGAACATTGAAGCCTTCATTTGTGCGCCATACAAGTTTCTTGTCAAAATCGGCGCCCTTCAGATCGACAGTGATCTTTGCCTTCCAGTCTTCTGCTGATACCGGAGAGAACATGTCGAACAAAGTTTCTCTTTTTTCTGCCATTACAAACAGTTTTTATGATATAGATTTATGCGTTCTAAAATTCTATATATTGTTATTGATACGCAAAGATAATTTTTTTTATAATATCTAAAAAATTTTTATCGAAAAATCTATGATAAAAGTTCTTTTTCTACGCATCTCATCACTCTCCCGGGGAATTCTTCCACCATCTGCATGTTGTGAGTGGCCATCACCACGGCCGTACCCTCTGCCGAAAGTTTATGTAGAAGAGATATGATCTGATACCCGGTTTGTGGATCGAGATTCCCGGTTGGTTCGTCTGCAAGAATCAACTCCGGCTTATTTAGAAGAGCTCTTGCTATCACTATGCGTTGCTGCTCACCTCCCGATAATTCATGCGGCATCTTATAGGCTTTATTTTGCATTCCAACCGCTTTTAAAACCTCTTCGATTCTCTCTTCTATATCATTTTTATCCTTCCATCCCGTGGCTTGCAACACAAACCTTAGATTTGACATGGCCGAACGATCCTGCAGCAGCTGGAAATCCTGAAAAACAATCCCTATCTGACGGCGAAGCATCGGAACTTTACTTTTCTTAATATTTAAAAGATCGAAACCCAAAACATCCGCCTTTTCCCCGTTGGAGATCGGCACCTCGCAATACATTGTCTTCATCAGCGAACTTTTTCCGCTGCCGACTCTGCCTACAAGGTAGCAAAATTCCCCTTTCTCCACTGTAAAGCTCACATTCTTCATAACAAGCCTGTCGGCTCGTTCGATATCAACCTTTTTATACTCTATTATATTACTCATATTATATTACTCATTTTTCTTATTAATTCTATTATTTTATCAGCTATTATTTTATCAGAAGAAGAGTTTACATCATTGAAAAATATGCTGAAACACCTCTTCCACTTTTCCCACTTCTACTATTTTAATTGTAAACGTATCTTTTATCCCTTTCAGATTCCCCTTTGGAATAAAAATAGTGTCAAATCCTAATTTCTGGGCTTCTGCCACACGCTGTTCGATTCGGGTCACTGTACGTATCTCTCCCGACAATCCCACTTCACCGGCAAATACCGTACGCCTTGGAATGGAGATATCGAAATTAGACGACATAATGGCGGCGATAACAGCCATATCGATGGCCGGATCTGCAATCTTAAGGCCGCCCGCTATATTAAGGAATACATCCTTCTGTGATAGTTTGAATCTCGCTCTCTTTTCTAAGACAGCGAGCAACATATTTAAGCGTCTTTGATCAAACCCGGTCACAGACCTCTGGGGGGTTCCATATGCGGCGGAGGATACCAGAGCTTGCACTTCGACCATAAAAGGACGAATCCCCTCAACCGTAACCCCGATCGAGATTCCGCTCATCTCTTCGTCTCTATTCTCGGAAAGAAGCATCTCAGATGGATTCTTCACCTCCTTCAGACCCCGCTGCACCATCTCATATATGCCGATTTCATTCGTGGAGCCAAACCGGTTCTTTATCCCTCTAAGAATACGATAAAGATATTGACGATCCCCTTCAAACTGAAGCACAGTGTCAACTATATGTTCCAAAACCTTCGGACCCGCAATTGCACCATCCTTGTTAATATGCCCTACAAGAATCACAGGCACACCCGATTCTTTGGCATATCGCAAAAGCGAAGCGGCACACTCCCTAACCTGCGAAACAGAGCCGGGAGCAGATTCAATATCTGCGGAGCATATTGTTTGAATTGAATCCACCACCACAAGTTGAGGATCTATATTCTCGATCTGAGTGAAAATATTATCCAACTGTGTTTCGCATAATATATAGGTATCATCGGAAATCTTTCCCAATCGGTCGGCTCTAAGCTTCAATTGGGTTGCACTCTCCTCTCCGGATACATATAAAATCCTCTTATTGCGAATTGAAAGAATATTCTGAAGCAGAAGAGTGGATTTGCCGATTCCCGGCTCTCCGCCTATAAGGGTCAACGATCCGGACACCAGGCCGCCTCCGAGAACTCGATTTAATTCCTCGGATGGCATACGCATGCGCGCCTCTTCCCTAACCTCTATTTCGGATAAGCGTACCGGCTTCTGACTCTTGACGAGTCCTTTCTTGCCGGATTTACCTTTGGATGTGGTCACCTTCTCTTCCACAAAAGTGTTCCATGCGCCACAGCCGGGACACTTCCCAAGCCATTTCGCACTCTCATATCCACATTCGTTGCAAAACCAGACCGTCTTATTCTTTACTCCCACTTTTCATTATATTTTTACACAAAATTAGCAAAAAAACTCGAACTTTTTATTTATCCCACCCCTCTCATGAAAAAAAGTTAACTCTTTTTCTTTGTCATATCATTTTTTCCAATTATATTTGCCTTCGAAAAATGACTAAAGCTCAAATTGGCATTAGGTCAAAATCCTGTTGCCAAATCTAACCATGAAAAATAAGATAAATTTTTAAAAAATTTTGAGTCATGAAGAAACATAACTTCTACGCCGGGCCAAGCATCCTGAGCCCCTACACAATTCAGAAAACTGCTGATGCAGTTCTAAACTTTGCAGACACCGGTCTTTCCGTGCTCGAGGTTTCTCACCGCAGCAAGGAATTTCAGGCTGTGATCGACGAAGCTCAGGCCTTGACCAAGGAACTTCTTAATCTTCCCGAAGATTATCACGTCCTTTTCCTCGGAGGAGGAGCTTCCCTGCAGTTCTGTATGGTGCCTTTCAATCTTCTTGAAAAGAAAGCAGCATACATCAATACCGGAACTTGGGCCACAAATGCTATCAAGGAGGCTAAGATCTTTGGTGAAGTAGAGGTGCTCGCATCATCAGAAGACACCAAGTTCAACTATATTCCGAAAGATTTCACAATCCCCTCGGATGTGGATTATTTCCACTTCACTTCCAACAACACAATCTATGGAACAGAGATTCGTCATGATTTCGACTCTCCGGTTCCCGTTGTGTGTGATATGTCGTCCGACATATTCTCTCGTGAATTTGATCCCACCAAATATGGTCTCATCTATGCCGGTGCTCAGAAAAATCTCGCTCCTTCAGGTGTGACTATTGTTATTGTAAAGGAGTCTCTCCTCGGTCATGTGAGCCGTCCTATCCCGACTATGCTCGACTATAGAACTCACATCAAGAAAGGTTCGATGTTCAACACTCCTCCCGTGCTCCCCATCTTTTCTGCTCTTCAGACTCTTCGTTACTACAAGGAGCAGGGCGGCGTTAAGGCTATGGAGAAGAAGGATCTTGAAAAGGCAGCCCTTCTCTATGATGCAATCGATTCAAGCAAGATGTTCGTCGGAACTGTGGCAGAGGAGGATCGTTCTATCATGAATGTTTGCTTCGTGATGAAACCCGACTATGCTGAGCTTGAGAAAGATTTCATGGAGTTCGCCACTTCAAAGGGTATCGTTGGTATCAAGGGACACCGCTCGGTTGGTGGTTTCCGTGCCTCTCTCTACAATGCACTTCCTATCGAGAGTGTGAAGGTTCTCGTGGATGCAATGAAAGAATTCGAAGCTAAACATTGATAACTGCGTAAAAAGATTCTTCTTATGAAAATATTAGTTTTCACTGAAAAACCTTTCGCTCCGGCAGCAATCAAAGCTATCGAGCAGACAGTAAATGCTTCCGGAAATGAAATAGAGGTGGTTGAAGGCGGCACCCGCGAAGATTTCCTTGCAGCGATGCCTCATACAAATGGTCTGATAGTTCGCAGCGATAAGGTAGATGCCGCTATCATGGATGCAGCAAAAGGCGACCTTAAAGTGATAGTTCGTGCCGGTGCCGGCTATGATAACATCGATCTCGATGCTGCTTCTGAGCGCAAGATCTGCGTGATGAACACTCCCGGTCAGAACTCTAACGCAGTAGCGGAGCTTGTATTCGGCATGATTGTCATGATGTGCCGCAATCAATATAATGGCAAAGCAGGCTCCGAACTTCGTGGAAAGTCTCTTGGCATATATGCTTATGGTCAGGTAGGGCGCAATGTGGCTCGCATTGCTAAAGGTTTTGACATGAAAATCGAAGCTCTCGATAAATTCGTGGATGATGTAGTGATGGAGGCCGACGGTGTAAAGCCGGTGCATGACGTGGATCGTCTTTTCTCCGACAATCACTTTGTATCTCTCCATATTCCTGCCACAGCGGAAACTCGCGGATCTATCGGATATGATCTCGTGATGAAGATGCCTCAAAACGGCGTTCTTATCAATACAGCCCGCAAAGAGGTGATTGATGAAGCAGGTCTGATGAAAGCTCTTGAGGAGCGTCCTGATCTTCGTTACGTATCCGACATCAAACCTGACACTGCCGAGGAATTCGAAAAGAAATTCGCAGCCCGCGTTTTCTTCACTCCCAAGAAGATGGGTGCTCAGACAGCTGAAGCCAACTTCAATGCAGGCGTAGCTGCTGCCGAACAGGCTATCGCCTATCTGAAAGATGGATGGGATAAATATCAGGTCAATAAGTTTTAATAAAGAAAAGAAAAGACAATAAAAATAAGCGGTTGTGAAAATCACAATCGCTTATTTTTTACCCGAAAAGAGGCTTTAATATCAATCTACGATTATTAGTTCTTATCTTGAGATCAATCGCATAAATTCATCTCTTAAGGAAGAGTCATTAGCAAAATCTCCACAATAATCATATGTCACAGTAGATGAATCCTGTTTTTCCACACCACGCATCTTCATACATAAGTGTTCCCCCTCACAGGCCACTATTACACCCTTCGTAGGCATAGCCCTATCCAAGAGATGGCAGATCTGAGAGGTAAGACGCTCCTGCACCTGAAGGCGGCGCGCAAAATTATCTACAATTCTGGCAAGCTTAGACAGCCCTATAATCTTTCCATCGGGAATATAACCAATAGATATTTTCCCAAAGAAAGGAAGAATATGATGCTCACATGTACTGTAAAATTCAATATCTTTCACAATCACCATCTGAGAGCCATCATGTTCAAAAACAGCCTGGCGAGCCACTGCTAAGGGATCCTGGCGATAGCCTGAGGTTATGTCAAGGAGCGCCTTGGCAGCTCTTACGGGTGTCTTTAGGAGACCTTCCCTATCAGGATCTTCTCCTATAAGCCGAAGTATAGCCTCATAATGCGAAGCTATTTCCTCAACAAGCTTTTCATCATGCTCAGTAGTTCTTCCCATTATGTTCTAAATTATTTAATCACTACTATCTGACTGTTCACCACCCTCATTTCTCCTGCAAAAGCGGGGAAAGCCCTTTTCAATTCAGCAAGAGCAGCATCAGCTTCTCTTTGAGACTGAAAATTACCTACACGACAATACCAATTAGGCGAACTCGAGAAGGTATAGACCTGTCCCCTATACTTGGGAAAACGAGCAGCAATTGCGTCAGCACGCATTTTTACACGTGTCTCAAGAGTGCTCTGGTTTCTTCCGTCGGCAAATACCTGAATCCTATATCCCTTTATCTTATTAATACCGGGCTTAAGATTAGGCTCCTTGCGTGTTTCATTTTTCTTTGGCGCCGAAGGCGGAGAAACAAGAAGGTGAAGAATATCGTCGGGGATATCGATCTCCAACATTCCTGCAGATCCTGAAAGGATCTTATCTATCGCATTCGATTGCTCCTGCTTCTCTTCGTCTGATTGAGAAGAAGCAGATTGAGCCGCGGCCGTGAGCGGAAGGCTCACAGCTACGGCCACAATTCCTGTAATGATAGTTTTAAACCTCAAGGGATCTTAATTGTAAAAATGATCAGAATGCCTCGATGATGCCGAGGAATGAATCAGCCTTAAGAGCTGCGCCGCCGATCAGACCACCGTCAACATCAGGCTTGGCAAATAGCTCCTTTGCATTAGAAGGCTTGCAGCTGCCGCCATAAAGGATGCTGGTGTTGTCGGCAACCTCCTTGCCATACTTATCCTCAATCACTTTGCGGATATGAGCGTGCATATCCTGTGCCTGCTCTGCAGTGGCAGTCTTGCCGGTTCCGATTGCCCATACAGGCTCGTAAGCGATTACGATTTTACCGAAATCTTCGGGTGAAAGCTCAAAGAGAGCCTCTACCTGACCCTTTACTACATCATTGTAGGTGCCGTTCTCACGCTCCTCAAGAACCTCTCCTACGCAGAAGATAGGCTTCAAGTCGTTGGCAAGAGCAAGTTTAGTCTTTGCAAGAAGCTGCTCGTTGTTCTCTCCGAAATACTGACGACGCTCGCTATGACCGAGGATCACATACTCCGCACCTGTGGATTTAACCATTGATGCGCTTACCTCACCGGTGTAAGCACCCTTGTCGTGCTCTGAGCAGTTCTCAGCGCCAAGCTTTACGAGCTCATTCTCGAGAACAGCGTTTACACTTGTAAGATGAGTGAAAGGAACACATACGATTACATCGCAGTTTACATCCTTACCCTTAAGAAGAGTGTTGATTTCGTTAGCCAACTCTACACCCTCGTCAAGAGTGGTGTTCATTTTCCAGTTTCCTGCTACTATATTCTTTCTCATTTCTATATGAATTTTGATGCAAAGTTAACCTATTTATTTTTTCTGAGCAAATATTTCTTTTTTAATTTTGTTAATTTTGCCAAATAACGTATCTTTGTATCCATGGATTTCATGTTAACATCGGAGTACATGCCTACCGGCGATCAGCCGGAGGCTATCCGCGAATTGGCGCAGGGAGTGGAAGATGGTCTGAAACATCAGACCCTCCTCGGCGTGACCGGTTCGGGTAAGACCTTCACTATGGCCAATGTGATCCAGGAAGTGAAACGCCCTACCCTGATCCTTTCACACAATAAAACATTGGCAGCTCAGCTTTATTCGGAATTCAAAAGTTTTTTCCCTGAGAATTCCGTGCAGTATTTTGTGAGCTATTATGATTATTACCAACCGGAGGCTTATATCCCCTCTTCAGATAAATATATTGAGAAGGATCTGATGATTAACGATCAGATCGAAAAGCTCCGTCTCTCCACTGTGGCAGCCCTTCTTTCCGGACGCCGTGATGTAGTGGTTGTTTCGAGTGTGAGCTGCATCTACGGTATGGGCAATCCGGATGATTTCGCGCAGACGGTAGTTAATATAAAAGTTGGACAGCGGATTTCTCGGAATGCCTTCCTTAGGAAATTGGTTGATTCTCTTTATAGCCGAACGGAAATGGACCTTAACCATGGGCAATTCCGAGTAAAAGGCGACACTGTAGATATTATGCTATCCTTTGAAGACATTCAGCTGCGTGTCACATTCTGGGGAGATGAGATAGAAAAAATTCAAACCGTGGATCCTCTTTCGGGAGGGGTTTTGACCAATCTTGATGGTTTCAATATCTATCCGGCCAATATTTTCGTGTCGTCAAAGGAACGCACAGCCTCTGCAATTGATAATATCGCAGTGGATCTTGGTGCCCAATGTGATTTCTTCCTGCGGGAAGGAAAGATTTTAGAGGCCGAACGTCTTCGCGAGCGGGTCACCTACGATCTCGAAATGATCAAGGAATTGGGACATTGCAGCGGAATTGAGAATTACTCGCGCTATTTCGACGGCCGCGAACCCGGAATGCGTCCTTTCTGCCTGCTCGATTATTTCCCCAAAGACTACCTCACTATAATAGATGAGAGCCATGTTACTCTCCCTCAGATACGCGGAATGAACGGAGGCGACCTTTCAAGAAAGATGAACCTCGTGGAGTATGGTTTCCGACTCCCTGCCGCTATCGACAACCGTCCCTTGAAATTTGATGAGTTCGAGAAATTAACAAATCAGGTGATATATGTAAGCGCCACTCCCGGCGACTACGAGCTTATGCAGACGGAAGGTGTATTCACCGAGCAGGTGATTCGTCCCACGGGCCTCCTGGATCCTGAAATTGAGATTCGTCCCACAATGAATCAGATTGATGATCTCATGGATGAAATTCAGGAGCGTATTGAAAGGGATGAACGTGTGCTCGTCACTACCCTCACGAAGCGTATGGCAGAGGAGCTCGATGCACATCTTCGCAAATGGGGCGTAAATAGTGCATATATCCACAGCGATGTTGACACCCTCGAAAGAATCCGCATTCTTGAAGACCTTCGTCAGGGTGTTTACGACGTGCTTATAGGCGTTAACCTTCTGCGTGAAGGTCTCGACCTTCCGCAGGTTTCACTCGTTGCCATCCTTGATGCTGACAAGGAGGGATTCCTTCGCAACCACCGCTCGCTGACACAGACTGCAGGCCGTGCGGCGCGCAATGTGAATGGAAAGGTAATAATGTATGCCGACAAGATTACTGACAGCATGCAGAAGACCATCGATGAAACGGAGCGTCGCCGCGAGAAGCAGATGAAATATAATAAGGATCATGGCATTGTGCCGACTCCAATTGTAAAGAAATCTTCAGGAAGGGAATTGCTTGAGATTTATGGAGAGGAAGCTTTGGAAAAAGACACCCCAACGCGTCTTTCCCGAACAGAGCCTAATGCACGCAAGAACAAGGATCTTAAAAACAAGGAGACTAAAAAATCTGCTCCACGTCCATATATTGAAGAGGAACATACTGTTTCGATTGCAGCTGATCCTGTTGTGGAATTGATGTCTCAGACCGAACTTAAACGTCAAGCCGACAAACTCCAGAACGAAATGATAAAGGCGGCAAGAAACACCGACTTTATTGAAGCAGCTCGTTTGAGAGATGAACTTTTGAAAATCAAGGAACTTATCACAGAACCAGAGCAAGATGAATAAAACAACACCATATCCACCCAAATCCGCATTTCTTCCCACCACCAAGGATGAAATAAAGGAATTAGGATGGGATCAGCCGGATGTAATCCTGTTCTCGGGCGATGCTTACGTGGATCACCCCTCTTTCGGAGCAGCCGTGATTGGTCGCACCCTTCAGTCTCTGGGGTTGAAGGTGGCGATTGTGCCTCAACCTAATTGGAGGGATGATCTGCGCGACTTTAAGAAATTAGGCCGTCCAAGGCTCTTTTTTGGTGTTTCAGCAGGTGCTATGGATTCGATGGTGAATCATTATACCGCCAACCGGCGCCTGCGCCATGACGATGCATACACTCCCGGGGGGAAACATGGGATGCGTCCGGATTATCCAACGATTGTATATTCCAAAATCCTTAAGGAGATTTATCCTGATGTGCCGGTGATTGCAGGTGGAATAGAGGCATCCTTGCGTCGTGTGTCGCATTATGATTATTGGCAGGACAAATTGCGTCCTTCTATTCTCTCTGAAGCTGCCGCAGATATGATTGTCTATGGAATGGGTGAAAAGCCCCTTACAGAGATCACACGCCGCCTTAAGCTTGGCGAAGAAATAAAGGATATGAAGAATATTCCTCAAACCGTGATATTTTCTGATGAAAAACCATCAGAGAAAGATATTATATTGCATAGTTTTGAGGATTGTTCTAAAGATAAAAAGAAACAGGCCGAAAACTTCCGTCATGTGGAGGAGGAATCTAATAAATATGAAGGAAAAGTATTATGGCAGAAAACCGGCGGAAAAATGGTAAAGATCAACCCCATGTACCCCCCTCTTTCCACAAAAGAGGTGGATGCCTCTTTCGATCTTCCATACACTCGTCTTCCCCATCCACGCTATAAGGGAAAGAATATCCCGGCATATGATATGATCCGCCATTCTATATGTATGCATCGAGGCTGCTTCGGAGGGTGCGCGTTCTGCACCATCTCAGCCCATCAGGGCAAGTTTATTGCTTCTCGCTCGAAAGAATCTATTTTGAAGGAGGCAAAACAGGTGGTGAAAATGCATGATTTCAAGGGCTACATTTCCGATTTAGGCGGACCCTCGGCAAATATGTATTCCATGGGTGGGAAAAATAAGGATATTTGCAAAAAGTGCACTCGACCTTCATGCCTTCATCCCAAGCCTTGCAGGAACCTGGACAATAACCATGCTCCTCTCTTGGACGTGTACCATTCGGTAGATGCTCTCCCGGAGGTGAAGAAATCATTTATAGGCAGCGGTGTAAGATATGATCTTTCTATGGCTGATTCGGGTGATGAAAAGATCAATGCCACCAACCGTAAATATATGCGTGAGCTAATTGCGGATCATGTGAGCGGAAGATTGAAGGTTGCTCCGGAGCACACATCCAACCGGGTGCTTGATTGCATGAGAAAACCATCTTTCTCCCTTTTTCATCGTTTCAAAAATATCTTCGACAAAGTGAATGAGGAGAAGGGATTGCGTCAGCAGCTTATCCCCTATTTTATTTCTTCACATCCTGCGTGTCAGGAGGAAGATATGGCGGAATTAGCGGCAGAAACGAAAAAATTGAATTTTCAATTGGAACAAGTGCAAGACTTTACTCCTACACCTATGACGCTCGCCACCGAAATCTATTACACCGGATATCACCCTTATACCGGCGAGAAGGTATATACAGCGCATACTGAGAAAGAGAAACTTGCTCAACGTTCGTTTTTCTTCTGGTATAAGCCTGAGAACAAACATTCCATAATATCCGAACTTAGGAAAATGGGAAGAAAGGATCTCGTGGCTGCATTGTACGACAACCCTCCTCGTCATCATGGATTGCTTCCTCCTTATGCCGGGAATAAAAGAAAACCGGAGGCAAAAAGTGGTGGAAATAGTAATTCAAGAAACTATAATTTCAATAATAAAGAATCCTACAGAGGTAGGAAAAAGAGATAACAACTTTAAATCTACATTATGAAAAAAGCAAACATCGCTATGGGTGCAATGCTTCTTCCAATCTCTCTGGCAAGTTGTCAGAAAGACCAAGCAGCCGACACCATCATCGAGAAACCAGAAGTGGAAGTGGTCAACGGAATGCTTACTCCGGAGATCCTTGAATCGTTCGGCCGTATCAGTGAGGCTACCCCCTCTCCCGACGGATCGAAAATCATCTTCACTCTCACTTATGAGAGTATCGAACTCAACAAGGGAAATGCCGAAATCTATTCAATGGATGCCGATGGCAAAAACATGACCCGCCTAACCAAGACGGCCGGTTCAGAGTCTAATCTCCGCTGGATAGATGGAGGGAAGAAAATTGCATTTATACGTTACGACAAAGATTCAGAGGCTTCTCAGCTGTTCGTAATGAACGCAGACGGCTCCGGCGAAACAAAAGTTTCAGATGTGAAAAACGGTATAAACTGCTTCGAAATCTCTCCTGATGAGTCTAAGGTGATATATGCAAGCCCGATCGACGACTTCAACAAAAATGATGAGGAACTCTTCAAAGATCTTCCCAAAACCACGGGCCGTGTAATCGATGATCTCGGTTATAAGCATTGGGATGAGTGGATCACTCAGATTCCTCACCCCTTCCTCGCAGATTTCAATGGCTCAAAACTTGAGAATGCCGTAGATATAATGGAAGGAGAACCATATGAGTGCCCAATGTTGCCTTTTGGCGGAGCAGAATCCTTTGCTTGGAGTCCCGACAGCAAATCTCTGATATATGTTTCTCGCAAACAGAAAGGTCAGGAAATGGTTTTCTCTACCAACAGCGACCTCTATCTTTACAATGTGGCTGACAAGTCAACCAAAAATCTTACTGAAGGTATGCCGGGCTATGACACTGACCCGGTATTCTCTCCCGATGGAAAGACTATCGCTTGGCTATCTATGGCCACTGCCAAATATGAAAGCGATAAAAAACGTCTGATGGTGATGAATGCCGATGGCTCATCCAAGCGCGACCTCACAGAGAATTGGGACTACTGGCCCGAGCAGATTGCATGGGCTAAAAATGGCAAGAATATCTGGTTCACCGGATACTATCAGGGGGTATCTCCTGTCTTCACAATCGATGTGGCCACTGCTGCAATCGACACTGTGGCCATGGAGCAGGCTGATTTCGTGAATGTGGTTCCTGTGGCCGATAACGCAGCAATCGCTCTTCGTCATTCCATGCGCTCGCCCAATGAGATTACTCTCGTACAGAAAGAAGGTGTAAAGGAACTCACTTCTGTCAATGCAGAACTTCTTGGAAAGCTTAAGTTAGGTGATGTGAAGAAGGTAATCGTTCCGACCACCGACGGCAAGGAGATGACATGTTGGGAGATTCTCCCCCCGGATTTCGATCCTAATAAGAAATATCCTGCTATCCTCTATTGCCAGGGTGGTCCTCAGCAGGCTGTCAGCCAGTTCTGGAGCTATCGTTGGAATTTTATGATCATGGCAGCTAATGGCTATATTGTGATTGCCCCCAACCGTCGCGGTCTCCCCGGCTTTGGAGAGGAATGGAATCGACAGATTTCCGGTGATTACGGTGGCCAGAACATGCAGGATTATTTCTCTGCTACCGACTATATCAAGAATCGTCCCTATGTTGATGAAAACCGTGTAGGTGCAATCGGCGCAAGCTATGGTGGTTTCTCTGCTTATTGGCTCGCAGGCCATAACGATGGCAGATTTGCAGCCATTATCGCTCACGCAGGTATCTTCAACCTCGAAGCTCAGTATCTTGAAACAGAGGAGATGTGGTTTGCAGATTTCGATCTTGGCGGCCCGTATTGGGATAAGGATAATGCAGTGGCACAGCGCACTTATTCCAATTCGCCTCATCGCTATGTGAACAACTGGCAGTGTCCGATGCTCATCACTGTAGGCGAGCTCGACTATCGCATCCTTGCTTCTCAGGGCATGCAGGCTTTCAATGCTGCAAAGATGCATGGTCTTGAAGCCGAGATGCTTGTTTTCCCGGATGAGAATCATTGGGTGCTCAAGCCCCAGAATGCTATTCTATGGCAGCGTGTATTCTTCCGCTTCCTTGATAAGTATCTGAAGAATCCGCAGGCTCCAAAAACTGATGCTCCTGCCGCTGATTCAGCAAAATAAAACAGGAAAGAATCGTAATCATAACAACCGGGGATACGGGCATTGCTCGAATCCCCGGTTTCATTTGATATCTGAACTCTCATATAAAAGAATAATAAAGAATAATAGAATATATGTAAAATTCTGCAACCTTTCAATAAAATAGCCCTTCCAAGTCGTTAAATAAACTGAAACATTGCATAAAAAGCATTTATCCATATTTTTTTGTTAATTTTGCATACCTTAAAAAGAAACAACCCAAAATATTTTAATCAATGGCAGAAAAAAAACATTACAACGGTCTGACCGATGCCGAAGTGTTGGAAAGCCGCGCCAAAAACGGCGTGAATATCCTCACTCCTGCCGAACAGACGCCCCTATGGAAGAGATTCCTTGAGAAATTCGGGGATCCTCTTATCATCATCCTGCTTATTGCAGGTGCTCTATCAATCGGTATCTCTTGTTATGAGTTCTGGGGACTTGATAAGGGAGCAGGTGTGTTCTTCGAGCCCATCGGTATCTTTATCGCTATCCTTCTCGCAACAGGTCTTGCTTTCATCTTCGAGCTTAAAGCCGACAAGGAATTTGCACTCCTTAATCAGGTGAATGACGACGAACCGGTGCAAGTGATCCGCAACGGAAACGTTACTCAGGTTCCGCGAAAGGATGTAGTTGTCGGCGATATCGTTATACTCAACACAGGTGAGGAAGTTCCCGCCGATGGAGAGTTGCTCGAAGCTGTATCGCTTAATATCGACGAGTCAACCCTCACCGGCGAGCCGATGTGTCCCAAAACAACTGATCCCGAACAGTTCAATCCCGAAGACACTTTCCCTTCCAATCATGCAATGCGTGGAACAAAAGTGATGGAGGGGCATGGAGTGATGAAAGTGCTTGCTGTAGGCGATAAGACTGAGAATGGGAAGGTGTTTGAAGCTGCACAAATAGATGATAGCGTAAAAACTCCGCTCAATGAACAGCTTGATGGGCTCGGCGATCTGATAACAAAGATTTCTTATGCTTTTGCAGCTCTTATCGTTGTCGGACGCCTCATAATGTTCTTCGTCGGAATGGACGGTTTCAACTGGGTGGAATTCGTAGCTTATCTTCTCCAGACGCTTATGATTGCCGTTACCCTTGTAGTTGTAGCTGTTCCTGAAGGTCTTCCTATGGCTGTTACCCTATCTCTTGCATATTCAATGCGCAGGATGCTTAAGACCAACAACCTTGTCCGCAAGATGCATGCATGCGAGACTATGGGTGCCACAACTGTAATCTGTACAGATAAGACCGGTACGCTCACTCAGAATCAGATGCAGATCTATAAGACTAACTTCTTCGGCAATCCGTCTGATGAAGTGCTTTATGAGGGTATTGCTGTCAACTCAACAGCTCAGCTTGATCTTTCTGAAAGCAAACCTCAGGTGCTTGGCAATCCCACTGAGGGTGCCCTTCTTCTCTGGCTCCGTGAACGCGGTGCTGACTATGCGAAACTTCGTGAGGAAGCCGGTCGCCTTGAAGAACTCCCATTCACCACTGAGCGTAAATATATGGCAACAGTTGTGAAGTCGGCTACCGGCAAGAAGATTCTTTATGTAAAAGGTGCTCCTGAGATTGTGTTCGGCATGTGCAAGGACACAGCGGGGGTAACCAAGCAAGAAATCGACGCTCAGCTTCTCGAATATCAGAATATGGCGATGCGTACTCTCGGTTTCGCTTATCAGGAAATTCAGGATGGCGATAAGACCATCCTCGATGGCAAAGTGGCTGCCGAGAATCTTACATTCCTCGGCATCGTGGCAATCTCCGACCCTGTACGCGCCGATGTGCCCGACGCTGTGAAGGAAGTGATGGATGCAGGTATTCAAGTGAAGATCGTAACCGGTGACACTCCCGGAACTGCTAAGGAAATCGGTCGCCAAGTTGGCCTTTGGAATGATGCTACAGACGGCGATGAAAATATCATTACCGGCACGGAATTTGCCGAACTTCCCGACGATGAACTCCGCAAGCGTGTAGGGAAAATCAAGATTATCGCTCGTGCTCGACCCATGGATAAGAAACGTCTCGTGGAGACTCTCCAAGGGAATAATGAGGTGGTGGCTGTTACCGGCGATGGTACAAACGACGCCCCGGCCCTCAAAGCCGCTCATGTAGGTCTCTCAATGGGCGACGGAACTTCTGTGGCAAAAGAGGCATCAGATATTACTATCGTTGACAATTCATTCTCTTCTATTGGTCGTGCCGTGATGTGGGGCCGTTCGCTGTTCCAGAACATCCAGCGCTTCATCCTCTTCCAGATGACTGTCAATGTGGCTGCATGTTTTATCGTTCTCGCAGGTGCATTCATGGGTACTGAATCACCCCTCACCGTGACTCAGATGCTTTGGGTGAACCTTATTATGGACACCTTCGCTGCAATGGCTTTGGCTTCCCTCCCCCCTTCAGAAAGCGTGATGAAAGACAAACCTCGTTCGCGCGAGGCATTCATCATCAATCGCCCCATGTGGCAGTCTATTGTAGGGGTGGGCGGAATTTTCTTCCTCTTGCTTCTTGGCATTCTCTACATATTCGAGCACTATGATGTGCAGAATATCCTCCAGATCTTCTCATTCAACTCGCAGACCGTAGATGCCAATAATCCTTCCCTTACTCCGGTGGAATTATCAATGTTCTTTACCATTTTCGTGTTCCTTCAGTTCTGGAATATGTTCAACGCCCGTGCTTTTGAAACCGGACGCTCGGCGTTCCATTTTAAGAATTGCGGCGGATTCGTACTGATCGCTTTGGTAATTCTCATCGGTCAAATCTTTATTGTCTCTGTAGGCGGTGAATTCTTCAATGTAACTCCCCTTTCATTTATCGACTGGGTTGTGATAATTGGAGCCACTTCACTCGTGCTCTGGATTGGAGAACTTGTTCGACTGTTCAAGAAATAAATACGACACAATCCTATTTCCACTAACTATGTGTCGGGCGCGCATCCTTTCGAGGGTGTGCGCCTATTTTTTTTATAGCTGCTTATGCAAATTATCGGGTGAATTTACCTTTTCATTTTGACGGTATCTAAAAATGTACTAACTTTGCAATGTCTTTCAGAAATGAGGACAGACATACATGAGTTTAGAGAGCTGACTCTCGATTAAGAGGTCTCTCAAAATTTAATAGTTTTATTTAACCTGACAGCCTATATTGTGCACTTTTGCATAATGTCAGCGAAAATAGAACTATGACATTTTGAACCAGACCTCCCGATGAAGGCTTCGGGATTAAAGCAAACTCGATTTGCTAAAGCCATAAATCTTTTTTATGGCAAATTATTAATCGAATTTTTTAACTCTAAACTATAAAATTGTATGAAAACTTATTTCAATCTCAATTCAACAACTTCTGTTGAATCTCAAATCAACTCAATCTTCAACTCTCTCTCATCTACTCTTTCAGAAACTTCAGTGGTGGTAAAAGACCGCGCACCAAAAGGAGGATCCTGCAAAGGGTTTATCAGTGTGTTCAATAAAGCCGACCTCCGGCGCCAAAACGAGGAAGAAAAAGAGTATCGCGAATATATCCGCCAGGGATATAGCAAGGAATCGCTCCAAAAACCTTTCAAGGCTACACCGTCGGTGAAATATGCCTTCTATCCAAATACCATTTCTCCCGACAAGTTGGGTTCAGTGGCCATTTATGGCAAAAATCTTGCCTCTCTCCTTCTGATGATCAAGAAAAGCAATACGCTCTTCGGCCACCGAGTGATAAGCGCCACCACAGAAATAGGTGTCCGCCCATTCCTTGATGTAAAAGTTGCCGCCTAATTTTTACCATTCCTTATATTTAGGTATTCTCATAAATAGAGAGTTTAATGATGGTTATCAGACCAGATAATCAAACTTCATTAAACTCTCTATTTTCTATTTTTCTATTCTATAAATATAAACTTTGCAATTATGGAAGATACTTCTCTTGCTCCCGAACTCAAGGAGTTCGTAGAAAACTGGTGTGGTTATCTCGAAAAACTGTGTTGCCAACCCAAACCCAGCAGGCACGGACAAATTTGGGTGGAATATAAGGGTATACCCCTTATACTAAAACTCAGGGATACGCATATTGAATTTGAAAGCATTATATTGTTGACGCTAAATCTCAATAAGCCCCTCGACCAACAAAGCTTCTTCGAAGCAATGCGATTCTTAGGCTATGTGCCCGGTCCACGACTCGTGCTTCACGAGCAATACGACGACAATGAACAAATAATCTCTGGCTACTACTATCTCTTCTCTAATTTCATCTTCGAAGAGCAATATGAAGCCCGAAATCTGGAAGCTCTCAGGAACATCTTGGAGTCATTCTACGATCTCAGAATGAAGGTGCTCTTGGAAATGCAGCATATCAAGGAAGAAACATCTGATTTCAACTAAAAATATATTACTATGGATGAAAAAAAGGTTCAAGAACAGAGCGAGAAGACAACTCAGCTAATTCTCTCACTCTTTGACAACCTTGGATACCCAACTCAGGTAGATGAATATAATCGTATATACGTTGGCTACCAAGGAGTCACTTTTATGTGCTGGGCGTGTAATTCTTACGTACAATTCATGGATCCGGCTTGGATAGCCATAGACGTAGATACAAATTCATTCCGCGACCTTGCAGACGCGATCAACGAAACCAATCGTTCGACATGGACGATAAATATGTTCTATGTACGTTGCGAAAACAATGAGACAGAAAACAATGATACTATAGAGATCTCTACAACAAGAGATATCCTCTTATCTCCAGTAATCCCCTATCTGGAGGATTATGTACGCAACGTCCTGAAATCCCTGATTGATACAAGGGAAACATTTATCGCCACATTCGATCGCAGGAGAAGAGGTAGAAGGAATCCACCATCTATACAGTAACGCGGGAATAGTTTTCTCTACTGAAAACGCATCATAATTTTGTAAGCAAAGGCTGGTTCATAATGAACCAGCCTTTTGTGTTTTACCCAACATAATCAGTTGGGGTTTAAATAATTAAAATCATTTGAGTGTGATAAAAACGCACCTTTTTGTTAGGCCATTTTATGCAAAAATAGTAAAAATAATTCAATAACAAAAATAAATTATTAGTATTAGGTTAAAATTATATGTAGAATTTTTATGACGTAATTTATGAACCATTTATTTAGCCTAACTAATTGGTGCGTTTTTATCACACTCAAATGATTTTAATTATTTAAACCCCAACTGATTATGTTGGGTAAAACACAAAAGGCTGGTTCATTATGAACCAGCCTTTG
>JAAVGM010000021.1 GCA_014800245.1 Bacteroidales bacterium | reverse complement strand
TCATTGACGCGGTTCAGGTCGCGCTCCGATTTCAGAAGCTCATCCTGCAAGGCACGGATCCGGTCGGTCTTCTCGTTGAGCTCGTGATTCAGTTCGGCTATTCGAGAGGCATGCTCTTTCTCCGTATCATTACACTTGTTTACAATCTCGTGGAGCGAATCAATGCGATACTCGTATGCCTCGGCCATAGCCTTATAGGCATCCGACTTGCTTTTGATTCTCCCCGACTTGGTGAGCACCCCCAGCCCTATGCCGGAGGCTAATCCTCCCAATGTGGTGAGTAAGGATATTACGTCTATCATGATTTCTGACTATTAATTGTTTGTAGTTGGTAGCCTTCGGGATAGTATGGGAGGAGGGCTGCCGGGGGTTGGCTGTCTGTTTCGCTGATGATCTCGATTGGGCCGGGAGCTTCGCCGGGCTCGTCGTAGGCTGTCCCGGCGAAGGTGCGCCAGGGGCTTTGCTGTGTTATGGTGCCCTGGACTATTATCAGCATCCTGTATAGGGGCATGCATCCTGTGGCTGTTTTGTCTGTGGAGCATGGGTAGATGGTCTGGAGGATACGCTTTATTGTGCCGAATGTGTTTTTTTCGACTTTCATCAGGGCTGTGGGGAATTTGTCTTTGAAAATGGTCGGGTAGTCGGTGATTGCAGTGGAGTAGCGTACGTAGTGGATTCCGGCTATGAGCCCTGACCCTTCGGAGAGCTTGCTTGAAATGATTGCCTTGGATGCGTTGCCGGCGGCTTCGGATGCGGCGGGGGCCCATGGCACGGGGATGTCTCCTTTTATGGCCATGACTCTGCCGTAGCGTGCCTGGCAGCCGATGAGATGTCCGTTGACGGCGGGATAGAGTAACAGGTATGGGGTGCAGCCTTCGCCGATCTGTTTGTTGACGGTGAGGACTCCTTGCAGATTGGCTTTGGTGAATTCGAAGTATGTGCCGATTGATTCTACCAACGTGCCGTCTTTCATTGTCCATAGCCCGATGGTGTAGCCGTTGGGCGCGCTGCCGGCTGTCTGCTCGATGGATTCGATACTGACGGCGATTTTGTCGCCTACGGCTAATTCCACGCCGTCGTCGAATGGGACTTTGACGCAGTGGGCCCATTCTGTGGTGGGGATGTAGTCGCCGGGGGCGAGGAAGCCGTCCCCTGTCCCTTCCAGTATGTTTGGTGTGGAGGCGTAGATGGGGACGAATTCTTTTTTGAATTGCTTGATGGCTGCTTTGAGAGCGGCTTCGTCGGTTATTTTTTTTGCCATGGATGGTTGGGATTTTTAATGAATAACTCATAATGCACAATGCATAATTGTGCATTATGAATTGTGAATTGATTCGGATTTTTAGGCGAATAGTTCGTTGACCAGGGCGATGGCTTCGGCTTCGGTCATGACAGGGTAGTTGGCGGTTTTCATGAAGGTGCTGTCGGCTGTTGTCTTGGTGTAAACGTCGGCGGTGTTGGCTTTGGCGGCGAGCTTGGTGTCGACTTCTGTCTTGGTGTAGGTTGTGGATGTGTTGGCTTTGGCAGCGAGCTTGGTGTCGACTTCTGTCTTGGTGTAGGTTGTGGATGTGTTAGCTTTGGCGGCGAGCTTGGTGTCCATTTCGCTCTTGTTGTAGTAGTCGGCGGGAATTTTCACCAATCCGCCGGCGGAGTCGATTGTGTAAAGCTCGTAGCCGTTGGTTGTGGATTTGTAGTAGAGCTTGCTGTAGGCGTTGCCTGTGGCAAGGTGCTGGTAGAGGTCGCGGCCGGGCCAGTTGTTGTAGTAGGATGAGCCGTTTCTGGCATAGAATCGGTGGTCGGCGGTGCAGTAAAGGATTTCGGCGCTTGCTACAGCCGATGCGTTTGAGACGGTTGCGGGTTTTGTGGCTATTGTGCCGTGGAAGATGAGGGGGAGATCGGATGATTTTCTCATCACGTAGCCTTCGAATGCGGAGAGGGCGGAGTCGAGGGCGTTTGAATCTACTATTTTTGTTGCCATAATATTAAATTAGATTATTGTTTTGTTTTTTATTTTATTGATTCTTTTCTGTAAAATATCTATTCACCATCTCAATTGCTTCTTCCTCTGTGAGGATATCGAGACGTTCCACCTCTTCTGCCAGCAATGGGACGGAATTAAGGAGGTAATTGAGGGCCGAGGCCACCATTGAGGGGGTGATCGACATAGGTATGCGCGTTCTGTCTATACTGTTGATCAGGTCCTGGGCCTGTCGCTTATTCAATAGTTGCATAATTAGCTGAATTTATCGTTATATTCATCGGTGAATAATCTCAAGGGGGGCATATCGTCGGGGTTGAGAGCATCGAGCACCGAAAGATCATCTTCCGATATCCTCAATGTTATCTCAAAACTTTCGGGGGTTTCGGGTCGGAGAGGAAAGGAGATATCCCCGGCCGAGACCACAACCGGAATCCACGACCCATCCACCGGAGATTCCAAAGCCACATCCGAAGAATTCACCACCTCCAGGAGGCGGGGAAGATCGCGCGGCGAAATCGGCCCTGTGTCCAGGGTTAGCTCTATCTTCAGCCGGGATTCCTCCCTGTCGATGCGGAAATCATCCGAAATGGGGAGATATGAGAGATATTCATTATCCTGGCTTTCTTCCTTCGATTGCTTCACGGTTAATTTCCCGGTAAATGCCATCACCTCGGGGATATCAAAAGAATTGCGATATCGGAGGCGCACTCTATCGAGGGATATTTCAGAGCGTGTGATCACCACCTCTATATTCTTCTCGGAATCGGCAAAACGGACATTGAAAACATTCGGGAGCCGAGACCCTGAGTAATTCATAAAGATCCGGCGACGCAGAGCATCGAGATCAAGCCAATAAATCCCTTTAGACAATTCTCCGGAGCGGTGATTCCCGAAGGAGGTGGTGACAATTATCTCCCCTCCTTTCGGTACAATGAAGCATAACGGATATATCTCCGTTTCGGGGATCTCGATGATATCTCCGGATGTGCGCGTGGTAAGGAAGAAATTCGCTTCCGGATTCAAAAAACGCTCGGTGAATATATCCTTCCCTGCTGCTGTCAATTGCCTGTAGAGAGCCGAAGGGATGCGACCTCTAAGCATGACGATATCCTCGCTCTCTATGTCGGCGGCATTATCATATTCGCCGAGGATATATATCGTTCTTGATATAAAATCCGATGCAAGCGATATCCACTCCCCTTCTTTGAAATCAGGAAGCGGAATCGGTGCCAGCTCGCCGTCTATCACTTCAGCAAGATTGAGCGAATACAGGGGAAGGGAGAATTTGCAGGAATATATGGTTTCCGGACCACGCCAAAGATCAAACCGGCCTCCCGTCACCTCCTTATTCGGCTGTGCCGGCTCGGAGAAGATGACGGGATTGCCGGAAAAAGCAAATCCGGATTGCATCGCTTGCTGTCGCATGATGTTGGCAGATAGTATTAAATTAAAATTAATGGTTCCGGCTATTCCTCCGGCTTCACGCCGCGCACGGTGTGATAGAGGATTCTCCCGTTCATATTGATCTCATAATCCCCATTGGCAAGGATCTCCTCACGCCGAAGACAGGGGGTGGTGAGGATATCATATAGTTCGGCGAGTGTCTCGCGGCCGTCATATAGATAGCTGCCTCGCTCGATCTGTGGCGCTGATATGGGATTGCTTGAAATCATACTCAAAATTAATATAATGATCCGGCAGATTAAAGGACTAACGTCTCACCACGTATGTGGAGACATAGACAGCGTCAAATTCATAATCCACAAACGTGCCGGCCACAACCCCTCCCGTTATCTCCTTGGAGATGGTGGCATCGGTGGCGGTGTTGTAAATCCGTTTCACCATATAGCAATTATAATAGATGCGTCCGCGGAATCTCTTCAGCTTGCGGGTTCCTATCTGAGCTGTGGGTTCTGTGGCCGAAAGGATGGTCGGGATCTCCTCTATCCAGTCGCCCGTGGCGATAACACCTAAGGGATCCACGATGATATTCTCTCCGTCATCCCACACCTCTCGGTCGGCAAGCATCTCCTTGAATCGGAGATATGCCTTCCGGTCGAGTTCCGGACGCTTAGCATCTTCGGCGGCCTGCCAGTCGCATTCATACAGCGCCCACCCCAATCCCTGCGCGGTCATGGATATCGCCGGGATATTCTGCTCTTTATCGATATTATATCTCCCGAGAGTGGAGATGGTGCGGAGAGTGAGGCGCACGGCCACTTCCCTCCCTGCCGGCAATGAATATTCCATCTTATCGATCAAGCATCGGCATCCCCGGAAGATCACCGGGCGCAGCGGGTCTATCGCCTGAAGGGTTGGTTTGTCAAGGCGGATATCTATCTCCACCGTGCGCAATCCGTGACGGAGGATCTCGTCATAATATCTCCAGTAATTTGCGAAAAGGCCGTAGGCAAACTGAAAATATAGTGTCGGGCCCATCTCTCCCCCATCGGCTAATTTAATCGGAGTTCCATCCGTGTTCTCACACGCTACCCTGCCGATGGTGGAATCTTCGAGATGATAAGCCCACATGAAGGCGAGTGGCGTATTGTCGCCGTCGCTTTCATCCTCGCTGTCGTTCCCTTTTATATAGGAGTGGTAATGACGTGATCCGGTAAGGAAGGCAGGAGCATAGCCGCTGAATTGATTGGCAGTACCTGTGGTTCCGATACTGATTTTATCCACCATTACACATTCATCCGCGCTTGTCAGATCCATAGCCTCTGCGTCATCGGGCGCGGGATCCCAATTAAAAAAGCCGGAAGATGAATCTTTCTTGAGGTCATTGATCTGATCGAGCTTCCACCATCGGCCGGTGACTGTCTCTCGGCCGAGCCACGTTTGGGAAGTGCCTCCGGGAAGATACCCCATAGCATCGGCGCGTGTGCCGGAGGGATCCTCATCGCGTCCGTCGTCCCGGTCGTCCCACCAGAAATCCTCGTCGTAATCATCCCATGGGTCGGGGATGTCGCCCGGATCCCTTCCGTCGGGATATTCCGGTTCGATATCCCATTCATCGCGGATCTCCCCTTCCCATTCGCCGTTCTGAGCGGGTTTCCAAAGATTGATGTCTGCCCCGACATGCAAATCAAGGAGCGACATCCCTTTGATGTAATCTTCAAACCGTTCACATGCGGGTGCGGAGCCTTCTATCCCCGTGGCAGCGGAAAGTTTAATATATTGCTTCTCTTCATATGTGATATCGGGATGTGGCGTTGTGATGAGCGCGTCTATCGATGTAACCGGCGGTTCATGGAGGATATCATCGAGCAATTTCATATCCACAAAACCTCCTTCTGTATCGACGCGGAACACCAGCCCGAAGCGAACCCACAGCGCATTCATAAATTCCTCTACAGTGCAATCGGGCATAAGTTCGGCATATCTCAAGGAGCCGTGACAGATGGTGTCGGCTACATTGTTGAGCACAGTCAATCGGGCGAGCTCTACATGGTCCTTGAATGGGTTCTGAAGAATCTGCACACCCAAATCGGCGAAGATCAATTCCAACACACGCCACACCCGAAGGAAAGGACTCAAGCCATACCCTTTAGGCACCTTCACCTCCGTTGGAGTGTTATTGATCAATCGCATCACCTTCTCCGGCTGTGTCATCGTTCCGTCTCGGTCGGGCACATTGATCATCTCCCAATAGACCTTGGGGGTGGCGTTGGTGGTCGCGGAATATTCAGCCCGGGAGAGAGCCACGGGGAACACGGCCAAATCATCCTCCTGCGGAGATCCGGAGGAATAGAGCCGCGAACAGAGATTGATGAGATAGTCCTGATTGGCCAATATCTCCGGCAATCCTGACAGGTCTTTTAATTTGCGGTCTTTCCATGCCACATAGGCAGTGGAATTGTCAAAACCGAGGGCGAATGATATCCCTTCAGACGGGCTGCATCCGGTAACATTCAGTACCCCTTTCCGGATATACGCGCCATCGGTGAGCAACCCCTCCAGTCTTGGATTGTTGGGATCGCTGGCGGTGTCCAGTCTCCCCGGAAACCGGAAGATCCGGCGATTCCGGGGAGTGTCGGGAACGGAGGCGGAGATGGATTGAGATCCCTCATCGTTGAAGATCGGGGAATTCTCCTCTATACTGATTGAAAAACCCTCTTTCATATCGAGGGCTTCATTTCCTATCTTTATATTCATAGTTATCTGCTTTTACGGAATGGGGCTCTTGATCTGTCGTCAATCTCTTTTGCGCGGTCAAGATCCTTTAACACTACATATGCCTTTATCCCCTTGGTGGCTGCGCGGAATTCGGAGACAGCCTCACGGAATTCCTCGAAATTAATGGGTGATGAACCGGAAGTGAATCCGCCATCAGCATAGCCGTTGCGGTCTTGATTATAATTTTGCGGGATTCTATTCCGCCTCAAGGCCTCGATCATACCCACGGCATCAATCACGCGGGGATCCTTCATTATAGGTTTGGGGATGACATATTCACCACGATGTACCACTCCCGCCACTTCATACCGGTCGCCGTCGCCGGTGTAGCCTCCCTCGGAGAATCCGGAGAGCACTCGTTCCGCAGATCCGGTCTTGGATGAAGAAGAGGATGGCGACATATTTTTCACCTTATCCCTTTCAGCTTTGGCAGTCACCACCTGTGCAGCTCCGGTGGCTGTGAGCATGGCAGCGGCCACAGCTCCGGCAATGGGTCCCAACTGTGAGAAGGCGGTCATGATCGAAACGGCGGTGTCGGCGATGATCTGAGAGACCTTTATCGCGAAATTAACATCCGCATATTTCTTTTGGATTTCGAGTTTTTTATTCTCCTTCTCTTCCTCCAGGGCTGCGGTATCCTCGCCGTTGTTTTTCGCCTGCTGGATCAATACGTCATATTTTGCATCGCTGGTGGCGATCTCCGCCTCCTGGATAGCGTCAAACATAGAGCCGGCAAGATTGGAGTAATAGTCAAAATATTTTTTGGCATATTGCACTTTCATATCAAAAACCTTCTTTTGATATTCCTCTTCGGAGATCTCCCCGAGTTCGTGCATCTTCTCCAATCCGTCGAGCTCGTGCTTGAAATCCTCCTGCCAGGTGGTCAATCCCAATTGCTGACGGATTCCGTAAATCTCATCATTCTTCTCCCCGTCTATCTGCTTCAATACAGCGTCGCGGGCTTTTTCGAGAGCCGAAGTGTCGTGGCCAAGGGCAGCCTCCAGCATTATGGCGGAATCATAGATCTCTTTGGCCTCCTTTTTCCGGCGGTCGAAATCGGTCAGGCGGTCAGAACCGGGAATCTTTGAGAGCTCACGGATCTTCTGCACCCACTGCCCGGTGTCGGTCAAAATTTCGGATTCCTTCTTCCGGATTTGATTGCCCAAATCTTCGAGACGCTGACGGCGCTCCTCTTCTCCGAGGTTTTCAGAAGTCTCAATCTGTTTTTGATATCTCTTAAATTCCTTCAGCTGCTTCTCGTGGAAGGTTTTGGTCTGAGCAATAAGGAAAACATTTGCCTCTTCCTGATTCACTCTCTCTGCATGGAGATGCTCCTTCATCCTATCCTCAACAGCCTCATTCTGTACCTGAAGAAGATTCATCCGTTTTTGATGAGCCTCGTCATCCTGTTTGGCGAGGGCTGCGTGAAGATCCCTCTGAGCTTGTAGCCTCATATCCTCTGCCTTGAGAATCTCTGCTTCCACCTTATTGAGATCATCTACATTTTTTTCATCGACCTTCCCCTTCAGATCTGTGAGACCCTTCTTCAATTCTTCCGAGACGCGAAGCAATTCCTCGGCTCTCTTTATGGCGAGTTCAGTTTCAGGGATCTGACCCACCATTTCATCGATGGTATGATTATTTTCTTTATGTTCATTCTCGATGGGTGTCTTGACAGCCTTGATCAACTTCTCGATTTTGTCGGTCGTCTCAGTGGCTGCTTTCCCGGCATTCTTGATGGGGGTGGTGATTTTTTTGTCGATTGAGCCCCCATCGGATGATTCAGAGCCGACCGATGAATCAATCATTGAACCGTCTTTCAACCCTGCCTCAATCTTCTCCTGCAATTTAATCACATTATCGTGAGCCTTATCATACGCATCTGTGGCTTCCTTGATGTTCCGGAGAGCCTCCTTATCCGATTTATACTGGGTGCCCGCTCCGGCACTTCCGGCACTGGGCCCGAAAGGTGCGGCTGCGGCATCATAAATGTTGGTGTTTCTTGTTTTACCCACCCATTTATTATGCTCTGCAATCTTCTTTATATTTTCAGTCTCTTCGGCGACAACGGCATCTTTTTTATCTTCTGCCTCGATTTCGGCGGTAAGGGCTGCGGTCAACTTATCGTTATAGACCTTATATCGGAGTTCCTTCTTGAGCGCGGTGATATGCTTCTCTATGGCATCTGTCGCGTCCTTATATTTTCTTGTGGTTTCATCGATCTGGCCATTATAACCAGGAACAATCTTCTTCAATTGCTCGATGGCTTTTTGCCTTCTCTTCATACTGAGGTTTTCATTTTCAGCCTCAGCCACCAACGCACGGATCTTGCCGGTCTGCTCTGCAAATTGTTTGGTCAACTCATCCTCTGCATCTTTCAATACATCGGTGGTCTCCTTAGCCTTTTTGCTCTCGCGGGTGAACATCACAATTTCAGCAACCACCACCGCTATCACGCCAGCGAGGGCTCCCCATAAAGAACCTTTCTGAGCTGTGTTGAATAATTCCTGAGCTTTTGTCGCCTCCTGCGTGGCTATCTTGTAGGATCTGACTGTGGCGTGAAGAGAAACCATCGTAACTCTATAAGCCCTCGCAATCGTATTGCATAGATTTGCTGCAATATTATATGCTTTTTGGGCTACGGTCAGAGCTATCACCCCTGCCTTATATGCACCGATAGCCACAACCACCGTCTTGATTACTCCGGAATATTTCTGAAACCACACAATCACATCACCCACCTTGCGGACAAGGGTGGTGAAACCATTGATAAGATCCTTAATCGGACCCGAAGAGCCCTCCGATATCTTCAGCACCAATTCCTCAGCTGCGGAACGAAGGCCTGCCATCGCGCCGGCCACGGTGTCGCCCATAGTGTCGGACATGGCGTTAAATTCGGCATTGACACCCGTGATTGAATCCTTGAGTTCGGTGAGCGTGTCGGCATTATCGAGGAAGGTGGAGAAGGCTGTCACACTTCTCTTGTCGGTCAATTCAAGGGCTTTGTTCAGATCCACGCCGGCTGCATTCAGTTTCTTCAGTCCGGCTGCCAATCCTTCTGCGGACTTCTCGGGTTTGCCGAGGGCTTTTGCAAGATCTCCGTTGGCATCTGCCAAACCGAGAAGGATATTTCTTGTGGCTGTGGCCGCCGAGGATGCGTCAAATCCGGCATTGGCAAGCTGTCCTAACAGAGCGGTGGTGTCTTCGAGCGTAAGCCCGAAAGATTGCGCTACAGGACCGACGATTGAGAGTGCGGTCTGAAGCTGTGAGAAGTCGAGGGCGGTCTTGGTGGTGGCCACGGCGAAGGAGGCAAGAACATCCTCGGCTTGGGAGGCATCTTTTCCAAAGATTCGGAGAGCCGCACCGGTGAAGGCTGCGGCGGATGCAAGGTCGGTGCCGACGGCGGTGGCGAATTTCAGCACCGCACCCTCCATGTCGATTATCTCCTGTTTTGCAAAACCTAATTTAGCCAGCTCTATCTGGAGGTTGGTCACCTCGGCCGCGCTGTAGGAGGTTGTAGCACCCAACTGACGGGCCGCATCGGTGAGATCCTTGATTCCGGCCATTGTAGTGCCGAGCACGGAGGCGAGGCGGGCATTGGCTTTTTCAAAGTCCACAACGATATTGAAGGCATCGCGGAAGGCACCGGTGACGAGCATTGTAATTGATGCCCCAATCTGAAAGAAGAAGCCTATAAGTGTCTCCTTCATCTTGGCAAGATTGAAGAATGCCCCGTCCAATCCGCGAGCTTTTGTTTTAGCCTTATCAAGAGCCGCTCCAACCCTCTTCATCTCCTCCCTGAGTTGCTTGTATCTCTTGGGATCTGTTGCTTTAGATGTGTTTTCAAACTCTCGCTTTAACTCTCTTAAACGAGAATTTAATTGCTTCATCGTCATTGTTGAGATATCGAGCTGACCCTTCAAGTACTTAATCTCCTCACGATTCTGCCCTATTAGCTTATTATTTTTTTTAATCAGGTCATTATAATATTTCCATCCTGAAGAACCCGGAATCTGTTTGGCCATAAGATCCCGCCATTGTTTATTCTCCTTCTGAAGACTTTTGGTGCTTTTCTCAAGATTATGAATTTCTTTCTGAGCCTGCGTGGCATTGAGGCTCAGGATCCATTCTATTTTATCACGTGATAGTTTTGCCATATCATATAACTTTTTTGTAAAGTTATCAATGGCTTAAAATAAAATAAAGGACGCAGATGCGCCCTTTATCTATGTATCATCCTTCTAAATCTAATCTTCATCGTCGTCTTCATCATATTCCCAAGTCTCCAGTCCGGGAAAATATTCCCGAAAATCATCCCAGTCTATATATTGAGATACCTCATAGTTAAACGATCGTGAGCCGGCAAATATCTCCAGATCATTCAATGGAATATCTCGCCATAAGAAAGGAGAACTATATGTGTCCTCTCCTCCGGGACCATTTCCTTCATAAGTACATTCATCTTTCATTGCCTCAATCCACCTCATGTGACGATCATAATATTTATCGAAATAATCATCATCATCGTCTTCAAGGTCGTCATCATCGGAATCAACGGAATCATAAATCGCCCCATTACCATACTGACTATAATAGGCTCTTTTTTCTTTATTTACCCTATTTTCTCTCGCAAACTGCAATCCCCAGACGCGACCAAGGACTTTCCCAGGTCCCCAGAGTACAAATCCGAAAAATCCACCCACTATCCACAGGATAACTACAAAAATCAGGGAACCCAAATCTAAATCGTATTCATATATTAACGCAGGCCAAAACGCCATCCAAGCCAACCATCCCGCCCAACGGAGTTTTAATTGAAATCTCAGTTTGCTTCCTCTTCCCATAATTATATCTTTTTTTTAAATCCTGTTTTCCAATATCTCCACTACCAACTGCGACACGGACATCCCTTTCTGACGGGCGTTATCCCGCAGACCCCTTATCAACGACGGGGGCATCGTCAGGGATATTGTGGTCCTCACCTCTCCATCTATCGCGGGACGACCGGCATTATCACGCGCCCCGCCGCTTCCTATTCCTCCCATAAGCTTTTATTTTTATATTTCAATTCGTTGATACAAAAATAACAAAATATTTTGATATTACAATATTTTTTCAAATAAATATTCTCTTACACATGTTTCTTCCTATCCTTTCCCCGCCTCAGAATGGATAGAGATAGTAAAATGGGGAAAGAAAAGTAACTTTACAAGAGAAAATACATAATTAAAGTGTATATTTACACTTAAAGTGTAAATATTATTTGTTTATAAAAGTGAAACTAATTATATTTGCAAACACGAACCAAGATAAATAAACTCAAACTGCACGAATTATGTCATATACCATGCAAGATATGGAAAGCTACTATCAGCAATTGATGAGCTATTTTCAAAGGGAGGAATATAAGACCACTTCCAATAAAGATAGGGCTCATAACACCACTATGCTAAGATTCATGCTTGACAATTCCAACACGGTGAAGATGTTTTGCGGCGAAATGTCTGTATTTAGAAATAAATTTTATGACACGATCGACCGGGATAATAAGGCTTGTGCAGATGATGATTCCGAAGGCTTGGGACAGACTTTAAAGAAGAAGCTTATCACTTCGCTTGAAAAATTCATAGACGACAGCAATTCCCATCTTGATATTATTCTGGAATCTTATTCTTCCGAGTATCTGGAAGATCTTATCGATTGCAATCTGTTTAAAGATGGCATCAAAAATAAGAAGATAACACTCAGGTATCTGGATCTTGATAGGATTCAAACCAGATACCTCTCCCATTTCTCGTTTACTGACAAAAAGATCTTGAGAATGGAGACCAACAAATCCACTCACGAGGGAATATGCGGCTTCAATATAGATCAGGAAATTTTTGACGATATGAATAAAAATTTCAAAATATTCACAGAAGCATCAATCTCGATCTAAGACTGTCAATGCTGGAAGATATAAGTTTTTTAGGCTCAAGCCAGACCTTCATCGGTATTTTAGCGACCATCGTATTACTTTGTATAATCTCGGATTCTAATGCAGGATCCGGGAATTTTTTATATGCCATCCTTAGCATGATAATAGCGAGGACACGACGCGTAGTAGAATCTCATAAAACCGCTATTGAGCAACCGGACAAAGATCATGATCTGAAGATATTGGAGACTGATTTCGATAACTACATTGAGAAGATCAGACAAACAGCCAATGGATCGGAGGAAGCTGAGGCATTCATAGAAAAGAGCACTATCAGTTTCAAGTCCATGCGCAACTCCTATGCCGGATATTTGTCAGGTCAATATTTCTCTCCCATTTTCTCCAAGATACAAGAGATTGAAGCCTCTAAAGAACAGACCCTCTCCCCGCTATTTGCCTTCGCATTCTGTATCATAATATTTATGTGCGACGAAATATGGTGTTCAATCCCGGGATCTCGTCCTATCATCTGCCGATTCTCCCTTTTCTTCACCTCAATCTCTTTTGTATATCTTGGATTGATCTGGCATAAATTCAATAAGGAATACAAACATATTCCCTCGCATCACACCCGGGAGAATTATCCTGATCTCAAAAGCTACCACAATAAAGGGAAAGAGGCGTGTGTATTAAACATCTATTTCACCTATGGCATAATTTCTTTATTCATTATTGTCTCCATGCCGGGGATTTCAGATACCGCATTCATTTGCCTTATTCTGATGACGCTTTGCATAGCAATATATCTCACCGGTCTCAGACACATTCGACTGGAAAAGGTTTATGGGAAATACAGGCATTCATTCCTGTTCTATCACTTTTGTGTAATTACATTCCTATCACTCATTCCTGCCATAATATTCTCCATCCCCTTCTCCTTCCGAAGTTTCAATGAAATTGATTATCCTCTGATATTGATGGTAACAAAATGGGGAATGGTCTTATTCATAATTTTCTTCGGGCTTATCTCCCCTTTCCTCTTCCCATATCTCGCGCTTCTTCATATCCTGGATCATGCCAAGGAAATCAAAGATAATGTCTCTGACGATATAAAAGGGGAATGGGCAAGGATGAATCTGTGGATAACAAATCTAAAGCTCCGTGGAAATACTCTTCTTGAAACATTAAACACCGAAGAATCCTCTGACAATTCTTCTTATGAGATACTTGACGAGATGCTTAAAAATATGTGGTATTGGGATTAGTTTTAATTATGGGTCTCGTAGCTCTTTTCACTTTTACCGGACATGAGACAGTGGCCTATGTCCTTCTTGGAATAGGAATAGCGAGTATAATCAGTGTTTTTACAGGCGCGGAGATCAAGAAGAGATCCAACAAGGAATAAATAAATTACGGCCCCGATACGAAATGTATCGAGGCCGTAATTTTATTTAATAGGATCACTCTTCTTCCTCTTGGGTGGAACAATCGGCTTGAGTGGAACAATCAGGGCCGGGAATCTCCACAGCTGTGAGGGCGCGGTGATCAGTCAACGGGAGGATAAGGCGCAGATCCGAGCGGAGCTGATGGAAGCCCCGGATGATTTCAAGGGCTTCGTCATCCTCGAAGAGGTCGGGATCCTCGATGGCCTTGCGCTGACATAGCTTCAGGAGGTCGTCGTAGAATTCATTGACCTCAGGGGTCTGAAGGGATTCGATTGCCCTGACGATGACGGGGTCGAGTGAGATGTTCTCGATGTTCTCTATATCTTTTATATCTTTCTTTTCCATTTTCTTTCAATGCTTAAAGTTAATCAATTTTTTCCAATTCCTGAGCCTCTTCCCGGGCTTTTTTCAACTCCAATATATGGAGATGATTCTGGTGGCCACGAGTGCAGCGTAGCGCCTTGAGATCTGCCAACATTTTTTGGACCTCTATCTCTTCCTGACGGAATTCTTCTGCCATAGCATAGACCATTTCGAGAAGTCGAGCGCGTTCCGCTTTATTGGCTTCCCGGAGGGAATAGAGACGCTGGGTGAGTTCGCTGTGTCGGATCTTGACCTGTCCGATCTGATAGGTGAATTCGGAATTGAAAGGGAGGTTGATAAGAAAAACCTTCAGACGCTCGATCTCATTCTTGATATCCTCTATCGAGGGTTTCCATGATTTATTCAACATTCCGAACCTCCTTTCTTCGCGTTGAGTGAATAGAGGGAGCCAACCATCAGGAGGGCAGAGATTGAGGCGAAGGGGATTGCATCGAGTAAGCTGCCGATGAAGGAGGCAGTGCCGAAAGTAACGGCCAATCCCATTGCATTGTTTGAAACTGTTTTCGCCACGCTCTTGGCGTTCATCGCGATTCCGAGGCTCGCGGGGGCCTTTAACTGAATTGCTTTCATAAGCGTATCGGTTTTTATAAGCAAGGCAGACAAAAAAGAAACGGCTGCCGATCCGTTGCTTATAAAAACCGATTCAATCCCATTCGAGCGAATTAATTTTTCGGACCGGCAGCCGTAGGCTGTCATATATGTGTCTTGTGCATTGGGAGGAATCCCAACGTCAAACTTTCGGGCATAAAAAAAAGCCCGCGACATGTCGAGCATTAACCGATGCTCTCCGGGATTGATAACTCAATCAGTTTTTATAAGCACTGCAAAGTTAATAAAAGATTTTTAATTTGCAAAACGAATTTCGAGATTCTAACAAAAAAACAAATTTCTTTTATAAATAAAGAAAACCCGACCGGCGAATGAGGCCGATCGGGTCAGACAAGTCCTGAATCACTCTGCTGTCAAACAAGAACTAACTCAAGGCTAAAAGTTGCGTGCCGATAATTGCAAGGGCTGCCTTTATCCTTGCAATCTGAGCCGGGCGCGGATGCTTTACACCATTGGCATAGTGGGAAAGCTGCTTCCGGTTTATTCCGGATATGCGGCTGATGACCGACATGGTGGTAAAGGTCTCAGCATTGCGAATGAGGGCCGCGGCATCAAGATTATATTCGATTTCGTAATCTCCACTTGCAAGATATTCGGGGAAAGAATCGCCATCCTCAATACATCCCAGGATGTGAAGACGCATGGATTCCTCAAAATCTTCTTTAAGCTTTTGAATTGTCTTCGCCGCCACCAATACAACCCCATCCTGTCCATCTTCCCAAGCACAACAGTAATTGTCACCTGTCCAGCTTACTTCGACGTTAATTTTTTTCTTCTCCATTTGTAAAACCCTTTTACAATCCACATATCAATATTTTTTTGAGAGAGAGGCAGGATGATTATCGCCATCCTGCCTGTTTCCAGATGCTGTTCAATAAGAACTGGCTTAATGTTTCGCTTGGCTTTCCTCTCACCGTAACCTTTCCTTTCTTGGAAGGATGCTTATATTGTCGGTGATCTCCTTTGATTGTTATCAATATCCAACCATCTTCTTCAAGCATCCTGATCACTTCCTTTACCTTGTACTTATTCATAACGTTCTTGTTTGACATTACAAAGGTAGTAATTTTTCTACTCTTTTCCAAATATTTTTCATATTTTTTATAAAAATCCAACTTTCTTTTCTGAAGGGAAATAAGTATATGATAAAAAATCCCCGCCGAGGATATCGACGGGGATAAGCCGGCTATTCCGGCAGCCTCATTGAAGTTTAGTGTCTAATTAAACAGAGAGCGAGACTATTTTGATATCGATGGTGGCTTCACCCGGGGGATCTCGGTTAAACGAGACGGCGAAACAACACTTTTAACTCCTGTCCAGAAATTCTCCCACATATAACTTCTTATTCTATTCTGAATAGGATTCTTTCTTATCTTTCTTATTTTAGATTTCTTCTTACTCATAACAGTGAGACTTTTTGTGTTGATTGAAGATTTTCCTCATATCCTGACGGATTCGGCGGCTGTCGCCCCTCAGATTTTCTCTATCTATCGCAGATCCGGACATTTTGGAAGACTTTTCCAGATCTTTTCGGAATTGTTCTATATAGGGAGAATCGGCGATGTAGTCTCCATATGTAGTCTCGGAGAACACTCTTCCTCCTGTGTGGATGAACCGCCATATAGCTTTGAATAGGCTCATAATGATTTGAGATTTAGTTAGTAGTTGTAAAACGTCTTGGGTGTGAGGAATGGTTCAATTATTCCGATTCATTTATTCTTTTGCCTCTGCTAAATTAGCTTAATTTTCCCATTCTGCAAAATTATTGTAAAAATTATCCCTTCTTTCTTTTAAAATAGACCCGACTGACAATGATATCAGTCGGGTCGGGGTTGGCTCCGCTCTGAGAAGAGCCGTGGTGTAGTTAAATAATTAAACAGAGCTTTATAAATTATCCGCTGTCTCGTTGAGTTTACGCGCTATATCGCGCAATGCCTCCCGAAGCGTCTCTTTCTGATTTTCGGTGAATTCGCATTCGTTGCCGTTGCCGTCATAGCCGTTCAGTCGCTGATAGATCCAGCCTCTTGAAAAACCGAAATAATCTTTTGATATGTTGCCCCATTTGAGATAGAGAACCACATCTTTAAGTTTGCCCATTATTTTATCCATTGTCTTTATTTTTTTAAACCCCCTCCCCGAAGAGAGGGGGCATTCGTTAATCTTCGTCTGTCTCTTTGAGTTCATCCACCAATTGATCGATGTAAAGCTCTAATTGAATCGAGGGGTTGTGCTTCGCTTTTCGGAAGTTTCTCAGAGCTGTTATCAACTCCCATTCCTTTTCGGTGATCTTTCTTGACTTTTCCATATCGTTTTTATTTAATTATTTAACTACACTGCAAAGTTAGTAATATTTTTCTTACTAACAAAATATTTAGGCAAAAAATTCAATAAATTATAAAAAATTTCGCAAATAAATTTTACCCTAAAAAAGCAATCCCCCTTCCGGCTATTCTTTCCGAAAGGGGGAATCTATTGGTGTATTTAAAAAGCAATTGCTATAGTGTGGCCGAGGAAAGCTCGGCTCCGATAGCCTTAATAGTTGCACAAATCCGCTCCATGGTCTTTTCGGAAGCGGTGGCCAGACCTGATTTATATGCCCGCATCTTTGATTCGTTAATACCGGCTTTCTTGGCGAAGGCCGATACATTGATCCAGTCGAAATAATTGAAGAAAGATGGAATGTCATATCGGAAATCCACCTCGATATCCTCAAATTGTGCAGACAATTCCCCTGTTTCTTCTACAATCATATCCTTAGCTTCTTCAATGCTTTTAAGGAAATCACCCTTAGCCTCAGCCACGGAGTAGCCATAGCCTCCGAGACCATGGGGACCAATCTCTTCTTCTGAAGAGATCTGATAATACCCATTGTCATTCCTCTCTATTATTCCTGTAACATTCATAAAATCTAAGTTTAAAAAGAATTTAAAAAGCACCACTATATTACAAAAGCTTCGGAGGAGAGTGGAAAGTTGGGAATCAAATCCCCAACTTTTCCTTGATCGATGCCAAAGTCTTTGGCTTCAATTCCTCTGTCTGATGCCGAGATACAGGGCAAGTCTTTCCTGTTATGGGACTTTTCCATATATCATGATTGCCACCTCTACGATGGATGTAGCAACCGGACTTCACGAGAATTCTCACTAATTCCGATACTTTCATAATTTCATGGTGCTTTTTAAATACAATGCAAAAGTAACATTTTTGTTGCTATTATCCAAATAAATCAGCAATTTTTTTTAATTTTTTTCATTCTTCATAAAAAAAATGACCCCGGCCTGTGGCAGGAGGCCGGGGTCGAGGTTGGTACCAACCTGATGTTCTATGAGGATTGGAATTTCACATCGCAAAGTTAATAATTATTTTAATATTTCATACGATATTTTCGTATTATTGTATTAATAAAATGTATCTTTGCGAAAATAAACTTTTAAATCTTAGAATTATGCCTTTAGAAAAGATTATAGGGATAATAAGCCTGATCGGGCTGTTTCTCTATCTGCATTCGCCATTCATTGCTGCTCTATTTTTGAGAAGATCCACAAAGTCGATGCAAAGACCAGTAACCGATGACACAACCAAAAACAACGGCGATAAAGCCCCATTTCGAGGTGATATCAAAACAGAGGACAATGCCGGTGGAGAAAACTGTGGGATAAAGAGTATAAACTGCTTGGGTGTCCATTGCATCCTTGTATTCTCTCCGAAGAAAGTTCAAATTGACTGCAAATCCTCCCAAACTCACACCGATCAGAATAAGAGCAAGCCCTGCACTGATGATAATCTGAGGGAATAACTCCAATGTTTCAAACTTATCCCACACCCACCAGCAATCGATGTAGGCAAGGGGAAATTCGCATAACATCGCGATAAAACTCTCTTTGTAACTCTTGTTAAGAGATGTGATGAAATTTTCTAAATCCATTTCACAAAAAACAATCAGCCCCGGGCTTCGACTGCATTTTGTGGTGCTTGGCAATCTCTACCCAGGACTGATGTTAATATCTTCTCATTATCGTAAGCACCACCAAACGACTTTGCAAAACTACTAAATTTTAGCATATATACCAATTTATTTCGTAGATAATATTAATTTTTCGTATAAAAAAAAGATCGCCACCGCTTCACAGCGGCAGCGACATGGCTAATTTACGTCTAACAATATGAAAAAAAGTTTTCACCCAAATGATAGAGAATGAATTAATCTAACCTTCCAATTGCTTAGCAAATCAAAGATTGGCAAACCTAATGCCAAGTCTGTAGAATAAAAACTAATAACTAAACTCTTATGATAATTCTCAGAAACCACTATTTTGCGTCGTTTTACTTTCTGTTTTGCAAAGTTAGCTAATTATTTCGTATTTAATACTAAATAATCATACTTTTAAACAATTAATTTAACTTTTTTCCTTTGCAATTTCCTTTTATTTCTTTCCTGCTTCCCGAATCACTTTGATTTTGGCTGCAATGACGGTGAAAAACATCATGACGTAGGCAATGACCAGCAACACACCTAATCCGGCCAAGGCGGCCACCCACCATTTAACACCATCCGCCATCTGCCATCCCATCATAGCAATGGGAGCGAGAAAGACTAATAAAGTTTGGAACAACACTTTTAAAAATTTCTTCATGATCGTAATTTATTTAAATCCATATTTTCTTAATTGGTCGGGATAGTTTGCCCGAATCCAATCTTCAAACTCATATTTTATATCCCCGAGGAGATCCCGATAGGCTGTGCCCCACAGCTCGCGGTTGTAGATCCTCCAGTTGAGAATCCTTTTCATGTCGAAGAATCGGATCTCCACAGGGTAAGCCATCCGGGCAATCACACCCTCTCCGGATCTGGAGATATTGAGCGACACCCCTTCCAGAGCTTTCCGGATCTGCTCCCCTCGGGAGGGGGATCCCGATATCTCGGATTGACGCGATGCAAATTTCTTTTTCTGCCTTTCGAGCGCACCCTGAATCTTCTCCTTTATATGGTGTTCAAAATATTCAGCTTTCAATCCGTCGGCCATAGGTTGTCGGTTTTAATCTTGAATCCTATACTCCATCCGGCAAGAGTGCCATAAAAATCAGTTTCCGGGAGAGTGTCGAGAGCTGAGATCTCCGAACCCAATCTCTGACAGGGAGAGAGGGAATCGTTTTTTAATCTCCTTTTCAATTCTTCCACTATCGGCTGGGTGCGCTCAAGGCAATCAATAGAGCTGCTGCGTTGCGGATCATATTTCTGCATCACAAAAAGAATGCAAGAATTCTCCTCCCTGTCGCTATCGGGATTCGAGCTGTCATCTTTGGCCGCCGGAGGGAGCCAGAAGAGGCAGATCTTATCTTTGGATAGGTTGTTGATACATCTCGTCATCTCCTTATCGATTGTGATGGGGAGCACCGCATCAATCTCATCTATCGCAAAAGCCAGCTCTTCGCAATAAATCCGGTATTCCTTCAGTGATATCATTTCATCTTGCTCTTTTCGTAATTATACTCAAATTTGCATTTATAGAGATAGATCAGCACAGCCCACATGTCGGTGGCTTCTACCTCCGGAACCGTGCCGAACACCCCCTTCTCCGCCACCTCGAAGGTGATCCCGGTCCATCCGGTCTTGTCGTCGGGGCGCGATTCTCCGGAGCTGCGGAAGAGAATCCGGAAATCTATCGGTTCGCCGTTGATCTCTACGGGTCCGGTCTGAATCATATTCCACACATTGTAGAAGAGACGGGGCGCGTGGAATTTCAGGAGGTATGGCACATCCACACCTTCAGCGATATCATACATCACTCTTGCGATATGATCCACACATTCCTCATAGTCTGCCTCCCGCTCTGCTTTCCCCATTCCGGTAAGCTCTGTGAGGCATTCCACGAACTTTCCGAAGGGGAATCCGGACAGACCGTCGGCGGGTCCCTTGAATCCTTTGTATTCCGGGAGAAGATTGCGGACAGTGCGCAAATCAGGCTCTCCATTGACGAAGAACCCGCCGAGGAGAGGGAGCTGCGCATCAATCTCGGCTATATATTCGGGAAGAAGGATCTTATAATCCTCCATTCCCAGGAAATAGGACATCCATCTTTCGATAAATGTCTGCCCCTTAGGGTTATGATAGCCTGAAGTTAAATAGAGCATTAAGAAATATGCGTATTGATCGGGCGTGAGCTCGTCGATATTTTCGGGGATCTCATATTCCTTCCCCCTGCTTTTGATTATCTGCATGATTAGAAACTAATTCCTTTAGAGTGGACTATCGGACCACCGACATAGGATGACCTATTCTCCTTCTGCTCCAGCCCGGCCACGAGATCGGCAAGCCGGGAGAGAGCAAGATTCCCATCGGCGGCCAATGAATCGGCCACGGCTTGCCGGGCTTCCTTGTCGGCCTTGAGGCGCGAGCTCACAGGCTGGGAGAATTGCACCTGCACTATCCCTTCGGGCATCACCTCGACCGGCAGACGGCGGATTGCTTTCTCCATGGTGAGAAGCACCAGGGCGCGACGCGCGGTGTCGCCGAGGATAGATTCAAGGAGCGAATCCCCTCCCACGAGCTGACGCATCCTGTCGGTGCCGACAATGGGAGCAACCGATCCCTGCTGTATCTCGCGAAGCATGGGGAGAAGGGTGACAAAGAGCCGGTGCGAGCCGATATTGTAATACTCATCGAATTCCTCCTTATTGCGCACCAATAATGATTTGCGCATCGAATATTTCGGGGAATCGAGCCAGTATTGATGGCGGTGGATGGTCATTGTCTCGATCAGCGCATCCACTGCCTCGTATGCGAGGCGGAGAATGTTCTGTTCATCTTTCCATTCCTGAAGGGCGGTCAATCCCTTCTCATTCTCTCCCAATCGACGCGAGCGACCGTTCTCATCATGCTGCGCATCGAGCGTGGGAATTATCTTGAGCCATGTGAAGAGCGCCACAGCCTGCCGGAGATAGGTCAGGGCTTCCCCCATCCCCTCGATGCTCATCACGAGGTCGCGCTGCTCCCCTTCCTCGGCATTATAGACATCGGCAAGATCGAGCACAACAGATCTCCCCACTATCGCGGAGACATCACGAATGCCGAAGGGGAATAATGGTTCCCATTTGTCAAATGAAACTCCTGCGGATATAACTCCGATAAGTTCGAGGATCTCCTGAGCTCCGTCACCGTCTCGGCCGAATAATCGTGTCCTGCTATGCATTTTCTTTCACTCTGTTTTCGGGGTTAATATTCTTTTCTGATTCCACCACCCGGCGGTAAAGACCCACACGAAGGTCAGAACCGGGATGATTGCAATCGAGCATCGCCTGCCATGGGCGACATAGCACCATATCCGGAACAGCCGTCTCCGTGGCATTATATACCTTCAGGGCATAGAGTTTCTCGGATCCGGAACCAAGTTTGGTGTCGAGGATAAGGTTCGAGAGCGACGGATCCAAGCCGAATCCGGAGGTGGCTGCCGCCTCCGATTTCTTGCATATAGCCATCTGCGCCTCGATATATTCCTTGAGTTTGTTGTCGATGGGTGTAATCTTCCATCCCTCGAAATCGTTGGCATCGGAATTCCAAAAACGGGATGTGTGGATGAATTTCCCGGCATTCTCCTTCCCGGTCAGAGCTGCGGCGAATCTCTCCATGGCTGCATCCTTGAACTCATCGAGCATCTTGGGGTCGTAGGTCTCCCCCATCTGGAGACACATATCCTTGATGCGCTGCTCATGCTCGGCCCAATAGCTTGCAGGGGATTCAATATGCTTGGATATCGCCGAGGCGTTCTCATTGTATGCTAAGAGCAGAGGGGCGAGCGTGGTGGCAAGTTTTAGCCAATCAAAGGCTCCAATAAATCGCGGAACGCTGTAATGATCATGCCCGAATGAATAGATATTGTAATATGCCACCGACACCGGATGGCGCGTCGGGTCGTGAGGATCAAACAGCGGATAGACGTGGCATGTCTGAGGATCTGCCGTGGGAAAATCAGCTATCATTACCTTCCGGGGGGCTTTCCCGGGGCCTTCATAGACAAACCGTGCCTTCTGCGCCGGCACATGCTCTATCTTCACGATCTTCCCCTCTCCGGGGATGCGTCCGCCACGGTTGCGGGTGAATTTAACCCAGAAGCCTTCGAGGTGAACGAGGTCGATCAGGCAGCGGTGCATCTGGGTGCGCCAGTCGGAGCGGTCAAATTCCTTGGAGATTGCCGCGTCATCGGTCCATGCCCGATATGGAGTGTTGTCGGCATCCACTGCATCGCGGTAGAGGCGTGGGCCATCGCCCCATTGCAAACCGGCTTTCTTCCCCATGATCCCCTCTCCGGCGTAGAAGTTTTCAAGCAGCTCCACGACTACATCCGGGAGGTCGTTGTCACTGCCATAGGGGATGATGTTGTAGCCGTTGACGGTGATGTAATCCCATGCGTAGGTGGACTTGGATCTGCCGCGCACGGAGAAATGGGTCGGTGTCCACCCACGGGAGGATGCCGAGGAAGCGGCGTTGAAGGTGAAGATAGATCCGCCGGATTCGACGAACCCGAAATTTCCAATTCTTCGTACCATAATTAAATAATCACCCTTTTTCCGTTAAACTCCATGATCAGGCAATGCCAACACACTTTTGCCTCGCCCGTCTCCGTATCGACGTAAAAGAGCTTGCGGTGAGCATCGCGGATCTGCTCATCCTTGGCTTGAGGTCGCATTCGTGCGGCAGGAATGATTGCGAGGTCTCCCCCGATGTTGCGCTGACGGTCATATTTGCGATGACGCAGGGAGAATGTTCCGCCCTCTTCGGAGATGGTGCGCATCTCCTGCAATGCGTCGTAGAGTGTTATTGTCGTTTTATTGCTCATAATATCTCTATTTTCTTTATTTTAATGCAAATATGATAAATTCCCGATATCAGGGGAAGGACAAAGGGAGCCGGCCGACATATCAGCCGCTCCCTTCTGTCATTTCAAACGCATATCAAAATCATAAACCATTATACAATGAGCTGTCAGAGGTTGTCGGGTTCATCGCCCTCCCGATCTTCACTGACGACTGAGAGGTCCTCCAGGTCGTTGCGAAGCAGATAGAGCACACGCACATAAGAGAGCGCCGTGGAATCGTCGAGATCCAGTTCTTCGGCCTTGGTGAGCAGGATATGCTCCAGCCGGCGAATGAATGCGGCGTAGGTTTCAAACATTCCATTGGGCATTTGCAACTCTGCGAGCACGTGCAACACTTGGCCGGTGATCATCGGATAGACCTTATCTTCTTCTTGGGTGTTTATTCTGTCTTTTTCCATATTTTCCTTAGATGAAATTAATATTTCGGAAGCAGCCATAAGCAGGATGCTGACTTATCGCAAATTTAATGATTTTTATTCAAAACATATAATTATTTCGTAGTTTATATTAAATTTTAATAGTTTCAACGTAAAAATCCACCCATTTTTTATAAAAAATTGCGTTTTGGGGGCTAAAATTTTGGTGGATTAAACGCTAATTGATTGATAAATTTTATTTTGGATTGGAGCGCGAGCGAAATCTCAAAAAATGACAGACAGCGAATAGAGCGAGGCCACTCAGGTCTGCGGTGGTGACCACCGGGCCCTTTTAGTGAAATGTGAGTGGGTGGGTCACTGTTACCGGGGTTCGGAGGCAAAAAAAGAACCCGGAAATCCGTGAGGATATCCGGGTGTCGGAGGGTTTCGGGGTTCGGTGGTCACCGGCTCTTGCGGTTGCGCATCCATTCCTCCAGGAAGGTGGAATCTACGGGAGCTGAAGCCCGACGAGCCTTGACAGCATCCATCCAATGTTTGCGCATAAGAAGATACTTGAATGCGTCGGAGAGATTGGTGGAGAGACGAGGCAGTTTCTTGACGGCGAGTTTCTCGCTCTTCTTTATCTTGGTTATTATCTTCTGTTCCCCCCGATACTTTATGCCGGCGCGAGCTCCCTCAAGGGAGGAGATGAGCTCGGAACAGTTATTGACATCGATGAGCAACTTCGGGAGGGATGGGTTCTCACCCTTCATGAGAGTGTGCATGAAGTTGAATTCCTCTTCCTGAAGGAGCACTCTCTGCTTGCGGCTCATCAGGGTCACGGTCCATCCGGTGCGCTTCCCGTCGGCATCATGCTCGATGGCTTCCTTGATCTGACGGGCATAGTCCTGATTCTGGGATTGTAGATTGTTTCCGGATCTATCATACCACAACCGTAATTCCTTCACGGGATGGGAGGCGAAGAACTCGCGGAAGTCGCGTGCCAAGTCGGGCAACCATTCCGGAGGGAGGATGTAGAAGTTTTTAAGCACACGATAGAGCGGACCCTGCTCCTGCCCTATCACCAAGCTCATCATCTTTCCGAAGTCCATCCCTCCTTCAAGGGGCTTGGAGGGGTCGAGATATCGAAGCTCTGAACTGGAGAAGGCAGCCACGCCGGAGCGGGTGCCGTCGTCATACTTATGATCATCACCAAACAGCACATAGAAGCGGGCATCCTTGCGCAGACCGGGACGGCAGCCCAACACGCTCTTCATGAACTCGTGGGGCTCCAATGCACCGTTATAGAGACGCTCGGCATATTCTACGGTCAGCACATCGATATTAACCAGGGAGGAGACATTCATGAATAATGTCTGACCTTTCCGGAGCTTGTTCAATCCTTCTTCGTTATAGCGGATCTTCTTCTCCAGCCGGGCAATCTTTCGCGGGTCGGGCTTCTCTTTCTTCTCCGCCTTCAGCATCTGCATCCGGAGGCGATTCAATTCGCCGAATGCCTGCACGATCGCCACGATCCTTTCCGGATCCATCTCGGCGGCGTATCTGAAAAACCAATCATATTCCCCTTCCATTATGTCGGGCATGTCGGTGGTGATAGTCACGCCTCCGTAGAGATGGCAGCGCCCGTAGGTGATGGCATCCCCTCGGAGAATCGGAAGAACGCGGGCAGCCTTGGCATCGCTGGCATATTTGGTCTCATCAAAAACAAGATGAGCCACCGATTTACCGGCCGTGAGGGATGGATTGTCGAGAGATCCGAGGAATATCACGGATCCATTCCAGAAGGTATAGACATGGCGATAATCGTCCACGATGCAGGAGCATCGACGTTTCCATTCCTCCGGAGGGCGCACACCCTTGACATAATGCACACCCTCGATCAATCCCTGAAGCCTCCAGCCATTTTGAACAGCGGGCATGATGTTATCCACGAGATTGGCATAGGTATTGGCCACAATGCAGACCGGAGCGCCGGGCATGAGCCTGACGCACTCCAATGTGCGGTGGGCGATGACCACGGTGGATTTAGCCACGCCGCGACCGCCGACAACCACCACGTTGGTTGGGTCGGCGAATGTTATCATCTGCTGAAGGAATGATCCATAGCGCAATTGTGCATCCTCTTTATTCTCCATCGGTGAATTCTTTTTGGTCGTCGAGCAAACGCTGGAGGAGATCCAGACGGTTGATTCCGGCATCCTCCTTCACTCTTTTCTTTGCCACTTCCGGAAGATCCGGGATCGAATCGATGAAATGCTCCAGACGTTTGCGGTCGGCGGGAGCTGCGCCCATTGATGTGGGGTCGGCGGTGTAGATGATCACGGGCTTGGCATCGAGCAATTCCTGTGGGATCTCCGGAGCTGCGGCATCGTAGCAACCGCGCAATTTGGCGGCTTCCTGAAAATACGATTTTGCTTCCTTGATCTTCCCCATGGAGAAGGCAATATTTCCGAGCTTATCCATCTTTTCGGCATAGATATTGCGCCATGCCTGAGGCGACACCCCTTCATCGGTGTAGAAGAAATTGAGGGAATCGGCATAGACCTGGCGAGCCATCCAGTCGGAGAGACCGTATGCGTCGCTCTTGAGAAGTTTTATTATTCCCGCTTTGGTCACGATCTTATCCCCCTGAGGGAGGCGCATCCGGGCGTTGAGACCGCGCACCACCTCCATTAAATCGAAATAGGCACGTTCGGCGGGGGTAAGGGCGGAGAGATCCCCGCTCTTTGCTATCCGCTGAATCGTGCCAAGGTCGATATTGGAGAAATCGAGACGTGAGGGCTTAGCTGGTAAACTCATATTCGTCGTTGTCGGCGTTTGCTATCAGTGAATCAAATTTATCTTGTGCCTGCATCTCCCGGAGCGCTTTGATGGATTCTGTGTCTCCCCTCTTGGCGCTCTCGGTCAATACACGGCTTATCTCGTGTCTGACGTGGGCTGCATCCCCATCCTCAAATACGATTATCTTCTTTTTATTATTCTCCGCCATAATCAAGAGAGCTTAATATTGCATTCAACTGATCTATTTTTTTATTTATGATCATTATCTGATGCCCGGCTTCGGAACGGTCGCAGGGGGCGCAGCTGGTGCGCCGGAAGGAGTGGGCGAAATACTCCTTGCGCTTGGCGAGCTGAAGAAGATGATCATTTATTTTTTTTTTCGGTTTTCGATTTCTGCCTTGAGCATCTTCTTGCGGTTAGCCCAGTATTGAACCATGCTCTCGGCTTTCTCATCGCGATTGCCGGCTGCCAGGATCTTCTCCAATCTCTTGCGGTGCTTCCCTTCATTGGTTACGGCGGAGCGGTATTTGGAGGCAAGGTCGAGATCTGAGAGCTGCGATATCTCCTCTTCGGGTGTTGGTTCTTTCTCCTCTATCCCTTCAGGTAGCTCTTTATGCTCTTTATAATATTCCAATACTTCCCAGATCTTGCGGTTCAGAAGGTAATTCTCCACAGTCGCGGCGCAATTGGCGAAGGCTTCGTCTGTGGCTGTGTCGGGCATATCGTAGAGGGCATTGTGCGCCTTCTTGTAAGCATCGTATGATGTGAGCATATCCGCCACCATTACCTTCAGGGTGTCGGGACAGTCGGGTGAATTAAGGAATGGGAATTTGTCGCGGATCTTGACCATCGCCTTCACCGGTTCCGGCGCGGGCTTATAGGAGGAAGTGACGGCGGTGGTCACCGTTTTTGCTGATCTGGCCAACTCGCGGGGAGTGATGTCGGCCAATGCCATGAGCTGATCGGCCAATATCTCGCGGAGCAATGAGGTTTCGCCGAATGCAAATTCTCTTTTGAGCCTTATATTGCATCCGTGCTCCTGATAGAGAGCCACTCCTTCAGCCCAAGGGCGCGGGGAGCGAAGCCATTCTATTATCTTTCGTCTATCTTCGTGTTTCATAAGATTTTTAATTTACCCTACAAAAATAATCCGCATAACTCTCTCATAAAAAGACAGGGAGAGGCGCTCACGCGCTCCTCCCTTGGCAAACTAAAATAAAAACATACTTCTATGGCTGTCATGAATCAGGATGCCTCAAATCGGCTCTGCTCCACCCATACCACTTTCCCCTCTCCGGAGGAGTAGGCGCGGAAGGTGATTTGAGATCCGCCGGTGGCCACGAAGGGGCGACCGTATCGGGTGAGGATTGTGTCGCCGGCAACTACCGATGGGGCATCCACACCGAATGCGCCGAGGAGGGTCACCAGCGCACCGTCAACGCCTCCCTCTATCTCTGTGATGGAGGCTTTGCCGTCGCTGAGCTGATACTGGCCGTCGGAGATGATTTCCACCTTTGTGGCACCTGCTTCAACCTTGGCTACGGGTTCCTCGCCGGGGATGGTGCCTTTATAAATGAATATCCCTTCCCCTTTGTTGATCTGGGTGAAGGTGAATTCATTGGTGTTGCCGTCTTTGTTTCCGGTGTAGGAGGGGGTCATTCTTACCGGATTGCAGAGCGTGCCGATAAGATCGGATGCTTCGCCGGAACAGTAATTGACGATAACGATGAATTTGGTGTTGATGTTGTTGACCTTGAATTCGCGCACTTCCTGCTTGTTGCCGGGGTGATTGAATTTCACGGAGGGGGTGAAGCCTACCTGATCTGTGTCGCCGTCGGCGGGGTCGGTGATCTCGATTGTGCCGGGGGTCATATAGAGATCTATGGCATATCTGTTCGGCTTCAGGATGATATCCCCTTCCAAAACTACCCCTTTGTCGTCTGCAGGGGGCATGTATGCGATATCCTCTACATCGATGAGGCGAAGGCGATCATGGGGGGTGATGCCGCGTCCGGGATTGCCGGGTGCGCGATATACTGACTGTTTGATGTATGGCATAACGTCAAATTTTATTTTTTTAATGAATTGGCCGGCCGGAGATATTCTCTCCGGCTGACCGTTGAATCTCTATCTCTTATCCGCGTGAAACCTCATGGATGTTGCCATCTGCATCCACAACCACCTTCAGGAAGGCTCCTGCGCAGAGGGTGATATCCTTGGAAAGAAGGAATTTTCCACCCTTGGCGATCGTTGTGGCGTTCGCATCGTTATCGCCATTGCCGTAGATGGTGTAAACCACGCCCGGCTCGGCGTTCTTGAGCGCTGTGACAGCGGTTGCCTGTGCGTTCTTACCGACCACAAATTCTGTGCCTCCGGTAAGGTCGATCTCGGTTGTGTCGGCCGGGATTGAGAGTGCATCGGCTGTGACCCCGGATTCGCGCGAAATCTCGATGAACTTATCATCGGCCACCTTCATGAGAGTGATCACATCGTTACGGTTGGGGAGCCAGTCGGATTTGATGAGCGAGAACTTGTCGCTCTTGAGGATTTTCACCCCGTTCTCGTTGGTTCCGCCATTCTTGATCGATACCTGCTGACCGGGTTCCGCACCCAAGATATCGGTGATCTGGAACACCTCGTCACCCTCCGGGATAACCACTGAAGAGTGGAGAGCTACGGAAGGATTCTCGCCATGCTTCTCCTCAAGGAAGAAACCGGAGGGGCGGTCATACTCATTACACCAGATCATCTGGTCGGTGCCGGTTACGTCTGCTTTGCTGAGGAACTTGCGACCTACGGCGATGGCCTGGATTGATTCCTTCCAGTTGGACCACACCTTCAATCTCCAATCCACCTGCTCCATATTGAATTTCAACATCTCGCCCTCGATATGGCAGAATGTCTGGATATTTCCGTCGAGGGTCCAGAACAATCGGTGGTGATTGTCGGCGTTGGGCACGGGCTGGATCTTCACGCCGGGATATTCGTGGACATACATCGCAGTTTTCTCCGATTTGGAGTAAACACCCTCATAATCCTTATTAGCACCGTAGTGGAGCTCAAGATATTTGCGATACCATGCCACGAGGTGTGAAGGCATATAGAGCACGAGATTGCCGGTGTCGCGGATATGGGAGGGGATCATGGAGGTTCCTTTCTCCACCACTCGGCCGATATTTCCGGGAGTGATCTCGCCGAGCTCGAAGGGCTTGATCTGATAGATGGTCTTGCCTGTTGTTCCGCCGTCCGGGGTGAAGTCGATATGACCATCCACACGTTTGCGGATATACTCGTAAAGACCATCGGCAGCCTCCATGGCTCGCCCGGGCTCATTGGGTTTCGGATTCTTGCGAACGCCGTTGATGAAACGCATCTCGCGCTCGTTGTGGAGCTTTTCGGCCACCTTCACGAGCAAGAACTCGATGAATGAGAGTTTGACAGGGTTTGAACCCTCGCGGTTGAGATAACCGATCCATGATTTCTCAATCGCTTTGAGTGAGGGGAAGATATAGACGAACATCACGCCATACATGCGGAGCGTCTCGTCCTGCATCTTGAATTCACCCTTGGTCACCTTGTCGAAATCACTCTTGTCGGAAGAATCGGCCTGAGAGAATTCGCCGAGGAAGATATTAACGAGGGTGTCGAGATCCTGGTGTCCGCTCTCGGTGGGGAAGATTGCGGTGATTGATGGAAGTTTTACGAGGAAGCTCTGCACTCTCTCCTGCCATGGACGACGGTAGAAGGCACCTAAATCCTCCTTCAGCATCTCGAAATCGACAGGGTCGGCGGATGCTACGATATATTCCTTCCCCTGGGCTGCATAGAGGGCTGCGCGGGCTCGCTTGTTGTAAGCACGATCAAGGGAGAACATCTCTCCCTTCATTCCGCCGAGCTGCTTATCATCATCGATGTTCCAGCCATCGGAAGGGACGGCGGCTCCGGCACCCTGCGCGGGATCCTGCTCGGGAAGGGCGGAGAGGATGTTGATTTTCTTTTTCAATGCCTCAACCTCGGCGTTGGTTTTGCGGAGTGCTGTGAGCTCTGTCTCGCGCTCAAGAGCCTCCTGCTGAAGCTGCGCGAGCTCCTCGCTCTTCTCTGCGAGCTGGGATGTGAGTGAACCCATAGTGGCCGCCATTACAGCCATCTGTTTCTTCGATGTGTCGGCAGAGGGCTTCTCGTCTTCGGGAGATTCGAGGTGAGCCTTGAATCCGGCGATCCATCGCTCATCGAATCCAAACTGTTTAAGGGTGGCCACCTGCTCGGCGGTCAACGTTTCATGGCCTTCAGCATCTTTCTGGAAGGCGGGCAGTCCGAGCAACGTCTTGACGGTTGCCGTGAACTGACCAAAATCAAGTTTTTTAAACATATATGTCTCTTATTAAATTAAGATTAAGTTTAATGTCAATCTAAGGAGGAATTGATCTGCATGGCTGTGGCCACACCGAGCACATAACGGGCTGCATCGTCCAATGTGCCGATCTGATCGATGTAGCCGGCGGCCACGGCTTCCTCTCCGGAGAACATCCTTCCTCGGAAAATCGGGAGCTTGGGATCGTAGTCTATACCGAGGTTTTCGGCCACGGTCTCGGCAAAAATTTTATGGATCTTTTCTGCACGGGCTTTGATGATCGAATCGTCATCCTTCTCGATGAGGGCGCGGGTTGCCTCGTTCTTGAGGTCGGCAGTGTCGGGATAGATCTCCCGATAATCAATCCCGTTCATCTCGAAATATTTCAACAGGGAAAGATGGGTGGTGATGATTCCGACAGATCCAACTTCGCAGAGATCCGACACTATGAATGTGCGGTCGGTGCAGGTTCCGATCCAAAAATGAGCGGAAGCCATCATCCCTTCGCAGACTGTGGCGGTGGGCTTGGTGCAATTCTTTATCGCCGCCACTGCCTTATCAATATGCGATACCATCCCTCCGGGGCCATCCACGAGGAGAACTATCCCGCAGATACGGGAGTTGGCTTCGGCTTCTTTGATCTTGCGGGCGAGCCAATCACTCTCCCACGCATAGAGGGTGCCCCGGAGAGTGATCACCAGAACGGAGTTGTTCGGGAGATCTGTGTCGGTGGTCTCCCATTCGGTGGCGAGATATGGGTCGTAAGCTGTCGCGGTGCATTTGGTTTTTCCGAGGATCTCGGATATCCCTTCGAGATTGCCCGATATTATTCCGGGCATGATTATTGCCATGAGGCTGGAGAGCTCATGGCGACGTATTGTCCAATTGTCTGATATCAGTTGCTGGATGCGGTTCATATCAATATTTTTCACGAATTTAGCCACTAACCTATATATAAGGAAGGACTAAGGGGTTAGCGCGACCATTAAAAAGTGGAATTTTACGCGAGCATGAGATAGGCATCATCGCGGATATCGGTGCCGGTGAGGGTGGCCGTAGCCACGCCATCATGGATTGTGTATCGGAGGCGCAGAGGATATTCCGGCGAACCGCAAACGCGCTGCTCTCCCCGGGCATCGGCGTAGATGGCCACTATCCTCATCTCCTCATAGGCTGATAGCGTGTCGGCAAGGGCGTAATTTTCAGAAGGCACTTTAAAGGTGATGCTTTTCTCATACCCCTTCTCGGTCTGATTGGATGCCACCAGAACCGTGCCGGGGATGGAAAGGAAGGAAAGATTGCCGGGAATGAAGGCAAGCACCACGCGGTTTCGGATCCGCTTGTAGAGCTGGAGATCCTTCAGCCCGACGAGCTTCAATCCGGTGACGGCTGTGACGAGATTTTTATTCATATTTCCAATTTTATAATTATCTGATATTCAATCTTTCAGCATTTTTCGGACATTTTTCAGCACTTTTGCGTCGAAAAATGGACAAAACGGCATATCCGGGAGGGGCGAATTTTAAGGCGTTTTTATGATTTTTTCCATTTATACCCTCTTTTCTTCTTTCGGCGGATCTTGTCGCGCCATCGCTGATAGTTCTTGAGCAATCCGTCTTCGGAGATGGATTCTATGCTGTAGCGACGGAGGAAGATATAGACCACCTCCTTGAATTGCATCCCTTCGAGATGTTTCCCTTCGTCCATTGTCTCGTGAAGCTCGGCCCAAAGGAGGGTGCGCATCTTCCGCTCAAGGAGACCCTGGGCGCGGCGGGATAGATAGTTGTAGGTTTCGGGATCCTTCCCCTGACGGCGGGCGGGAAGGGCAAACTCAAGATTGCCATGATCCACGGGGCATTCCGCCGGCCGCTTGGACAGCAGGTCGTAAATCAGATGGTAGATGTCCGACCCGGCGGGGAAGCGCACCACCCCGACCTCCGGATCGAAATATTTCCCGGTTATATACTCCGCAACGTAGGGCTCGACATCAATCTTTATAGTCATCATAGCGTGTCATGAATTATAGGTTAATCACTGGATGCAAAATTAACATAAAAACTGCTAATATTTCGTATTTATAGCCATTATTTTCGTATTTTATATAGTTATTTAGTTCTTTCTTCCAAATCTCTTCTAAATTTTTCCGCTTTTTTTTGTTACAGTTGTTATTATTACCTAATTATTTAATAATTAGACCCTTGAATGTGTAATAACAATAAAAACCCTATTTGTTACAATGTTGTAACAAAGTTGTTACAGGTTGATACAGAGAGAGCTCCGGAGGCTGTAACAAAGTTGTTACATCGTTGTTACTCCCTTTGTTACTAATTTTTGTTACATTCGGCGCTTTACTTATCTTATTGATTATTATTATTTTATTATTTTCTCCAAACATCATGTAACAGTGTAACAATAAAAAGTAAATATATTTGGGGTGGTGGGTAAAAGGGAGGGAAGCGGTGCAATATATTCGGAATTGACAATGTTAATTCAAAAGAAAAAATAAGGGCATAAAAAATGGTCCCGGCCGGGCGGTCGGAACCATTGTAAATGCTCTTTCTTCTGATTGAAAAAATACCTTTTGCTATCGATATAAAAATACCTTTTTCCTTGGGGGAAAAATACCTTTTGCTATCGAGCTGCCGCGTCGCCCGGATACAGGCGGCGCAGATCCTTCCGGAGGTTGTGCAGCCCTCGGATTATGTCAAGGGCTGTGTCGTCGTCAAACAGGTCGGGCTGCTCGATGGCTGCCTCGATGCAGGTGTCAAGGATGATCTCGTAATAGGTGACTGTCTCCTCATCCTGGAGATACTCCAGGCAATCGATCACATCATCGTTGATCATAACGCGGTCTTTGTAATCGCTCATCTCTTGCCTCCTTTCTCTTTAATGGGATATACTGCCACCAAGGTGAGGAATGCGCCGGCATACGCAAGCGTATCGGCCGAGAGAAGCGTTCCGATGAACGAAGCTGTGCCGAAGATCATGGCTAAGCCTGTGCGGTGGTTAATGACTGTTGTCGCCATACTTCCGGCGATCTCCGCGATTCTGAGGCTCGCGGTGGATTGTGCCTTTAATGAAATTGCTTTCATAAGCGTATCATTTGTTAGTGCAAGGCAGACAAAAAAACGGCTGCCGATCCGTTGCACTAACAAATGATACAATCCCGAAGGAGCATATAAAATGTTCGGACCGGCAGCCGTAAGCTGTCAATATATGTCCCGTAAGCTGTCAACATACCTTTGGTAAGGTGTCAACATTATACGGCGTTATCGGGCATAAAAAAAGCCCGAATTATGTCGAGCATTAACCGAAGCCCAGCGGGATTGAAACACAATCATTTGTTAGTGCACTGCAAAGTTAGCAAAAGATTTTGAAATGGCAATAAGGGGAAGGAAAATTTTTTTAAAAGCGATTCCCCCTCCGGCTCTCTTGCCGAAAGGGGGAATCTATGAATCAAATCAAAGTAGGTCAAGAATTAAATAGATACCTTTCGGGATTGATCATCTTTTCGGTGATATCCCCGAGTTTTGTCTTGAGGTCGCTGATCTTGCTTTTTATCTGCTTCGCTTCCTCCTGATGGGTGACGAGGCGGCTCTCTTCATCCGCAATCTCTTTTCTCAGCTCCCTTGCCTTCTCGCTCATGGTGCTGCTCTCGATGAAGGATCCGAAGAAATGGGAGTAGAGGACCTTATAACATTCCCATTTGAAGTTTCTCACCTTCTCCTTGGCCTCCGGAGCTACATTCTTCGGATTGATGGAAAAGAGCCATCCGGGAATGAAGAAAAGCGGGAGACAAAGCATTTCGTAGAGGCGATTATCTGCCCCAGTTGCGGTCTCCAGCACCGCAACTGGGGCAATATATTCATCCTCCATAATCTTCTTTCTCTGGGGTTCGATATCGATTCCGAGGGCTGTGCAAATAGGTTTGATGGGTACGAGAAATTGCTCGTCTTTCTGAAAGGCTGTAATGGCGACGCCATTCACTGTGCCTACATTGATTTGGTTCATGATAAATGTTGTTTATTGTTCTGGAAATATTTCCAATGCAAAGTTAACAATTATTTTCGTATTTTATACTATTATTTCGTAGTTTAATACTAAAATAATGGATATTTAAGGTTATGATTTTTTAATGGTGATTCTCTATTCGGCATAAAAAAAGCCCGGCTGACGGAGATGTCAGCCGAGCCGGAGTCGGATTATGTAGATGAACGATGCAAATTAACTACAAATTATCCGACAAAATTTGAATCTCGTATGCTATGGTATCAAGAGCATTTTTTAATTTTTTTCGCTCATCTTCCGTAAAATCATCGGGTTTCCCATTCTTTATGTCGTGATTTAGTTTATGGCACAGCCACGACCGGGAACGCCCGAAGAATCGCTCTGCTATATAGGAAATTTTCAACACTTTCATTATATCCTGCTCTTTCAGGTTATAGACTTTATCGGATGATTTGGATGCTTTGTAGCGCGCAACCGCTTCATCGGCAAGTATGGCACCTTCCTCAGATTGCGCACGCTCCATTATCTCTTTTATTAATTCTTCTTCTGCCATAGTTTTTTTATTTAATGGAACCTCTCCCCCTTTCGGAGGAGGGTTCTTTGTGTTGAGGCTCAGACTCTGGTCAATTCTTTGACAACAGCTCTGATGGTATCTCGGAGGATCCTCTTATCGCTCTTATCTGCCATTTGGCGGAAGTTGAGGAGAAGCCTGACAACCTCGATGATTCTTTGAATAAACTTTGCATCGTTCATTTTTCTAAATCGTTTTAGTTAAACATTCTGTTAATTATCTCCTTGTCTTATTGACATTACAAAGATAATCAACTTTTGTTGAATATACAAATTTTCAAGCAACATTTTTCAAAAAAATTAACTTCCAAAAAGCGATTCCCCCTCCGGCTCTCTTGCCGAAAGGGGGAATCAGTACATAAAATATATTGATTAAGTATTGGCTATTCCAATCTGCGGAAGAATACTCTCATCCACCCTTGCATCTTGAATTTTCCGGAGCTTTATCTCCGCTTCCTTGAGTGCGCCGGCGATCTCCTTCTTCTGCTGGTTGAGTTCTTCCACAACCTTGCGTTGCTGAATCTCCATCTGAGTGAGTGTCTCATCCCTGAAGGCCTTCCGATGAAAATGATTGTAGAGGATCTCATAACACTCGGTCTGATACCTGATCACATTCTCCCGGGCTTCCGGTGAAACCTTGCCCGGCTTGATGGAGGCAAGCCAACCATAAACGAATCTCTCAGGAATACAAACCATCTCACGAGTGCGATTATCTGCCCCAACTGTGGTGATTACCACCATAGTTGGGGCAATAAGTGGACTCTCCTTTACTCTTGCAATTTGAGATGAGAAGTCTATCCCGATAGCCTGACAAATAGGTTTTACAGGCACGAAAAACTCACCGTCTTTTTCTACGGATGAAATCTCAATGCCGTTGACGACATTGATCCTGGTCTCTTTAAATGATTCCATGTCTTAATCAATATTAAATTATGTGGAAATATTTCCAGTGCAAAGTTAATAATTATTTTCGTATCTTATATTATTATTTCGTAGTTTATATCATTATTTAATATGTTTATACTAAAATAATAGATATTATCAGTGCATTCTTCTTCCTCGACTGCGGTCTCCAGGACCGCAGTCGGGGCAATAATTCGAACCAACTGGGGTGCTCAGCACCCCAACCGGGGCAATAATTTGAACCAGCTATTACGGTCTCCGTAATGGTTGCTTCTTTATGACGTTGCAATGCAAGATGATTTTCCCGTCGTTAAGGGTGATGTTAGTCACCTTCCTTCGCTTGTCTTTCAGAAGGGGCTGCACCGTCATCTCCATCTCGGGATCAATGTCATATCGACGGGCCATATCAATAAATTCTTTCAATGTCATCTTTTCTTCATTTTGGATTTGGGGGAATAGGATATGCAGGAGCATTCCGGAAGAAGGCAGGGATATAGCCATTGAAAGCCTCGGGCTTTCCCCACATAGTGGCTGCATATCCCCTTCGGGAGGCAATGAATGCAGTCGCTCGGATTAGGACGGGAGGCCATACCAATCTCTGTGATAGCTTATCGTTGTATCTGCATAGCCCAATACACGCTCCAGAATGACATCTTTGAATTGTCGGTCGGATTTTGAGAAAACAATCCGTGCAAAGAATTTATCCCTAACCTTCTTACAGCCTTTCCGGAAGATGTAGATTACTATGGAACCATTGATTTGCTTGCGGTCGCGAACCTGAAATGACAATGGCTCTTCAAGCGGATAAAGTTTGTTTAGCTTCTCAACGATCCCTTTAATTACGGGCTCCATCTGGCGCACCTGACTTTCTGTGCAGACCAAAGGGATATATCCCGCCAAGAAAAGATTCCGCATAAGAGGGAATCTTCCTGTTTTGGACGCCCAAACCGGGTCGGAAAAATCTGTTATTACTTCATACATATATTTATCGTTTTTCAGGTTTTATATTTTCGTAATTTTAATAATTCTCGATATTATCCACCTACCATGTTTCCCATCCCTCGTCGCCTTGAGAATCAAAGATGTTTTGTTCCGGCTGTGGCTCGGCCTTCGGAGTCTCGACCGGTTCCGGCTTGGTCCGGATGTAGATCATCTCCATCTGTTTCTTTTCATTCTCCCAATCCACGCGCTTGAGGATTCGAGTGCCGGAATTATGGAATTCCTTAGGATTAAGCTCATCGATATAAGGGCAGGTATAACAAAAACCTTTAAGGGCCTTGGTGAATGAGGCCATCGGAGTGCTCTTCACGCCCGAGGATCGTTTGTAATCTTCGAATGCCTCGGCTCGGATAATGAAGGTGTCGAGATGCTCAGAACCCTTAGCAAAGTAGGTTTCCGCCCAATCCCTGAAGCTGTCGCTCATATCGTTGAGATGTTTGCGGAAAATGATATTATCAAGGTTCGGCTCGATCTTAACATTCAACCGGAGTAGTGATAGATAGAATTTCGTACATTGCAGGATAAAATTCAGATCTGCCTCCCATTCCTTCTCGGTATATTCCGACGACATGAGATCCTTTCCGAAATCATCGTGGACACTCCGGTTTTCCAGATAGTCATTAGTCTCCGCCTGTGCGTGATAATAGTCGCCAAAAACGAGAAAGAGCAATCTCTGGCGGCTCGATGGCGAGAAATCGCGGGGAACATAATTGGTGGAAAAAATAAATTTTGGAGAATCTGCAAATTCGAGGGTGTAAATACCAGAATTCTTCGGGTTGATGGTCATATCCCCTGTGATGTAGTTATAGAAATCACCTATCTTTAATTCCGGGCAACAATCATCCACCACCACCATATCGGTGTGGCGATCCACCTGCATGAATACATGTTCGTTTTTTAACAAGTCCTTATTTCGGCCGTTGAGAGGAACCCGTTTGAGTATCTTGGCAAGAAGAGCAAAAAGAACCGATTTTCCTGATCGCCCATTACACTCATCAGAGTTTCCAACAAGGTTATCCATCGCGAATGGGGCCCACGCTCTTGATAACATTTTATATCGATGGCAGAGATATCCGATACAAAAAATCTTTGAGAGAAGGCATTGTTTTTGCTGTCGGATCTCTTCTTCTGACAATCGAGGCCCGGCAATCTCAAATTTGTATTCCTTGCGATATTTCGCAGCCTCCTGCTCATCGCTCCAATTATATTCCAATTCCTTGCGCCAGAAGAGACGGGAGGAGTTGATCAAGTAGCAAAGAAAAGGGGATGCTGTGTTTTTTATCTCAAGAGAATAATCTTCAGAATGCAATCCATCTCCGGATCTTGACACTTCAAACATCGGTTCGGATAGCTTTATAGCATGATCAATCACGGAGGATTCCCAACAGTGGCGGCCGGAGGGATTAGATCTCATGTCGTGTTTGATAAATTCCTTAGCGGTCACCTCGATGGCGAACCCGGGGAAATAGAAGAATTGAGAGGTGGGTGTGGCGTTGCTGAAGTCGGGATCCACCTCCGACAAAGACTCCCCGAGGGAGGCAGCTCCGAGATATGTGGTGGTGAGGATCATCGAGCGCAATTCTTCGGGCTGTCCGGATTCATACGCCCATTTGACTACAAATGCACGGATCTCACGGGATGATATTTGCTTAACCACATTGTTGGTGATCTTAACAAATTTTGTGTCGGCAGCATGTTCCTCATGGAGTGCATGGATGCCGTTAAGACGGAGAAAGGTGTGCAAACATGATAGCTTGAGAGAATATCGAGCAACGCCTGATTTTTGATTATAGGTCACGGTCCAGAACTGCGCCGGATCTGCCGAGTTGAGAAGCTGACGAAAATCCTTATTGTTCTGGTGCAGCTCCATCCAGTCTCGGAAATCTTTGCGGCAATTGCCACGGGCATCGCGGAAGTTCTTCAGCTTCTCCGGAAGCCATACGGTGCGGATATCCATAAACCGCAATGCGAGTTGTGTGCCTTTGGTAACGCCTGTATCATCAATATCGGGGATATTATATATAACCTCGGCATATTTACGGAGCTCGTTGATCTCCTCTTCAGTAACGCGGTAGGTCTCGGAGTTAAACCACACGGGATGATAACCAAGGGAGCGCACACAGAGAGAATCGCGCTCTCCGGAACATATGATCACCTCGGGCAATTTCTTCTCCTTATATCCTTCATCGGTGCCATTGTCTATCTCATATTTGGAGCATTCTCGTTCATTGTAATCCACCCACGCCTTACGCACCTCGTATAGACCATTGGTGTATCTCTGAGGCTTTTTGTCGCGTGGCTGGTATTGGAATCGCCACCGCTTATCGTAGTTGCATGGCTCGTAGATCTTGAAGAATCTATCCTGCTTCCCATTTTCTTCAAACCAGCATTCGCGCATGAAGATGGGATAATGATCATTCGAGTATTTATAGACAGCCTCACGATTTTTGACGCTTACAAGATGCTTGACGCGATACCAATTGAGTGCCTTTAGTGTCTCAGGCTTGACGCGCGGGCCCATGATCCGGCATTCAGTTTCTGTGAATTCCTGATCTATCTCCCAGTAGGTCTGACCATCCTCTTGCTCAGGAGTGGCGGGCTGTTTGCGGATATCCGGACGGTTTTCCGGACGCACAGAATTATCGGCAACGCCGAAGATGGCTGCCAGGTCGTGAAGGGCTTCGGAGAAATTAAAATTATTCGCCTCCATGTGAATATCAATTGGAGAGAGCGCAACGCCTTCTCCACCGAAATCCGTCACCTTCCAGATCTTTTGTCCGGACTGGGAGGTGTAAAGGCGCACCGATGCCGATGGGGTGCGCTCTGAAGGGCGATATTTGAAGTGACCTTTGGTCTCGGCGCATCGTCTCGCCTCCGGGAAATGGAGGGTGATGATGTCAAGACCATTATTGGTCGCTTGGTATAGTTGATCTGCTGTTATCATGGGAGTTTTTTAAATTGATGATGTGGGGCAATTTACCCCCCCCGATTAGTTTTTTTTTACTGCCGAACGCGGGGTTCTGCAAATTTGATGGTTTTAGAAATTACAAGGAAGGACTATCTCCGGAAGAGATCTCCCCGGAGTGAGCAATTTCCGCTACGCCTCGGAAACTACACACTCCGATGGGTTGATCTCAAATATTTCAAATCCGGAATATTCTAAAGAAACTTTATTCAAATCCCGCATGCCGGAGAGAGGGATGCGGCACTTACCATATCGCCAATTCTTCAAGGTATGGGCATTGATCAAACACTCTTCATAAATGCGATTAAAGACATGTTCCTTGTCACAAAGTGGAATCGAAAGTAACCAGTTTTTTAATATTTCATCTTTTTTTTCCATAGAAAAGACCAATTATTTTTGTTCATTTGTTATAATTGTTGTAAATTTACACTATTGGTGTATATTTACACCGCAAAATACGAAATAATCGTATATCATACGTTTATTTCATAGTTAATAAATGTTAATTTCTTAAATAAGATAACAGACACTATGGCTAATTTGATTTTAATCAGACAATTATGCAAAGAGAAAGGAATTGCTTTTAAAGAGCTCGCAAGACGGGTTAACAAGAAAGAAAGCTCTTTGCAGAGCATAATAAAGAATGGCAGCACAACAGTGAGGACCTTGGAAGATATTTCAAGAGAATTGGGTGTATCTCCGGCGGTGTTTTTCGAACCGGTGATCACACCGGACAAGCAATTGCAGCTTGAGATGACTAATCTCAAGGAGCAATTGGATAAGCAACAAAAAATGATAGAGCAGTTGATTGATCGAGAAAAAGAATAGCAATCGTCCGAGGGTTGAAAAATGGCTTTATGTGTCAAAAATCTCATAATCCGCCACAATCGTGACACGAGCCTCTTATAACTCCATGAGGCTAAATTCGTTTGGGGGTGTGGTTGGAACCTCGATAAAGGAGTTCATAATTTGAACTCCTTTTTATTTTTAAGAGTGTAAGGCTCCATCCTGTAATAGGACGGAGCCTTACACTATTTAAATCTATTATAAATCTCGATTCCCAAGCGCTTGGCTTTCTTTACATCAGCGGGATTCTTAGGATCTATCCCATATTTTGATAGAGGTGGAACCACTACCTCGGTGCCGGGTTTGATTCGATCAGGATGGCCTAAGAAACTTTTATTCTCTTCATATATATATGCCCATAAGTTATAATCACCATAATGACGCTGTGCCATAGTGGTGAGATAATTGTGCGGACCTATTATATCTTTTATAACCTTATCCGACGGTTTCGTATCCACGTTTTCTGAATCCTTATTTTCTAAAGCCACTGTTGAGGCATTCACTCCCGGAGTACTGACAGAATCTTCGGAAAGCGCATTATTTTTTGCAGAATCCACTGCGGAATCAGAAGCTACAGCTGAATCAACCACGGGCACCACAATCTCTTCTACCTCATTGTCATTGTCAGCTTTCGAAGAATTGCGATAGATGAAATAATAATATCCTCCTGCCACAAGAATCATAGCCAAGACAAGCCCACTGATAAAGCCCATTATAAAGCGCATACGTCCCTTCCCTTTTCCATCTACTGACTTCGTTTCAAGAAGTTCTGAATTCTCGGAAGCTTCTGTAAGTTCTGAATTCTCCTGAGTTTCTGAAAGATCTGAATTAGCTATTTCGTCTGATTGATCAGTGGTTTCATTGATGGTGTCTGAATCATTGGAGCTAATGGAAATAGTTGAACTTTCAGACACTTGATCTGCTCCCATTTCCGGCGCATCTTCCTGATTTATGCTTACCTCAACCTGTTGGGAAACGGACTCCTTTTCCATCTCCGGCTGAACAATTGTCTCTAATTCTGAGGCCTCTTCTAATTCTGATTTCTCAAGTTCTGCTTCGGCATCGGGATGAAGTTCCACAGAATCAAACATANTGAACGGAGCATTCACTGCCTCGGCGACATCTCGCGAGGGAACGAACACTATCCTCTTNTGCTCCGGAATCACTATCTCCTCCCCATTTGTGACGTTGACACTCTTGCGCGTCTCAACTGTCATTATCTTAAATGTTCCGAGCGATTTTAATCTGACNCTTTCCCCTTGACGGAGATTTTCNGANATTAATTTGAAAAATTCTTTTAGAAATTCCTCGCTTTTATCCTTGCTCAAACCTGATTTGAGAGCAAGCAATGCCACAAGCGACGACATTGTAATCTTTTGGTTCACAATCTTTACTTTTAATATTGTCAGTATTTGATAAAATTATCCTATCCGAGTCTGCTCAATTTATCTTGCGCATGAGCTTTTATTTAATATCGTTTCTCAACATTGTCGAAGGCTTGAAACCCATCGTCAGACGTGGAGGGATAAGGATTTTCTTTCCGGTGGAAGGGTGAACCACCACCCTCTCCAATTTCTTCTTGGGCTCAAAACTCCCGAATGATGGAACCACCACGCAGTCCTCATCCACNACNGTATCCGCTATGATTTCGCTGAGATCGGAAATCACCTTTGCTGTNGATTCCTTATCCAGCCCGATCCTCTCCGATAATATATCTATAAATTGTTTATTGTCCATTTTTCAAAATCATTTTAGAAAACCACTCCTTATTTACATGAATAGNATTTTAAGGGTTTCCATCACCAAACATCTTGCAAAGTTAGCATTTTTTCCCAATGATGCATATTTCTCGATAAAAATATTCCCTAAAACATTTGTTATCTCACAGCTTTTAGCTATATTTGCAACACATAAACATAAATCGTATCATGGAACTACCATTTGCAGAATCTTGGAAAATCAAGATGGTTGAACCTCTTCGCAAAAGCACTCGCGAGGAGAGAGAAAAGTGGCTCAAAGAAGCCCATTATAACGTTTTCCAGCTCCGTGCTGACCAGGTTTACATCGATCTCCTTACCGATTCAGGTACAGGCGCGATGAGCGACCGTCAGTGGGCAGCGCTCATGATGGGCGACGAATCCTATGCAGGCGCGCGNTCATTCTTCGAGCTTAAGGACACGATCACCCGCATCACAGGTTTCGACCACGTGATNCCGACTCATCAGGGNCGCGCAGCTGAGAATGTNCTTTTCTCTGCGCTCGTGAAAGAGGGAGCTATCGTTCCGGGAAATTCTCATTTCGACACAACAAAAGGACATATTGAAGCTCGCAAGGCATTCGCTGTTGACTGCACTGTGGATGAGGCTAAAGACACTCAGCTTGAAGCTCCTTTCAAAGGGAATGTTGACCCCAAGAAACTTGAGAAGGTTCTTGAGGAGAATGCTGATAAAGTGCCTTTCATCATTGTCACTATCACCAACAACACAGCCGGAGGNCAGCCNGTTTCTATGGAAAATCTCCGCGAGGTTAGAAAAATTGCCGATAAATATGGCAAGCGCGTGATATATGATTCAGCNCGTTTCGCTGAGAATGCTTATTTCATCAAGACAAGAGAGAAAGGGTATGAGGATCGTACTATCAAGGAGATTTGCCTTGAGATGTTCTCTCTGGCCGATGGCATGACAATGTCTGCCAAGAAGGATGGTCTCGTGAACATGGGTGGATTCATCGCTACCCGTTGGGAAGACTGGTATGAGGCNGCAAAGAATTTTGTGATTCCTTTCGAAGGCTACCTCACCTATGGCGGTATGAATGGACGCGATATGGCTGCTCTTGCCGTGGGTCTTGACGAAAANACAGAGTTTGAGGTGCTTCAAACACGCATCCATCAGGTTGAGTATCTCGCTTCGCTCCTCGANGAATATGGAGTGCCCTACCAGCGCCCTGCAGGAGGTCATGCTATCTTCGTTGACGCCAGCCTNGTGCTCACAAAGGTGCCCAAAGAGGAATTCCCTGCACAGACACTCACAGTCGAGCTGTATAAAGAAGCCGGCATNCGTGGATGCGAAATCGGNTATATCCTTGCCGATCGTGATCCNGTGACTCGCGAAAACCGTTTCGGCGGNCTCGACTTCGTTCGTCTNGCTATTCCGCGCCGCACTTATACCGACAACCATATGAAGGTTATCGCCGCTGCGCTCAAGAATGTTTANGATCGCCGCGATGAAATCACTCATGGCGTTAAGATCGTTTGGGAAGCTGAGCTCATGCGCCACTTCACAGTGAAACTCGCACCGGTGGAATAATAAGTAGCTCATTAATTTTTAAAAGCTACCTATCGCGCATTATATAAAACAATTAAATGGAATCAGATGATGGATTATCCGGAATCTGATTCCATTTTATAAACTATATAACACTTTAATTCATAAGGTCAACACCTCTGATGGGAAAACAATTCGGCATAATTTTCGGGTGTCTTGCATTGGGAGAGCTAATAGCCCTCATTCCCGGAGTGAATATNCCCGGCAGTATAATCGGAATGCTAATTCTCACCCTTCTCTTGGAGCGGAAGGTTGTCAATCCAAAAACGATTCAGCCTATTTGCAAATTTCTTATATCTAATATGGCATTTTTCTTCATTCCTCCCGGAGTGGCATTAATGCTATATTTTGATTTGATAGAATCTGAATGGCTTCCCATTACGGTGGCAACAGTTGTATCAATCCTAATAGTGCTCTTAGTTACCGGTCATCTACATCAATATCTGCACAAACACTTTAAGAAACGCCGCAATGGACATAATTGAAATACTCTCCTATCCCCTTTCCCTCATATCTATCACATTTCTTGTCTATTGGGGTGCCGGATGGCTGCAGAAAATTACCCACCAGACCTGGCTAAGCCCGATGCTCCTCACTATCGTGGCATTAATCGTGCTGCTTAAAGCCACAGGGATAAGTTATGATAAATATTATGAGTCGGGACATCTGATAGAGTTTTGGCTCAAACCTGCGATAGTGGCCTTGGGTCTCCCTCTATTCAATGAACTGAAACATATCCGTTCGCAATTTCTTACGCTTTTCATNACCGAACTTGTGGGATGTGTGATCGGNATTGTCACAGTTGTGTTGATTGCGAAATGGCTCGGAGCATCTCCGGAGGTTATTAAATCCTTGGCTCCAAAATCAGTGAGCACGCCGATAGCAATTGAAATATCCCGTCAGATCGGCGGAATCCCGGCTCTNACCTCTGCCATAGTGGTTATTGTAGGGATAATTGGAGCNGCAATGGGCNTGAAAATGATGACACTCGGGCATGTCCGCCATGCAGTGTCGCAAAGCCTGAGCATGGGCACCGCAGCTCACGTGATGGGGACAAACCGCATCAGCGAGCTGGGCGACCGTTATGGAGCTTATGCCACATTAGGNTTGATTCTAAATGGAGTCCTGACTGCATTTTTTGCCGGTCCGCTCGTGGATCTCCTCCTATGAATTTGAATTGGCATCCGATGANGGATTNCTATTCGACGGCTTAGGGGNATCNGGATATAGATAGCTNGGAGGAGTGGCCGGTTTATTAGGCGTGCCGGATCCAAAGAATAGAGGATAAGGCATACCGAATACATCCTGAGGATTNTTACCCGGACTCAAGAAACCATCTATGATCTCATCCCTGCCTGTGGGATACTCGAAGGTATAGAGGTTAAATCTATAGAGCATCACAGCAAGATGCTCAAAAACTGTGGATTGTATCCCTTCATATGGNAGCCATGATGAAGTAGAAGTGAAGCAATATACCTGGAANGGTATTCCTGCAGAAGTCTGAGCCAANGTCGATACAAAGCAAGTATCAGCATGAGATATATTNGGATTTGCATCGAGCCAAAGCTTNACATATGCACGGAACACACCTAAGTTAGTTTCAATCGAACCATCCACAAGNCCGGCGCTATTATTNACGTCTTCAACCTTCCCGGCCTTTTTCTGCTCAATCTTCTTTTCAATCCAATCTTTCATGATCGGAAGCTGAGCAAAGCGAGCAAGCATCTCNTCATTTGTCTCGACTACGCTGTCGGCATCAATCAGATAGTTTCGACATATACGGCGCGTATTGCTCTCAGACATATTGCGATAATTCTTGAAACCATTAGTTACCAAATTGTATGGTGGCACGGTCGAAACCGTTTTATCCCANTTCTCAATCTTTACCGCTGTCAGTCCGACTTCCATCACAGTGCCATTGGCATCGGTGCCCGGCACAGCAATCCAGTCGCCGACGTGAAGAGATTCGTTTTCNGCCAGCTGAACCCCTGCCACGACGCCAAGAATGCTATCCTTGAACACCAACATAAGAACAGCNGCAAACGCACCAAGTCCGGCAAGAAGCGATCCGGGAGACTTTTGNAATAATATAGCGCAAACTATAATGATTCCTATCAGCCATATAATGAGTTTAACCAACTGTACTACTCCATTTAACGGGAGATGACGTTTATTTGCCATCGAATCCACATGATGCCATATCGAATCTGTAAGAGCGCATAAGGAATACGANACAATATATACAATGTAAATCCACGTTAATCTTGAAAGCCATGCAGAAAGAGTGACACGCGAATTGAGCGTCACGGAAATCATAATTAGAAATACCAGCGCCGGGATTATTCTGCATATCTTGGAGAAGAAATTCTCNCCTACAAGATAATTATACATATCATTCTTTATATGAGGCCCTACTTTATTGAGAAGAGTCTCCACCACCCACTGAATACCTTTACCCAGAAACATTGCAATGATAAAAACGAGACTGGCATAAATGATTGTCACGAGTGTTTGATGATGTTCCAGACCTACCTGATCCAACACCCATTTCACCGCATTCATAAGCCATTTTCCCACAGCATATGTGGTCTCGACCGTAGAATTGTCAAGCATCTTGTCAACAGAAGGAGTGGTCTCNTNCTNCACAGGAATCATTAATAAAGAGTATAGTGGATTCATAGCATAAAANTTNTTANAGNTTATANTTANTATACAAATAATCCTTTGTGTATGTTCANTCNCAGNAGNCCTTTAAATAANGNAGATTCAATAACTCGNTGATTTGATTGTGATTATTTTGCCATTAACACAAATTAACACTCAATAATCTNAAAATTTGCACAGACGGCATATCATTGTGCAAAAGATTATAAATCTATAAGTTAAACNATNNAACANTNTATTATACTGTTTTTCAGAATATTAGCTACNATATTTATGATATACTAAAAAAAATTTACAAAAAATAACATTAAATAATTAGCATATTTAGAATTAAGTGGTTAATTTTGGAAGTATAACAGGAGAAAATCTTAAAATTTGTTTACACCATGGAAAGAACGTTGGTAATTTTAAAACCCTCGGCAATAGAGCGAGCTCTTGTCGGTGAAGTGGTGAAAAGAATCGAACAGAAAGGCTTGATCATCTGCGGAATGAAAATGATGCAGCTTGATGAAAAAATTCTCCGTGAGCATTATGCCCACCTTGTGGATCGTCCTTTCTTCCCTCTCCTTGTTGAATCAATGACCGTTTGCCCGGTAATTGTAATGTGTCTGGAAGGNATCGACGTTGTTGAAGTATTCCGCACAATGACCGGCTCGACCAACGGTCGAAAAGCCGCTCCCGGCACCCTCCGTGGTGATTTCTGCATGAGCGGTCAGCAGAACATTGTTCATGCCAGCGACTCTGTAGAGAACGCTAAGATTGAAATCAATCGTTTCTTCAAACCGGAAGAACTTTTTGATTACACCCCCGGATCTTTCAAATTCCTTTACGCGGAAGATGAGATCTAATGAGTAGATTATAACACAATAACATTAATAATGGATTGTAAAAGGATATTAGGAACTCTCCTCTTGGCAGCATTCGCCGTTGCAGGAGTGTCCGCACAAAAGGTAACATCAAAAGCCGCCCANTCTAAGGCGCACGAGCAGCTTCTTGCTAAGGCTGCCGAAAGCAAGGACCAGATCAAGCTGGTNGATAAGAACACTTATATCGACCTTATGGACGATATTGAGCCGGAAATCGATATNTTCACTGAGGGTTGGAATAGCCGAAGCGTGAATCCTTTCAAGGAGTCTGAGGTTCCTAATTCTAAGGTGATCGATGTGACAGGGTATTATATGCCTTGCCCCGGAAANATTACTTCTAATTATGGCTACCGTGCAAAGTTCGGACGTATGCATAAAGGAGTGGATCTCGCCATCCGTTCCAACGATACAATTTATGCTGCATTTGACGGGAAAGTGCGACTAACTAATTATGAAGCGAAGGGTTATGGAAACTACGTCATTATCCGTCATCCTAACGGTCTTGAAACAGTTTATGGTCATCTTAACAAACATCTTGTAAAGCCGGATCAAACTGTTAAGGCAGGAGANCCTATCGGTTTGGGAGGNAGCACAGGAAGAAGCACNGGNCCTCACCTTCACTTTGAAACAAGATACATGGGTTACGCNATTAATCCCAGTGCGATCTTCGATTTCGCTAACCAGACTACACATACCGANACCTACACATTCTCAAAATCNACTTATACTCAGCCAAGAAACTTCGCTCCCAAGAAGAGCAATGAGACTGTTAATCCCTATCGTCAGGGTGGTGATTTAGCTTCCACCTACACCGTTAAGAGCGGCGACACTGTGGCAGCTATTGCAAAACGTTACGGAATGTCGGCCACCACTCTTCGTCGTTTGAACAATATGGCTAAGACTGATGTGATCAGTGTAGGTCAGGTGTTGAAGTTGAAATAATATCAGATTTTATTAGAATCAGGATATATAAAAGAAAAGGATTCCGAAATTTCGGAATCCTTTTCTTTTATAATTCATTTACGGTCATCTTAAGCTTAGTCAGCTTTTCAAGCAGATCTGCAGCCTTATGCAAAGGAAGCATATTAGCGCCGTCGCTCTTTGCCTCCGAAGGATTGCGATGAGTCTCCATAAAAATTCCGTCTGCTCCNGCCGCTATCGAGCTNAATGCAATTGTGGATATNAGCTCCGGAANTCCGCCGCTCACCCCCTCCGANCGATTAGGNTGCTGGAGAGAATGNGTGATATCCATAATCACCGGACAATCACATGAGCGTTTCATCTGTGGAATNCCTCGCATATCNACTATCAGNTCGCCATACCCAAAGAATGTGCCTCTNTCTGTCACNGCTATCTCATCATTCCCCGATTCTCTCACCTTCTCACAAGCAAANCGCATCGAATCGGGAGCCAGGAATTGACCTTTTTTNATATTAATATATTTCCCGGTCTGAGCGGCAGCCACCAGCAGATCTGTCTGACGGCAGAGGAAAGCAGGGATTTGGATCACATCCACATATTCAGCAGCCATGGCAGCCTCATCCGGAGTATGGATATCNGTNACTACAGGAATATTGAATGTCTCTCTCACCTTTCTCAATATCTTCAGAGCTTTCTCATCCCCAATACCGGTGAAAGAATCCAAACGGCTTCTATTNGCTTTTCTATAGCTACCTTTAAATATGTAGGGTATATTAAGCCGCTGAGTTATCCTTATCATCTCCTCAGCGATATCAAGAGCCATCTCCTCTCCCTCAATCACACACGGNCCGGCGAGAAGAAAGAAATTGCCGGTGCGACTGGATTTAATATATTCTGATATTTTCATCTTAAAATTTTGAATCCTTACTTCAAATCTTTACTTCAATTGATCTATCACGTGGATAGCTGTCACTGCAAAAAGGGCNGCCGTTTCGGTCCGTAATCTTGATTCGCCGAATGTNACAGGCACAAAGCCCTTATTCATTGCCAACATCACTTCCTCAGGCGAGAAATCCCCTTCNGGCCCGATCATCACTGTTACATCTCCTTTACCCGGAAATTCCTTGGCAAATTCGCGTCGCTCCACATCCGGAGCGCAATATCCCATATACTTCAAAGGGGTATCGATTGATTCAATAAAATCGTGATATTTGACAAGACCTCTAAANACAGGGAGGGTTGCCTTAAGACTCTGTTTCATNGCAGAGATAATGATTTTNACAAGGCGTTCCTCATTTACATTCTTTCTCTCGCTATGCTCGCATCTAAGAAGGACAATCTCATCGACCCCGATTTCAACTACTTTTTCAAGCATCCATTCAATACGGTCGATATTCTTTGTNGGAGCNACNGCCAAAACTATCTTCTCCTTCCAATGCTTGGGATCCTCCCTCTCGGAAAGAATCATTACNGAGGTATGCTTAGGATGGGCATCTGTTATTTCACATTCATATTCCATCCCTTTGCCATCCACAACATATATTCTGTCGCCCTCCTTCATTCGNAGAACTCGGCAGCAATGCCCGGACTCAATCTCCGGAAGCGTAAGATCNGAAGCTATATCGGGAGAATAAAATCTTATCATATTTCTANCTCAAAATTATTTATCCCTACACTTTTTNTCCGCAGTTATCNGCCCATTTACCCCGGCCATCCCTTCAGGATCACCTCCGCCAATAGTGTCGGCCTTAGCAAGACTTATTTGAGGATTAGATTTCTTCGGACTTCTGAAAAGCAACATNAAAAGAATACTGATAACAAGNGCATATCCCGCAAAGATAAACCAGGATTGATGCCATCCCGCCAAATTAGCCAATGCATCAGCATTCGGNCTGCTCATATCCACAAATCTATTTACTACAAATGTGCCTGCCACCCATGTGCCCACACTCGCACCAAGTCCATTTGTCATTATCATAAANAATCCCTGAGCGCTTGAACGAATGGATCTATCGGTCTGCTGATCCACGAACAGACCTCCGGCCACATTAAAGAAATCGAAAGCCACTCCATAGACCACACACGACAATACAAGGAAGATCACCCCGCTGCCGGTGTTGCCGATTCCAAAGAATCCAAAACGTAGCACCCACGCCAACATTGCAGTGAGAATCACACCCTTTATTCCNAATTTTTTCAAGCAAAACGGAATAAGCAATATACACAGTGCCTCGCTCGCCTGAGATATTGCTGTCAANGCTGTNGCATTCTTTGCNGCCCAATCATCNGCATACTGCGCTATATGCTGAAACGAATCTATAAAGGTTGTGCCATAGCTGTTCGTGATCTGAAGACACACACCCAAAAGGAAAGAGAATATAAAGAAAAGAGCCATCGTTGGATTCTTGAAGAGNTTGAATGCACTCAGACCAAGGGAATCTGCAAGCGACGACCCGCACGATTTATTCACAGGACAAGCAGGCATCGTGAAGGCATAGCACATCAGAATCAACGACAGAAAGCCGGAGGAGATAAATTGCATATAAGAACTCTGAAATCCTGTGAAGTTGACAAATAATTCAGAGCAAATGAAACCTACTGTGCCCCAAACACGAATTGGAGGGAAATTCTTAACAGTGTCGAGACCGGCTTTATTAAGAGCATTAAACGCCACGGAATTAGCAAGTCCGATTGTAGGCATATAGAAAGCTATAGCGAAGGAGTAGAGAGTAAAGAGTGTNGCAAAATGAGGAGTGCCGGCGCTCATGCAATAGAATCCGGCCAAAAGCATGAATAATCCCGATAAGCCATGACAAGCTGAGAGCATTTTCTGAGCCGGCACCCAACGGTCGGCCACAATTCCTATCAGNGCNGGCATTACTAAGGATACAAGCCCCTGCATAGTGTAGAACCAAAAGATATTTGCGCCCAAACCTACGCTGCCAAGATAGATTCCCATCGAAACGAGATAGCATCCCCAGATGGCGAACTCAAGGAAATTCATGATGATAAGCTTGGTGCGTATTCCTTTTGCATTTTCCATGATAATATTTGTNTTATGAAGTAATCACGTGTTAGATTGNAATTACATGGTTAACTATAATTATATTTAATAGTATGNTCTCTTTCNATTACANGGTCTCNTCCCAAGGATTTTACCCATGAANAGAAATCCANACCAAAGGTAATAAAAAAATAAAAAACCACAAAATTAAATTGTGGTGGCATAATCGATTATCCCCTCCCTGTCAANGACTGTTATCTTATTGCCACCAACTTCTGCCAGATTCATGGAGGTTAGNNGTTCTAAACTATCCTCAACATACGATTTTCCGTATATATCTTCCAGCGAGGCAACCCCGTCTATATAAATATTAGTTGATTTACGCGCTGTGAACATCACAAGCCATTCCGCTATCGCCCTTGAAAGATCCAAGCGCTTGAAGAAAGGGATAACATGAGTGGTCTTCTGTATATTATGAGAGAGAAGATTGGCGAAGTTCATAAGATATATTTCATCTGAGCGAAGCAAACCAACATATTTTTCCTTACTGAATTCCATCAAACTTACATCNCCTACAGCAGTGATGGTAGATTCATAATGGGGATGCATCCCGAAAAGNTGAGTGGCGGCAATAGCCTCGTGACCCTCAAAATCGGAAAAAATTCTTACCTCTCCCGCTAAAACGTCATGAGCTACCCTGATTTTTCCGGAAAGAAGAAATTTAAGGGNCTTCACACCCTCCCCNTTTTTCACCACCACCTCCCCATCTGAATATTTATGGAATGCTATGCTTGTCTTCTCAAGAAAGGCAGAAACATGGTCAGGACCCACCCCATGAAATAATGGGAGGTTCATTATGGTTTCATACATTGTTTTTTCGCCCATAGCCTATAACGAACTTTAAAGGGTTAACTTGATTCTCAAAGATAGAGGAGAATTCGAGGAGAGGAAGCGTGTGTTAAGCTAAACAAAAAAGGTGAACCTTCTAAGAAGTTCACCTTTTGTAGCGGGATCGAGAATTGAACTCGAGACCTCCGGGTTATGAATCCGACGCTCTAACCAACTGAGCTATCCCGCCATGTCTGTGGGTTGTTGTTTCCCGTTTGCGAGTGCAAAGTTAGATATATTTTTTGAATTGACCAAGCATTCTTCAATTTTTTTTGGTAAATTTGTAAAAAATTTTTCGACAAAAGTGGCTAAAAATCCTCTAAGTCTCATTTAAAAATATGATTCTCAAAAAAATAAATATATTTATCAGTTTAGCTGTTTTTTTTGGTCTTTCCCTATGTTTCTCCTCTTGTTCCACCGGAATAGAGAACACCAAGACCATAAAATATACAAAAAGCGATAAGAAAGAGCTTGCCTCCTCTCCGGAAGAGTCGCTTATAGGGGATATTCTTCCCGAGCCTCTTAAAGATTGGAAGAAAGGGAAACGCTTTATGATTTCAGATGATNGAGCTGCATTGGTGTTTGAAAACAGATCCAATCAGCCTTACTCCAAGCTCNAAGGGAAGGAGGTGGTGTTTGAAGGTCTTGTTGATCGCATCTCCCCCGGCGGNGATTCAAAGGTGAGTATCGTATTTTCCGACGGAAAAAATGAATACCTCTACCCTACGGGCAAAAATCGGANTGAGGCGCTCGATGGAATCACCTCCTTGGNTATTCCGATGCTGATAGATCTCGCCACTGTGGATAGCTATCGCAAGAAATTGGAAGGNATGAAGGTGTGGACACGTTCTTCTCTCNGATACACAAAAGATGGAGAGAAATTTGNCGGAAAACGTTTTGTNCCTGTCACNATAAAGGAGATANCTCCTGGAGATATGCTTTTTATGATTCATCTTGTGGTTACGGATGAAAATGGGGAAGAAAGCATGGCTTATATGAATCCTATCCACCGTGGCTTGGAGAGCCGCACNTTTGCAGATCTTTTCTTTGTGTCTGATCCCAAGATTCGCCATTCCTCCATTCGTCCTGAGATATGGGAATTGATTTGCGAGGGCAAAGTGAAGTCGGGAATGACCAAGGAGGAATGCAAACTTGCCCTCGGCAATCCGGATGATGTAGCCACAGGCCATGATTGGAATCAGACCATCGATATATGGAATTATAAAAACGGAATGTACCTCCAATTCCAAGATGGACTTCTGACNAAATTCAGAATCTGACCCTCCCTCCCCTATCTCTATCAACTTATACTTACTATATCGACTTATACTAATNGGAATAGATTTCTTTAATTTAATAGAAATGATTGAAGAGAATAAAGATATAACTCAGTTCACCACTTTCGGCATCCCTGTNAAAGCNCGCTATTTTGCNGAGTATGCATCAGAAAGAGAACTCTTAAAAATCACCCGTAGTCAAGAATATCTTAACAANCCCGTCCTTCATATAGGCGGTGGCAGCAATCTCCTTTTCCTGTCGGATTTCGATGGGATGNTGCTTCATTCCAAAATGAATGCTATCAAGAGATATGACTCAGCTCCGGGAGTATCTTATGTTATTGCTGAGGCCGGCGTAAAATGGACCNACCTTATCGACTTTTGCCTTAAAGAGGGNCTTGCAGGTTTGGAGAATCTNGCCCACATCCCCGGGGAAGTGGGTGCTTCGGCCGTNCAGAATGTCGGTGCTTACGGAGTGGAAGCAGGAGATGTGATTTTTAAGGTGAGATGTTTTGATTCCCTNACACGCGAGGTTGTCACTATCTCTGCAGAGGATTGCAAGTTCGGATATAGNGATTCNGCTTTCAAGAATGAATGGANAGGGAGATATTATATTCTCTCCGTTGCCTTCANACTNATNCCTAATGGTGAGCCGCAATCGCTCGAATATGGTCCGCTCAAGGAATTAGAATCCCAATTGGGAAGGAAACCGACAATTAGGGAAGTGGCTGAGGAAATCACNCGCATACGGAAAACAAAATTACCNGAACCCTCAGAGATTGGAAGTGCAGGNAGCTTTTTCAAGAATCCTGAGGTGAGGNAACGATATTGGGAAGAGCTAAAATATCTTTCTCATATAGATATTCCTGCTTTTCCTCTNCCTAANATAAATCCTGANGATCCGGATGAAGTGCCGAGAGTNAAGATAAATGCTGCGTGGCTAATCGACCATGCCGGNCTGAAGGGGCGCTCTGTGGGAGGGGCAAAGGTATATGAGAAGCANCCGTTGGTNATNGTCAACGATGGGAATGCTACAGGGGAAGATGTAAAGAAACTCGCGGATATAATAATNCATGAAGTAAAGAAAAAATTNTTCATTGATCTTTATCCGGAAGTAAACTATATCGACACAGATATTCATGTCACTGTCCTTGGAAGCGGAACATCAAAGGGGATTCCTGAAGTTGCGTGTCAATGTGAGGTGTGCCGCTCTGAGGATCCATATGATAAGCGAATGCGTTCCTCTGTTTTGGTTGAGACTCAAGGAGTGCGTCTATTGATAGATGTCGGTCCTGATTTTCGGGAGCAGGCACTTCGCGAGGGAATTATGGATGTAGATGCTGTGCTNATCACCCATAGTCACTATGATCATGTGGGAGGGATGGACGATCTTCGCCCATATTGCGCTCAGAAGTCGATGCCGGTCTATGTGAGAGANGATATAANAGAGAATCTGAAGAAACAGCTTTATTATGTCTTCCGCGACCATCGTTATCCNGGCGTNCCNGCNTTGGACATGAANGTTATCGAAAACCGTCCATTCTATGTGAAAGGNGTNAAGATCACTCCTATTGAAGTGTTACATGGAGAATGGCCAATTTTTGGATANAGGATTGGAGACTTTGCTTATATCACGGATGCTAAGACGATAGCGCCTGAGGAGCTCGACAAACTTGACGGGGTAAAGGTGATGTTTATAAATGCACTTCGCGAGCGTCCCCATTTTGCACATTTAAGTGTGCCTGAAGCATTGGAGATTATTAAGGAAGTGAATCCAAAGGAGGCATATCTCACTCATTTATGCCACGANATCGGCAGGCACGCTGAGATTGAAAAGATNCATTCCCTCCCTGCCAATGTGCATCCTGCTTANGATGGAATGAAACTAACAATAAAATAAGGCTCCAAAGCTCTAATANGAATAAGATTCCAGCNACTAAAGTTAAAGAGAGACCCTTCAATTGAAAAGGTCTCTCTTTCTTTATTGCNTTATTGAATATTTATTTGCTTTGTTGAATTTCGTTAAAGCACCTCAACATTAAGNTTGTTGTAGGCTCTTTCAGCCTTTGCCTTTGCNTCCTCNACAGAATCGGCNGTGGCNAGAATCACACCCATCCTGCGATGTCCCTTCACCTCAGGTTTGCCGAAGATGCGCATGTCTGTGCCGGGCTCTTCAAGAACTTTATCAAGATTCTCAAACACTACCTGCTTGCTGTCGCCTTCCACCACTACTGCACGGCTTGCCGATGGTCCATAGAAACGGATCTCAGGAATAGGAAGACCGAGAAGAGCACGGGCATGCAGAGCAAACTCGCTCTTATCCTGAGAGATCATTGTGACCATACCTGTGTCATGGGGACGCGGAGAAACCTCACTGAAAATCACTTCATTGTCTTTCACAAAAAGCTCAACGCCGAAGATACCGTANCCNCCAAGAGCCTCTGTNACTTTTCCNGCAATCTCGCGTGCTTTCTCAATAGCNTCNGNCGACATAGGCTGAGGCTGCCAGGAATAACGATANTCGCCATCCACCTGGATATGACCGATAGGTTCGCAGAACACAGTNCCACTGATGCTTCTCACTGTAAGGAGCGTGATTTCATAATCGAAATCCACGAACCCTTCAACAATCACACGCCCTGCACCGGCNCGACCACCCTCCTGTGCTATCTTCCATGATTTTTCGATATCTTCGGGAGTCTTGATCACACTCTGGCCATGTCCGGAGCTNCTCATGATGGGCTTTACCACACATGGGATACCTACACTTTCTACCGCATCCTTGAATTCTTCAAAGGTGGAAGCAAATTTATAGGGAGAAGTCTTGATATTAAGATCCTCGGCTGCCAAACGGCGGATACCTTCCCNGTTCATTGTGAGCCAAGCTGCTTTAGCTGTAGGGGTCACATTATAGCCCTCTTTCTCAAGTTCGACAAGAACGGGAGTGGCTATGGCCTCTACNTCCGGAATGATGTGATCCGGTTTTTCTTCCTCAATCACACGACGCAGGGCGTCGCCATCAAGCATATTGAACACATGATGACGATGTGCAACCTGCATCGCGGGTGCATTCTCATAACGGTCGCATGCCACTACCTCCACGCCGAGACGCATGAGTTCGAGTGCAACCTCCTTTCCTAATTCCCCACTACCTAAAAGAAGAGCTTTTCTACCCACAGGGGTCATTACTGATCCAATCTTTGTCATAAATATATAATATACTTTTTACATTAGTCCGTCTGTTTCTACTTCATCAAGNACCTTGATATTGGGCTCCTCCAGACCATAATGATCTTTCTTATCCATTGCCTTAAGCCACAGACTGAAAAGAAGAGCAGCAACNCCCAAACCTACAAAAACAGTCATAGTGATAGTGTAATTGTAGTCAAGNGGATTGGTGATCCCTTGNTTGCTGCTTTCCAAGATTGATCCGATACCTTTACGGAAACCATACAATCCGATATTCTGAATCCAGAATATAACAGCATATGCCGAACCTAAAAGCTTAGGCTGAATCAATTTAGGNACTGAAGGCCAAAGAGACGCGGGCACGAGTGCAAAACTTATACCCAACAGGATTATAGCTGCATAAGCAATGATGAAGCCTGCCACTTCGCCTTTAAATGAGGGAAGAATATATGCGAATGTGGAATGACATAAAATCATTAACAACGAACCGAAGATGAGCATTGTGGCACCCTTACCTTTCTTATCAAGATAATTTCCCAGGAAAGGAGTGATGGCGGCNGCCCCGATCGGGAANACGAAAAAGATCAAACCTGCCTCTCTCTCTGTGATGCCNAGNTTACATTGCAACATCAAACCCGCATAGTTCTGGAAAGGGAAAATGGCNGAATAGTAAAGCACACATAGCAAGGANACCACCCAGAACACTTTTGATGAGAAAATATACTTAAGGTCGGAAATCTTAAAGGGATCGTCCTTCACCTCTCCNTTAGTNCCTTTCTCCANTTCAAGTTTCTTATCCATGAAGGAGTAAGTGATAAAACNGATNAGACCNATGCATACCAACAGGCAAGCGAAGGCTACCGGACGAGCCACATCAATCACTCCTCCCAATTGAACAATCCATGGCGATCCGAAGAATACGACNGCTACTCCAAGGCGTGCGATAGCCATCTCCACACCCATGGCAAGAGCCATCTCTTTCCCTTCGAACCATTTAACTATTCCCCTTGATACTGTGATTCCGGCCATCTCGATACCACATCCGAAGATCATGAAGCCGATAGTGGCAAATTTTGCAGATGCCGGCATTCCTGCCACCCAAGGAGTTATGTTCCACCACGCATCCGGAATATTCAAGATACCGTCAAAGAAACGGGCAATCCCNGATTCTGCAAAGGATGCCGTCAATGCATACCAGTTGATGATTCCTCCTACTACCATTACAGCTCCCGATAAAATTGCGGTGAATCTTACCCCCATTTTATCAAGGATGATACCNGCAAAAATTAAAAAGAAGACAAAAACGTTCAGGAAAGTTTCTGATCCGAAGAAATTACCCCANGTCTGAGGATCCCAACCCTTTTCTGTCTGGACATAACTTTGAAGCGGTGATAATACATCTACGAAGATATAGCCAAAGAACATGGCCATAGCGAGAAGCGCAAGCGCAAGCCAACGGGCCCACGCCTTGTCGTTTAGATACTCTTTAATTTGTTCTGCCATTTTGTAAATATGTTTTTATGATGTTTGATTCGTTAGATCGTTGTTCACACGATTTCCGATTCGTTTATGTGGATTCGTTTACTTTATTCTGCAAATATACGCTTTTTTTTCAACTTATTCAACTTTCTGATATAAATAGGTCTCCCCTCGATAAAACGAAGAGAGACCTTCTNGNNAAACNTTACAACTTCCTTATTANCTTATTGCGATTTAATTCTCTTTAATACATCACCTTATAGCTTCTGCCNCTNGTCTGAATAATATAGACGTTTCCGGGAACAGGATTTTTAACTCGAACCCCTTGCAATGTATAAAATCTCATTTCTGAATCATCACACTCCGGCGAGATAATTTCAGATATATCGGTTGTGATATATTCCGGAAGAGGAGCAGCCTCCGTATTATCCCGCTCNGGCTCAGCATAGAATCCATCATTATAATTTCCNAATTGNCCGGCTAACCATTCCGTTTTCTCGCGAAGTTTTCTTTTCACATCTGANAGCCTGCCNTCCATGTCNCGNTTATCCACCACCGNGGAGGCNTGCCAGCTGTCCGGGAGTGGCTGGTCGTGCCAACGACGATAGTCGGCCTCTGCCGCTGATTTAAGATGGCTGCAATATTCTTCCAAGTCGGCCTCTATGCCCGAATATTTCTGCGACATGAACCATCGCCAGGTCTCTTTCACCTTCTCCATAAATTTCCCATTCATGCGCATGGATGCAATCCATGTATTGCCGAATGGTGAATCGGCGGTAAAATAATTATCTGACGAGCCGTTGAAGCCATTTCCAAAGTCCCACAAAGGAGAGAAATGCCATTTCTGATTAGCCCCACGATCGCGGAACATATATGTCGAGCCGTGATAAGATTCCGTATGCGACATCACCTCCTCCACAATATAATATCGAGCGGCATCATCAAGATCCATGTAGCTCCAAAGACGATCGGAGTTCTCTCCGATTGCATCATTCATCGCGACAAACTGATCGTTGACAAACATCCGCTGTAGATCGGAATATTCCTCGGGGGTATCAAAAGTGATTCGAAGCATATCCTTAAATCCCGGAGCCTGTCCCTTCTCCTCCATCCTTATTTGGTTGTCCTCATCATAATTGTCAAGCTCTATCAGATACCCGCCGCTTATTATTGATGCATCCGTCTCATTATCGTCAAGTTCCTGAATATTCACTCTATCGGACTCAACCCTAATAGATTCTGTAAGGAAATAGAGTCCGCGATAATCTCCATTTATCACCACTTCCACGGGCTGCTGAGATGGTGTCCAGGGGAGACCGATTCGCTTGCCAAGGTTAAAACCTGCAAAATTCCGCATATAGCCGAAGTTATCGTCTGCATGAGCTAANATTGCAAAATGNTTGCTCTTTGAAAGGCCCAACAGCGACTGCTTGCTTCCAAGTTTGAGTTTGAAAGGTTTCTTTGAGAATCCNATGCGAGTNTAATTTCCTCTCGCTTTTATTTCCAATGGCAACGGCTCTTCTCTNCTTGCAATAGATTTTGCACCCAATTCTTCGAGCCATTCACAACCATTNGTTTCGAGCCAATACTCACCATAGAAATAATTTTTATGGGAAAGGTCTTTTGAAATAACCTCATTATCATAGTTTCCTTCTTCGTCATACACATTAATATACAGGACAGGAAGGGTCCCTGAAACCCACTGATCCGGATCAGGTCTATCCGGCTCCTCCCCATTAACGGCAACTGAAATAGTGGATGTCCAGGGAGATTCGGGGTTATAAGTAAAAGAGATGTTCACGTCGTTAAGCGACCGGGCAACGTAATTGGCACCTCTCTTTACACCCTCCACTGTTCTTGAAGAGGAAATCACGGGATCGTCTTCCGGTCTTGCACCAAATTCAATGTCCCAGTCAGCATCTGAAATCTTGAATTCTCCGTCGAGAGCATCCAGATGAATTGAATATACATTCTTTTCACGCGAGAAGGTATAGTCTGAATTAGCGCTCCACCCGTTCATCGATCCTTTCAAATAGAAGGTAGGGTATTCGGAATTTCCTTCCGAGGCATATGATAGAGCGGATGAATTTATGAACCCGGCTAAAAGCAGCGAGGCACATCCCAATGATGAAAATAATCTTTTCATGGGTCAGAAGTATAAAGTTAAGCCTAAATCAATGATTAAGGGGCAATCTCTCCTTAATCATCATGTCATTTCTATCTTATTTATATTTTTTTTGCAAATTTAATAAATATTTCCGATAAACCTAACACATCAGCGCGATTATATGAATTTATTTTATTTCAACTGATCATCTGATTCAATATAGCCCGGACTTTCCACTTAACGCACGAGGTTTTATACCGAGGCAGCCCTCATTTTGGAAGCATATTCCGATGGGGTCATTCCAACGAATTTCTTGAAAACGGATCCGAAATGCGAGCGTGAACGGTAGCCAACGCTCTGACCGATTGCTTCAAGCGTAAAATCTCTATAACCATCCGGGTCGCTGATTCTGCGGCACGCTTCCCGGATTCTTGTGCGAGCCAGAAACTGAGTGGTGGTCTGTCCGGTTGCTTCCATTATAGCCGATGAAACATCAGCCGGCGTCACTCCGACAAGCTCAGCCAAACGCGCCGTATTAAATTCTTCCTCATATATTTCTTCGCATTTCTCCGTTATCTCCACAATCCTTTCGAAAAGAGTAGGCACCTTTGCAGGCTCACCCTGAGACGCTGCTGACTGCGTTCCTGCCGAAGATACTTCGTATTTTGCAGCACACTGACGACCGCGAGCAAAGTATTCCCGATCGTTACGGGCTATTATGTTACGGCTCTCCCTCAGNTGCCTGAATTTGCGCCATAAAAGAATCATCAGAAGGCTCAACACAAGCAGAAACCCACCCGAAATCCAGACAACAATCCTGAAAAAACGTACAGCAGCAGCCTCCTCAATTAAAGCCTGACGAAGAATCTGTTCATTATAAACAGCCCTGGTAGCCTCCGTAGAAAGGGATTGGCTGCGGTTTATGAGACGGTCTTTTGCATCGTATTCCAATAGGCGGAAACGAATTGCATTCGCCGAGTCTCCTTTTTGGGTAAAATACTTTTGAAGATGAGAAAAAATCTCAAAATTAGAGAAAAGGTGCTGCTCGGCATCCTCACCCTCAGTCAATTCCTTATAGGCCTTCAGAGCTGCCTCCTCGTGTCCGCTTTTCAGAAGAAGGTGAGCACGCATTATCCGATATACTCGCTTGTGTTCCGCAGCCATGACTCCTGTAGTGTCTGACAATTCCGTAACAGCCTTGTCAATCTCTTCAAGAGCACGGTCATAATCCCCTCGTTTGACATTCGCTGCAATCGTTTTCAGTGGATTTATAGATTTGGAGAATTTGCTATTGACGGGCACCATAGAAAACAGACTGCCAAGTGCAGCAGTTTTATCCTCTTTTATACTGATTTCAGTGACGCTTTGCAGAAGCGGAATCATAAGTTCGCTGTCATGTGCAGGATCAAGGCTACGCATTATGGCTGCGAACCTGTTAAGGAGAGTATCGGCTGCTGCGGGCTCACCCGTAAGAAGCCCTTGCTCATATTGCATGGCAGCAAGGTTGTAGGCAATGGCTGCCTTGATATCCGCGTCAGTTGTCTTGCCGGCTATCTCCTGGGCTTTGATAAGGTTCACAGCGCCCTCCGAGTAGTTGCCATAAACGGAAGCAAGTAGAGCACCCTGCGTCATATAGCTCATGGCAATATCTGTTTCCGGAAGATCTCCGCTTTCACCGGTCTCCACTCTGGTCAAAAGGACTGTCAGACATAGCATGGCGCTGTCCGGCTGTCCGCTGTTAAGGTAAGACTGAGCCTTATCGCGGAAATACCGTTGACTAGGCTGTGAAATCTCCGGCATCCGCTGGATTGCACCTGCTGACTGAACCACGCACATCAACACCAACACTGCTGTCAAGCGGAACAGGAAAGTAAGTCTGCGAATAAAATAATTGTATTGCATCGGGCGGCGTTTAAAGAAATGTCCTTTTATGTGCAAAGATAATTATTTTTTTCAAGTTCCACAATATGCATCGACGTATGCGCGATTATTCCAATCTGATGCGCGATTTTAATAAAGACCCCACAATTTTAAGGTTTTAGCTATTAATCGCTCATCGGAAATAAAAATATTTCCTAAATTTGGCCATCGAAAATCCGACACCGGAAATCGAAACTGAATTTATCAACCTTATAAAATCCAAAAAGAGATTTATGAAACATTTCATCCTTTCAACACTTTTGGCATCGGCAGCTGCAATGTATGCCGCACCGACTCCACAATCCTTTGCTTTGCTTAGGCAAACCCCTCACCCCATAGTGAACGGCACAGAGACTTCTCGCGCACTCTTCAACTCTGATAATGCCGCTATCCAGGCTCAGCAAGCACGTAGTTTAAGCCGCGCATCTGATGAAATGGCAGAAGTAGGATTCACGCTTGCCAACAAAGATAATTATACAATCAGGGCAGCCGTGGCACTTGAGCCGCATACCGGAACCTGCGTTTACTTCATGGAACGAGATAAAATTTTTGAACCTGCTCAAATCCCGGCAGGAACTTATCATTTTCTCTTCTGGGGAGAACGCGAGGATACAGACTACTGGTATCAGTGTATGCTGTCAGAGACAGTGAACATCACTGACGGCATGACTTATGATATTGATTTTACAAAATGCACCGATTTCGTGAAATTCGAATCTACTCTTCCTGACGGGGAACGCGCACAGCTGCCTTTGATTAACCTGGACACAGACGAAACCATTGAGCCGGGCAATATTGCAAACGGGCTGTTGGATTTTTATTTATTTATGGACAACGTGCTTATCGACTGGACTTATACCAACATGGATAAAGGAATGTATGATGACGGCTGGAAATTCGATATGGAGGAATGTATGAACGTTTATGTTAATCCGGAAGCTTCAAATCTGGCCGTAGTACAGTACCGCGGTCTTATCGGTGATGAGGAACACAAAGGCGCTTACTACTCTGCCTGTGTAGCAAATCCCCTTAAAGCCGGTGTTTACAAAAGTCAGCCATACGCCCTGCACCNTTGCCCCAATCAACATTTCAAATAATGTTGACCCCGATTTCAAGAACCGTCCGGTTGTTTATTATTCCACTTACTACTTCGGACAGCGAATATCCATGATGGCTTTCTCAAACCAGATAATAGAATGGCCTCTGGGCGAAGATTGGTATGTAGGAAGTAATGATGCGACTGACGGCCTCGGCCTTGATTTCTATCCCCAACCTGCTGCGATGTACGGCATCGGCAACTGTTTTACCTCCACTACTGATGACGCGCTCGGCGTAATCTGCAATCCAATCAAGAATGACGATGGAACAGCTATCTCCATTGCTACCGCCAGCACATTCGACAGCCTAAGAACTTTAGCTAATTATAATGCCTACGGCAATTGGAAAGGATATCCGGTTTGGTCGGAAAATGAATGGTTCAACATTAAAGAAGGACAGACTGACATTGAAAATTGCAATTCAGCTCCTATATTTGTGAGCGAACATCTATGGTATCCCAAAGCTTATGCTCAACAATTTGGAATCCGCAGCATTCTGCTACATAATTATAAAGGTCGCAACGGAGAAAGCCGAACCATAGACTTTTTAGGAGAAGAAGTGAAAGTCGAAATCAATGGTCAGCCATTAAATATGGCTTCCTTCCCATCCATTCACACCCTTACAATCGATCCTGATACCCGTTACGGGGTTTGGGATGTGGAATTTGTCAACAACAATGTATTTGTTAACGGAGAAAAAGGATCCACAAAGGCACACATTCATTTCGATGATAACCTAGACGATGTCAATGCACCCACCCTCCAGATGCTTCAGACACGGAACTCGGAAGGAATTATAACCGATACCTTCAGGAGTACGGAAGATGGAAATTTTGTTCTTGCCGGGGGCGACTTTTCCCCTCTCTATGCATCTGAAACACAAAAAGAATGGTTCAAATGCGTTCCCTGCGATATAAAATTGGAAGCAGCTCCCATAGGAACAGAGGAATGGGAAGAAATAGAACTTACTGAGAATAAAGATCGTTTCCTTGAACCTGGCTGGGGCTGCTATTGGGAAGGGAACTGCAGCAACTTGAATAAACGAGACCAACCAACCACATACTCTCTAAGAATAACACTTACAGATGAAGCCGGTAATTATCAGCAGCAGACTTTATATCCTGTATTCACCATTCTATTCGATAACTCCGGTGTGGAGACTATCGAAGGAGAGGCAGCGAATTCCACTTACTATAATCTTCAAGGCATTAGAATTGATGCGCCCTCACCAGGAAGCATATACATTGAAAAAAGAGCTGACGGGAAAGCCATCCTCAAAGTCGAATAAACTCGTAATCATAAACAAAGAATAGTCATCTCAGCAACTTCACCGTGCTGANAATCATCTGAATATAGGGACACACTATAGTGTGTCCCTAATTTGATTTACTAAAAACTTAAAAATTTATTTGCATAGTTAAAATAAATTTTGTAACTTTGCAGAGCAAAAGGGGGAAAGCCCTTAGCAATAACCGAAAAATGGTCGATTAGTGTAGCGGTTAGCACGCCACCCTCTCACGGTGGAGACTCGGGTTCGAGTCCCGGATCGACTACCATTTTACAAGATTNNTTATCCANNGCGGATATTTGGTCGATTAGTGTAGCGGTTAGCACGCCACCCTCTCACGGTGGAGACTCGGGTTCGAGTCCCGGATCGACTACTTAGAAAAGGATTGTCATTCTGACAATCCTTTTTTATTTTGCATTGCTATGGTTATAAGGCCCCGGATGAATCTTGTTTAATCATGATTCATCATGATTATCTCAATCAGCCACGGAATAAAATAAAAAATCCGCCGATAATCATATCAGCGGATTTTTATAGCGTGTGTAAGATATCTCTTACTCTGCTGCTTCAGCTGCGGGAGCATCAGCATTCACCTCCTCAGCGAGAGCTTCCTTAGCGGCTGCCTCCTCTGCTGCGAGCTTCTCTGCTTTCTTCTTCGCTACAGCTTCGCCTTTGATGCGATTCTTCTCTTTCTCTGCATCAAGACGTGCCTTTGCATCTTCAGCTGCCTTAGCATCTTTCTGTGCCTTGGTTGCATCCGCAGCTTTTGTGCGATCTGCCTTCCAAGCATCGAAACGACGCTGTGCCTCTTCCTCGTTGAAAGCGCCTTTCTTAACGCCGCCACGGAGGTGCTTCATAAGCATTACACCCTCTTTAGAGAGAATTGTACGAACTGTGTCGGTAGGAATCGCACCTACTTCTATCCAATACAAAGCACGGTCGAAGTCTAAACTTATTGTAGCAGGATTAGTGTTCGGATTATAAGAACCTATCCTTTCAATAAATCTACCATCTCGTGGTGCCCTGCTATCGGCGACTACAATAGGATAAAAAGCGTAGCCCTTGCGGCCATGACGCTGTAATCTGATTTTGGTTGCCATAAACTTGCCGTTATTTAACGTATTTGTATTTTATGGGATTGGGATTTTCCCTTTCCGTCTGCAAAGTTAATGCTATTTCAAGAATTTACCAACTTTTTTAGATTTTATTTGTAAATTTGCATAACTTTTGTGGCGGAATCCTGTTTTTCCACCCTATTAAATATGTTTTAACCCCGAATCAATATAAAAAAATGGCAGATAATACACTTCTTGAACGGCTCGACGGCCTCGATGGCAGGTTTGAAGAGATCTCTACTCTCATCACAGACCCTTCCGTTATTGCCGACCAGAAAAGATATGTGAAACTCACAAAGGAGTATCATGATCTTGAAAAAATCATTTCAGCAAAAAACAGATATTCTTCGCTTCTTAATCAAATTGAAGAATCAAAGGAGATCCTTTCTTCTGAGGATGACGAGGAATTAAGGGCTATGGCTCGCGAAGAACTCGACGCGGCCACTGCCGCCCTTCCGGGACTCGAGGAGGATATAAAGCTTCTTCTTATCCCTGCAGATCCTGACGATGCAAAGAATGCAGTAGTTGAAATTCGAGGCGGCACCGGTGGCGATGAAGCTGCCCTTTTTGCCGGCGACCTTTTCAGGATGTATCAGAAATATGCTGAATCTAAAGGATGGCAATTGTCGGTTTCTTCCGTGTCGGAGGGCGCATCGGGCGGATATAAGGAGATTGTATTCAATCTCACCGGCGAAGGAGTGTATGGCACCATGAAATATGAAAGCGGCGTCCATCGGGTTCAGCGCGTACCTGCCACTGAAACGCAGGGGCGTGTGCATACATCTGCTGCCACAGTGGCAGTATTGCCGGAGGCTGAGGAATTTGATGTCGAAATCCATGAAGGCGAAATCAAATGGGACACATTCCGATCAGGTGGCGCCGGAGGCCAGAATGTGAATAAGGTGGAATCCGGTGTGCGCCTGCGATACAATTGGAAGAATCCTAACACGGGCGTGGTTGAGGAGATCCTTATTGAGTGTACGGAGACACGTGATCAGCCGAAGAATAAGGAGCGTGCTCTTTCGCGCCTCCGAACGTTCATATATGATAAGGAACATCAGAAATATCTCGACGACATTGCTTCCCGAAGAAAGACAATGGTCAGCACCGGCGATCGATCCGCAAAGATTCGCACATATAATTATCCTCAAGGACGTATCACCGACCATCGAATAAATTACACTATCTATAATCTGGGCGCTTTCATGGATGGAGATATCCAGGGATGTATCGACCAGTTGATCGTGGCTGAGAATGCGGAAAAACTGAAAGATGCGGAATTGTAATTTTTAACAATTTGCGTTTTAATCCATCCGGCGGTTTTATGTGTTATATAGGCAGATACTCATCAAATGAGAATCTGCCTTTTCTTTTTAAGACCTCGATCTTAAATTGACCTTGATCTTATCTTAGAAAACACAGTATTAACATTTAAAACTCATGCGCTATGAAAACACTATCAATTATCGCTTACGCAGTAGGATTTGTTCTTCTTCTTATTTCTTGTTTCACCACCGGCGTTGCCTTGACATGGTGGATGGGCGGTCTGGCCGTTCTTTTCCTTATCGTTGGCTGCATATTTCAGTTTAACAGTATGCGCCGCAACGGGAGCTACTATCATAGGTATCATTAAGCTCCCATCAAGGATACCCGGAAAACAAACAATATAAATCACTTTTTTTACATAAACTCTAAGTTAGCCTGCTTCAATGAAGCGGGCTTTCCTATATCTATAAGCCGGAGGTCGGTGGCAAATTGCTCCCCTATTATGAGAGTTTCGCATTCTGAAAGGAAGAAGTCCATGATTGGAAATGCCTCCTTCCCAAGGTTAACGGCATATTCATTCATTTTCTTCACTGCCGCCTCTTCCAATATATATATGCCGCTGAATCCCAATTCCGAATCCCCCGGCTCAGAATGGAAGTCAGTCGGACGGTATTCGTCAGTGGAAAGATTGTGCCATCCCCTTAATCTCCCGTCGGGAGAGAATATCAATTTTCTTGAACTTTCTCGATCGCTTGTCAGCAACGTTATATCATTCCCTTTTTCCTTATGATGCTTCATCAGATTGTTCAGATCGGCATTACTCAGGATATCAACATTGTGGATTAGCACAGGAGATGAGTCTTTACCGAAAAGCAAATCTGACGCTGCCACGATCCCTCCTCCCGTATCAAGCAGACAGCCTCTCTCATCACTGATTTTAATATCCACTCCCAGCTCTTCCTTTTTGCTCTCAACAAATTCAACTATATGTTCGCCGAAATGATGAATATTTACAACCATCTCATCGTAACCCTGTTTTTTGAGCGAAATGATCACTCTCTCCAACATCGGCACGCCCCCTACCGGCACCAACGCTTTGGGATGTGTCAATGTCCAGGGTCGCAGACGTGTTCCAAGCCCTGCGGCTAAGATCATTGCTTTCATATGTGATAATCCTATACGTTTTGGAAATTATAAGTGTTGTTGAATATTATATGTCTTGGAAATACCTTGTTCTCGATGGTTCACTTTTATATGCACCTCCGGGAATCTCTCCGCCAACATTTTGGAGACCTTTTCCGCACAATATACCGATCGATGCTGTCCTCCTGTGCAACCGAATCCAATTTGCAGATTTGTGAAACCTCTTTCTTTATATCTTGCCACAGTCGGCTCCACCAATTCAAAAGCACGCAAGGAAAATAGATCGGTCTCCCCTTTTTCTTGAAGGAATTTTATTACGGGCTCATCCAGACCGGTGATTTTCTTATACTCCTCATATCTCCCGGGATTGTGCATCCCTCGGCAATCAAACATGAATCCTCCCCCATTCCCGGAAAAATCCGCAGGATACCCTTTCTTATATGAGAAGGAGAAAACCTCAACAGTCAAGGAATCTCCCTTTTTCCCCTTATTCTTAAACCGCGAATCATTTATCAATGCCTTTGACACGGATAGAAGTTCGGGGTATTCATCCAGCACACCCTCCGAAATCAATTCCGACAGATTATCCAACGCTGCGGGGATACTTTCGAGGAAATGGGCCTTACGCTCCACAAGTCCGCGAAGTCCGTAGGCCCCCAACACCTGCAAAGTGCGAAAAAGAGCAAACAAACAGGTGGAGGAAAGAAATTCATTCTTGTCAATCCCCCTAATGCCGCAATATTCATCTGCATACAAAGAGAGCATCTTTTCTCTAAACTCTTTTGAGAATTTCGCTTTTGCCTGCCATAGGAATGAAACAGCATCATACAGCGATGGTCCTTTTCTTCCTCCCTGATAATCTATGAAGCCGCATCGGTCGCCGACAATCATTACATTCCTGCTCTGAAAATCGCGATACATAAATCCTGAGGCATACTCCGCCTCCTTCATCAAACGACCGGCAAAACGTTCGAAATCATTCTCAAGAGCCTCTTCATCAAAATCAATTGCTGCCGGGCGCAGGTACTCGTATTTAAAATAGTTAAGATCCCAGAATATCTGCCGACGCGAAAAAGGGGCATACTCCGCTGCGTCAACCCACTTCCCGTAAGGAACACATTGCGTCCTTGCCAACTGACGCAATGCCTCCCCTACATAGCTTTCCATTGCTTCTTCCGCTCCGGAAAGCGAATCATTCTCTTTCCGAATCTTGGAGATAACATCAAAAAGAGAGATGTCGCCAAAATCCTCCTGGAGATAACACAACCCGTCGGCCGACACATCATACACCTCAGGAACCATTATTCCTGCCTCCTTGAATACACAGGAAAGCTCCACAAACGCACGGCAATCTCGTATATTCTCTCCGACAACGCCTATGCAGCTCACCGCACCTGCGTATAGACGAAAATACTTTCTCCCCGATCCTGCGCCGGGGAGACGCTCGATTCCCGCGGGGGAACAATTATATTTTTTAGTAAAAAGTTCTGAAAGTATCTTAACTTTTTCCATTGTCAGCAACTCTATTTGTTATATATAATGTAGAGAAATATCGTCAATCAAACACCAAAAAACGGATTAAATGACGTTTCTTTACACAAAATTACACAAAAACACCCAAAATAAAGAATCTTTTTATTAATTTTGCATTGAAAGATATTTATGTCGATTATTGAAAGCGATTATATGGATTATATAGCGCTCAAATATGGATATTTATATGGCTCAAGCACTGAAATATATTTAAAACCCAAAATAATAGAAAAACAATGGCTAAGATTGAAGATTTCAATTTCAATGGCAAGAAGGCTATCGTACGCGTAGACTTCAACGTGCCCCTCGATGAGAACGGCAATATCACTGACGACACTCGTATCCGTGGTGCTCTCCCCACTCTAAAGAAGATACTTGCCGATGGTGGCAGCCTTATCATCATGTCTCACATGGGCAAACCCAAAGGTAAAGTAAACCCCAAATTGTCTCTTTCTCAGATTAAGGATGCCGTGGCAAAGGCTCTCGGCACTGACGTGAAGTTTGCTCCCGACTGTGCAAAGGCTTCTGAGGCAGCTGCCGAACTTAAACCCGGTGAAGTTCTTCTTCTCGAAAACCTCCGCTTCTATCCCGAGGAGGAAGGAAAGCCCGTGGGCATCGATAAAAACGACCCCGCTTATGATGATGCCAAGAAGGCAATGAAGGAAGCTCAGAAAGATTTCGCAAAGACTCTCGCAAGCTATGCAGACGTTTACGTGAACGACGCTTTCGGTACAGCTCACCGTCGTCACGCTTCTACTGCTGTTATCGCCGATTACTTCGACAAGCAGGATAAGATGCTCGGCTACCTTATGGAAAAAGAGGTTAACGCTGTTGACAATATCCTTAAGAATATCCAGCGCCCCTTCACAGCCATCATGGGTGGTTCAAAGGTTTCAACTAAGATCGGTATCATCGAGAACCTTATGGACAAGGTTGACAACCTCATCCTCTGCGGCGGTATGACCTACACTTTCGCTAAGGCTCAGGGTGGCAAAATCGGTGATTCCATCTGCGAAAACGACAAACTCGACCTCGCCCTCAACATCATCAAGATGGCGAAGGAGAAAAACGTGAACCTCGTGCTCGGTACAGACTGCGTGGCAGCCGATGCCTTCAGCAATGACGCCAACACTCAGATCTGCCAGAACAACAATATCCCCGACGGTTGGGAGGGTGTTGATGCAGGTCCCGATTCAGTTATCGCATTCCGCGACGTTATCGTTCCTGCAAAGACTATCCTCTGGAATGGTCCTGCCGGAGTATTTGAATTCGACAACTTCGCAAAAGGCTCAAAGGCTATTGCTGACGCAATCGTAGAAGCTACTGCCAATGGTGCATTCTCACTCGTAGGCGGTGGCGACTCAGTGGCATGTGTCAACAAATTCGGTCTCGCCGACAAGGTTTCTTATGTTTCCACAGGTGGCGGCGCTCTCCTCGAAGCAATCGAAGGAAAGACTCTTCCCGGCGTGGCAGCAGTAGCTGAGTAATATCAAAAAAGATATTCCCCGATTAGTATTGAATTCTACAAGAGGGACGATTTTGAAATCGTCCCTCTTTTTTCAACTTGCTTAATTATTTTTGAAGATTACACTCAAAAATATGTTAAAGAACATATTTTAATAACCACATTTTCTAAATGAAATAAAAAAAACAACTTTAGGAGTTATTTTTTGATAAAGTGATATTGGAATTTTCAAAAATAATAGTAATTTTGCATTGTGAAGCGAAAACCTATGCTCCCGCTGACCTCTTATCCTCGCTCATGAAAGCTCAAAATTCAGCTATTGAAGAACACGTATAGCAAGAGCCGACCATGTAAACCAAACACAGTAGAAGCAATCTTCCCTGTCTGCAAGAAATGTTGCAGGTAAAAGAAAAGGGTATCGCTTTTAAAATAAAAAAAGAGAAGAAATAAACTAAAATAATATTAACCAACTAAATTTCAGAACGATTATGGAATCTCAGAAGCCAATGGCGCCGAAACCGGCAGTGGCAGCAGCAGTGAAAAAAGAAGAAAAGATCAGCAACATCCGCGGCATCAAGAATGCGTCTATCGTGATTCTCGTATGTGCAGCGTGCGCAGTATGTATCTTCCTCTTCGGTATGGGTTATGGTGGCAACTTCGAAGGCGGCACAACCGATGGTCATCCTTTGAACCTTGCCGGTACAGTATATAAGGGTGGTTTCATCGTGCCTATCCTTATGACCCTCCTTCTCACAGTTATCGTCCTTTCAGTAGAGCGTTGGATCGCCCTCAGCTCTGCAGCCGGTAAAGGCAACACAAGCAAATTCGTTGCAGACATCAAGGCTGACCTCGCAGCTAACAAAATCGATGCAGCCATGAAGCGTTGCAAAGACCAGAAAGGTTCAGTAGCATCTGTAGTTTACAACACTCTCGTTCGCTACAAAGAGATGGATGAGAACACAACTCTCAGCAAAGAGCAGAAACTCACTACTCTCCGCAACGAGGTTGAAGAGGCTACAGCTCTTGAGATGCCTTCACTCTCACAGAACCTTCCTATCCTCGCAACTCTTACTACTCTCGGTACACTCGTCGGTCTTCTCGGAACCGTTATGGGTATGATCAAATCATTCCAGGCTCTTGCAGCTTCCGGTTCTCCTGACTCTACAGAGCTTTCTACCGGTATCTCTGAGGCACTTGTGAACACAGCATTCGGTATCGCAACCGGTGCATTCGCAGTTATCTTCTACAATTTCTACACCAACAAGATCGACAACCTTTCCTACGCTATCGACGAAATCGGTTTCTCAATCGTGGCAACTTTCGCAGCTACTCACAAGTAATCTGCGCTGGAATATTCACTTTTAACAACCGAATAAGACTATAGCAACTATGGGAAGAGTAAAAATGGCAAAAAAGAGCACATTCATCGACATGACCGCGATGAGTGATGTGACCGTGCTTTTGCTTACCTTCTTCATGTTGACCTCTACTTTCCTTTCAAAGGAACCGACCACAGTCGTCACTCCGCCCTCTGTCTCTGAAGACAAGGTGCAAGAGACCAACTATGTGCAGGTTCTTGTAAGCCCGAAAGGACAGATCTGGCTCACTATGAACAATGACACTTCAGCCGACTACAGCAATGAGAAGATGAAGATGGCAGTGCTCGACAAAATGACCGAGATCTATAATGAGCAGCATAAGAACAAACCTGTGAAGTTCACAGACCAGCAGAAGTACGCTTTTAGCAAATTGGGTACTTTCGGCGTGCCTATGAGTCAGATGGGTGAATTCCTCAACCTCGCTATCAGAGGTCAGGAAGGTCAGACCGAAATGGACAAATGGCTCGACGGAACTGACGAGAATCCTAATCACATCTCCGGAATTCCTATCCAGAAGGAGCAGGATGAAAATCATATCACTGAGTTCCAGATGTGGATGAAGGCTATGCGTCAGGCAGGCAACCCGATTCTTGAGGAGAAAATCAAAGATGGTTCGGGTGTTGCTATCAAGGCCGACCAGAGCACATCATTTGATGTGATCCACATGGTGATGGATAACCTCCAGACCATCAGAATGAACAAATTCACATTTTTGACTGCCTTAAAGGGGGCATCAGAGTAATAAGAACATGGCAGAAATTCAACAAAATGACGCTGGCGGTGGCAAAAAAGGTCGCCAGAAGAAAATGACGATTCGCGTGGATTTCACGCCCATGGTCGACATGAACATGTTGCTTATCACGTTCTTCATGCTCTGTACCACCATGATTAAGTCGCAGACTTTGACAATCGCACTTCCGACCAACGAGAAGATCGAAAATAAAGAGAATCTCAACCAGGCTTCTGCCGATGATGCTGTAACCATCATCCTCGATGCCAAAAGAAAAGCCGGTTCGTCGGAAGTAGATTCAGTGAACGGAAAAGTTGTTCCCGTAGTGTATTACTACGAAGGTAAACCCGGTGGCGATGCCGGTATTATCGGCGCCGATGGCCAGGTTCACCATGAGAACAATAACCTCAAGGAATCCGCATTCCTTTCTTCAGATGCCAAGACAGGCACTGCCCGTGGTATTCGCGAACTTATCCAGAACCGTAATAAAGCGGTGCTTGAGAAGATTTCCGAACTCAAAAAGAAATATGAGGACGGAGGCTTCGGAAGCCTTGAAACCAAGGAAGGTCGCGAGAAAGCACAGGAGGCTTACAACAAAGCCGCTTCTGAGGTCAGAAGAGACTCTACTTTGTCTAAACCTGTGATCATCATCAAATCGACACCCAATGCTACTTATGAAAGCTTGATCAATGTGCTCGACGAGATGCAGATCAATCAGATTGCAAAGTATCAGATCGACAATATGACTCAGATCGACTCTGTGATGGTTTTGGATTATCGTGGTATGCTCAATAAGTAATGTTAGGTTTAATTTAATAAAAGCAAAAGAAAATGGCTAAAAATGTAGATCTGACATCACAAGAATGGCGCGACCTTATCTTTGAAGGTAAGAACCATGATTTCGGTGCGTATCAGCTCCGTAAAAAGAGCGACCGCCGTCATAACCTCGCTGTTGCATACACCCTCATCGGTCTTGTAATTCTTTTCATCGGTATTTTTGCATGGTCAAAATTCTCCGATTATCGTGCAGAGCAGCGTGCCCTTGAGCTCGCGGCTGAGCGTGAGAAGATGATGCAGGCAGCTATTGCCGAGCAGAAAGAGGCTGAGGAAGAGCAGCAGGAGGAAGAACAAGAAGAACAACGCTACGAAGAACCCGAACCCGATGTGAAGCAGGTGCCTGAAGAGGTGCTCAACACTATCCAGCAGACTCAGATCGACATCGTTGACAAAGTGGTCAATGAGGTTGTGGATCAGGAGGAGATCAAGCAGAGCGAGGCTTTCGCCGGCGCGATCACTCAGGAGGGTAGCGGCGACGCTGATAAGGCAAAGGCTTTCCAGGAAGCAGTGGTTACTGCTCCGGTTGAGGCTCCCAAGCCCGTTGTAGAGGAAAAGAAAGAAGACAATAAGATCTTCGAGGCTGTGGAACAGCCGGCTGAATTCCCCGGCGGTATGGCGAAACTCATGAGCTGGCTCAGCAGCAACATCCGCTATCCGGAGGCTGCCGCTCAAAACGATATCCAGGGTCGTGTTATCGTGAAGTTCGTGGTTGAGAAAGATGGTTCGATCGGTAACGTCACTGTGGTGAAGGGTGTCGATAAGGACCTCGATAGAGAAGCAATCCGTGTGGTTAAGAAGATGCCTAAGTGGCAGCCCGGTAAGAACAATGGTGTGTCCGTTCGCTCTTACTTCAACCTCCCGGTTACCTTCAAACTCGCTCAGCAGTAATCCCCAATTCATTCTTTATATTAATAAGGCGCTCTTCAGAGCGCCTTATTTTTTTCGCAATACTAAAACTAAATATCCTATCCAAATGTTAAATTAATAAGTAAAAACCTATTAAAATCAAAAGTTATGGAAGGGAATAACAGTAATCGCCCCAACACTCCTAAAGGAGGAAGGCTGGCTTTTGGTATCCTTATGATACTTGTCTATCTTGGAATGGGACTCCTCTTTATATTCAATGTGTTTGATATCATCAATCCAGTAGTGAGCTATGTCGTAGGCGGTCTGTTGATAGCATATGGCATTTTCCGAGGTTACAGATTATATGTAGGATCCAACTAAAGAACTGACATATGAAGATTAAAAGATTAGCTCTCGGACTTCTATCTATCGGATTATTGCTCGGCATGGCATCATGTGCTAAAGTGAAGCGTGGCGAATATGCCAAAGGGAGCGCAACAATATTTGTGGATGATGGTTTCAGAAATTTGGTACAAGAAGAGATAAGCGTATTTGAATTCTCATACCCTGAATCTTCAATCATCCCATTCTTTGTTAGCGAGGATGAAGCCATAGACACCCTCATGTGTGACGCAACTCAAGCAATTATCGTCACAAAGGAGCTTACCAACGAGCAGAAGGAATATATGAAGAGCAAATACAAAAGAGTGGTTCGCTCACATTGTATAGCAGTTGATGCCGTGGCTCTGATCACAAACAAAGAGAATCCCGTAAAGGATCTCTCAGTGGAAGAGATTGGAAAAATCCTTAATGGAGAGATCACGCGATGGACTCAAATTGCAGGGAGCGACACAACAGCTATAAAGCTTGTATTTGATAATGCCGGATCCTCCACAGTGAGCTATCTTCGTGAGAAATTCATGAAAGATGGCAAGAAGATTTCCGACAATCCGAATGCATTCGCTCAGAAAAATAATGCTCAGGTGTTTGATGTTGTGAAGAAAGACAAGGATGCCTTAGGAGTGATAAGCGTAAGCTGGCTTGGCGACGACCTTGAAAAAGCAAAGGATATCCCAATCGATAAGCGAGTGGAGGATTATCAGAATGAAACCGACACTATTGTGCCGACAATGACAACGGAGGTGAATATCGTGAGAGTAAGCAATCCCACGGATAAGAACGATTTTGACCCCAAGCCGTATGCTCCTTATCAAGTGTATATCCATTCCGGTCAGTATCCTTTGTTCAGAAAAGTCTATATGATTTCAACTGCAACAAAATCTACCGTTCTCAATAGCTTCTACACATTTGTTACAGGATTTGCCGGGCAGAAAATTATTATGAAGACCGGTATCCTCCCCTATCACACAAATCCGCGTGTAGTGGAATTGAAATAAAAGAGGATAGCATAGCCTATCTAATGAGCAGGAAAGATGTAAAAAAAATTTAATTGCAACGAAAATATTTCAATTCATCGAAAATTATTATTATATTTGCATTATAAAGGAGTGGGCCATCGCTTACTCCTTTAAATGAATCAAATAAATGAATCAAATGATTCATCTTAAGAATCGTGAGATTCATATGCTGATTAATGTATAAACTCAAATATCTATATACAAAGATGAAACTTAAAGGAATGATCTCGCTCTGCATGGCAGGCTTTGCAGCAGCGGGCTTTGCTCAGACCCATGTTGAGGGTGAAGAGTATTACAAAGCCGGTCAATACAACAACGCCTATAACCTCCTTGAGCGTTCACTTTCCAATCCTCAGACCGATAAGGCAGTGAGCAACTATTATCTTGGCTCCTATTGGATTTTGGGTAAGGATCTGTCAAAGGCAAAGAACTTCTTCAATGCAGGTATCCAGGCTAATCCCGAAAGTCCGCTCAATTATGTCGGACTTGGCAAACTTGCCCTCATGGCTAACGACCTAAAGGGCGCAAAAGATCAATTCAAGCTCGCTGAGAAATATGGCAAAAAAGACCCTGCAGTCACTATTGCCATCGCACGCGCTTATTATGATGTGGATCCCGTTCAGTATGGTCAGGATATCGAAAAACTCATTGCGAAAGCCCAGAAACAAGATATGGAAAACCCTGATATCTATATCTTCATGGGAGATATGGAGCGTGATGCCAAGAATATCGGAAGCGCAGCCGGAAAATACGACATGGCCAAGAATTATGATCCCAAATCAGCTGTGGCTTATGTGAAGAACGCGGAGCTTTACCATCAGGTGAATCCCTCTCTCTCAATCTCCAGCCTTAAGGAACTTCTGGTCAACAATCCCTCTTCAGCTCTTGGTCAGCACGAGTTGGCAGAGACATATGAGGAGTTGCAGGATTATAAGAATGCTGCAATCGAATATGGCAAATATGTAGAGAATCCCGCTCACTTCAAGAGCGACGAAAGTAAGTATGCGTTCCTTCTCTATTACGACCAGCAGTTTAAGAAAGGTTATGATTATGCCACTGCCCTTTTGGCCGAGGATCCTTCAAATTATGACGCACAGCGTTATCAGCTGTTGAATGCATCCAACCTTCAGGAGCTTTCCTCACAGCTTCTTCCTATGGCCGAAGCCCTTTATGCCACCCACAAGGCTGATCCCAAGAATAAGCCTTTGGCATTTGTGGACTATTTTACAATCATGACTCTTCTCAACAACAACCGTCGTTTTGATGAAGCTGCTTCAATCATTCAGGAGGGTATCGAGAATCCGAATCTCGGCAAATTCAGAAACCAGCTCATGGATGCTAAATTCCAGACCTATATGCGTGGTGCGAAAACCATGATGAGCGATGGTCTTCAGGAAGGAAAGAACGGCAACCAGGAGAAAGCCGAACAGCTCTACAACACAGGTCTTGATTTTGGCGAAAAAGCATCAGGCGTGCTTCCCGAATCTTTCGAACCGCAATTCATCACAGGCACAATAGCTTCTCTTAAGGGAGATCTCCCGAGAGCTGCCATGCTATATGAAGAAGCTGCTGCAAAGATTGAAAATGCGGGCGTTCAAGGAAATGAAAGCTCGGCAAAGACTATCTACAAAGTGCTCGGCGATTATTTCTATGGCAATAAGGAGAACGAAAAAGCCAAAACTTACTACGGAAAGTACCTCGAACTTGACCCTGCAAATGAAGATGTGGCTGCAAAGGTAGCAAATCTTTAAATCAGAGAAATAAAATTATATTTCATAAATAAACTCAAAGAGTGGAATGTCGCAATGACAATCCACTCTTTTTTTTTGCATTCATTCACATTTTTTTGTATTTTTGCATTTGATATAGAGGAAACTTGAATTAAAAAAGAGCTTCCCTATATCTTTCTTAAATTGAATAGAGAAAAATTAATAATATTATATAAGGTATGTCGAAGTCCATACAGATAAAAAAAGGATTGAACATCCCCCTTGCAGGAGCGGCATCGCAAGCAACAAGCGATGATAAAAAAACCACTCTCTATGCTATCTCCCCTGCCGATTTTCCCGGCTACACCTGGAAAGTTGCAGTGAAACCGGGCGATGCAGTTGAGATTGGTTCCCCCCTTCTATTTGCTAAAGAGGATGAATTTATCTGCCTTACATCTCCTGTGAGCGGAACTGTAAAGGAAATCAAGCGTGGCGAACGCAGACGAATCGAGTATGTCTCAGTGGAATGGGATGAAAAGAACACTCAATATGCGCCTCTCGCTGAAATTTCCGACCATTGGGAGCTTTTGAAGAGAAGCGGTCTCTTTGCAATGATTCGTCAGCGTCCATTTGATATTGTACCCGGCAATCAGATTCCAAGAGACATTTTTGTAACAGGCTTTGACACCGCACCCTTGGCTCCGGATATCCTCTCAAAACTCGACAAGAAGAGAATGGAGGATGGTTTGAGATTCCTGCGTAAATTCACTTCAGGCACCATATATCTTTCTATCCCCCAAGACACAAAAGTCACTTCCGGAGCGGCTCAGATAGTTGAATTCAACACTCTCCATCCCACCGGAAATCCGGGCACACAGATTGCACAGATCAAACCGGTGAATAAAGGTGAAACTGTTTGGACACTTGATGTGGTCACTGCAGAAAGAATAGGCCGACTTGTCACCGACAAGAAGTTATCGTTCGCTACAAAGGTGGCAATCACAGGTCCGGATGCAAAGAATCCACATATGGTCAACACTTTCGACGGAGCAGCCCTTTCCACTCTTCTTGATGGAGAAATCAAGGAGACATCTGAAAAAGTGCGTGTTATTTCCGGAAACGTACTCACCGGAATTAAAGAGAATGTGCAGACCGGATTCCTCCGCTTCCCCTATCGTCAGGTCACTCTCATCGACGAGGGCGATCATGCCGACGAATTCATGGGATGGGCTTCATTAAATCCAAAAAAATTCAGCGTGAAGCGCTCCTTCCCTGCTTTCTTGGGAGGTCTGAAACGCCCGTTCAACTTTGATGCGCGTGTAAAAGGAGGTCATAGAGCTATGATTCTCAGCGGAGAATACGATAAGGTTTTCCCATTCGATATCTATCCTGAATATCTTCTAAAGGCCATATATGCCAAGGATATAGAAAAGATGGAGAAACTCGGCATCTATGAAGTGGCCCCGGAGGATTTCGCTCTCCCGGAGTTTGTGGACACGTCAAAGAACGAACTTCAGAAAGCCGTGCGCGAGGGTCTTGATTATCTCCGCAAGGAAACTCTCTAATCCACATACACTATCTTTTTCAGCTAATTATATTATCTTTATACATTCAACAATCGTGAAAGGATTAAAAAAGAAAATCGATCAGATTAAGCCGAATTTCGAAAAAGGAGGGAAGTTTGAAAAACTTCATTCCGTTTTCGACGGTTTCTATACTTTCCTTTTTACGCCTAACGAGACTTCTCGCTCAGGCGTACACATCCACGACAGCAACGATTCGAAACGCACAATGATCATAGTAGTGCTTTCGCTCCTCCCCTGCTGTTTGTTCGGAATGTGGAACATCGGCTATCAGCATTTCTTGGCGATAGGCGAGACAGGGAAAAATTTTATTGAACTCTTCTTCTATGGCTTCTTTGCCGTGCTTCCGCAGATTCTCACAGCCTATATCGTGGGCTTGGGAATAGAGTTTGTGGTGGCTCAAATGAGAGGGCACGAGATTCAGGAGGGATTCCTCGTGTCGGGTATCCTCATCCCGATGATTTGCCCGGTTGATACTCCCTGCTGGATGCTTGCCGTGGCAGTGGCATTCGCAGTGATCTTCGCAAAAGAGGTTTTCGGAGGCACAGGTTATAACTTCCTTAACGTAGCTCTCGTCACCCGCGCATTCCTCTTCTTCTCTTATCCCTCAAAGATGAGCGGCGACAATGTATTCGTATCTCTTGGGAATCAGCCCGCTATCGATGGATATTCCGGTGCAACACCTCTCGGCGAACTTGCTTCAATGGCTCCCGGCGAATCACTCACAAATGTTGTGGGCGATCCTCTGACCTTCAATGATATCTTCTTTGGATTGTATCCGGGGTCGTGGGGCGAGACCTCCACTCTCTGCATCCTCATTGGCGCAGCAATCCTTCTTTTTACAGGCATGGCCAACTGGCGGATCATGCTTTCAGGAGTTGTAGGCGGATTCCTTATGGCAGTTGTGGCCCACAACTGGGCCTCTCCCCTCTATCCCGCCACTTACGTTGATCCCCTCACTCAACTCTGCCTCGGCGGCTTCATGTTTGCCATTGTATTCATGGCTACAGACCCCGTTACAGCATGCCGCACCACTGCCGGAAAATATATCTACGGTTTCCTTATTGGTGTAATAGCAATGATAATCAGATGCTATAACGCCGGATATCCGGAAGGTGCAATGTTGGCAGTGTTGCTGCTCAATTGTTTCGCAGCCCTGATCGACCATTGTGTGGTGAGCCTCAACATAAAGAAGAGAATGAAACGTGCAGAAATCAGCAATTCCTAAACCGATATAGAGATGAACAGACAAAGCAACACTTATACTATTATATACGCTACAGTGCTTGTTCTCCTTGTCGGAGTAGGCCTATCGGTGGTGTATCAGGCTCTCCGTCCGAAGCAGGAGGAGAATATCGCCAATGATATCAAACGTCAGATTCTTGCATCTGCCCTGATAGTTCCTTCTGAGGGCGAAAACATCGGCGACCTTTATAACGAACATATCAAGAAAGCTGTCATCGTGAATTCCAAAGGTGAAGAAGTGGATGGAAATGCTCTTGAAGTGAATGTAAGCGAAGAAGTGAAGAAACCCGCCGCTGAGCGACTTCTTCCTGTGTTCGAATGCGAAACATCGGCCGGAATGAAATATATCGTTCCGGTGTATGGTGCCGGACTCTGGGGACCGATCTGGGGGTATGTGGCATTTGACGCTAATGGAAATACAATCTATGGAGCTTATTTCGCTCACCAAGGCGAAACTCCCGGATTGGGTGCTGAAATCGAAAAACCCAAATTCCAGGAGCAGTTCCAAAATAAGGATATTTTCGCTGCTGATGGTAAATTTCAGTCGGTGAAAGTGGTGAAGAAGGGACAGGAGCCGGGCAACGGGGAAGCTTATGTGCATGCCATCTCCGGAGGCACAATCACCAGCCAAGGCGTGTCGAAGATGCTTGAAAACTCCCTTGAGCCTTACACCGAATATTTCAAAACATTAAATGAAGGAAAGGAGGCAACGAAATGAGTCTGAAAAAAACTTTTCTCCCCCTCATAAATCCTTTATCGAAGGATAATCCGGTTATTGTGCAGGTGCTCGGTATCTGCTCCGCACTTGCAGTAACCGCCCAGATGGAGCCGGCAATTGTGATGACTATATCCGTCACAGCCGTGCTTGCGTTCGCAAACGTCATAATTTCTCTTTTGCGCAACACTATCCCCAATTCAATCCGAATCATCGTGCAGCTTGTAGTTGTAGCTGCATTGGTTGTCATAGTTGACCAGGTGCTGAAGGCCTACAATTATGAGGTGAGCAAGGCGCTGTCGGTCTTCATCGGCCTAATCATCACCAACTGTATCCTCATGGGTCGCCTTGAGGCTTTCGCCCTCAGCAACCGCCCTTGGCCCGCATTCCTCGACGGAATCGGAAACGGTCTGGGATATGGAATCATCCTTATCATTGTTTCTTTCTTCCGCGAACTTTTCGGAAGCGGCACATTGTTCGGATTCCAGATCTTCCCTCAATGGTGGTACGATGCCGGATATATGAACAATGGTATGATGATTCTCCCTCCGATGGCTCTTATCGTTGTGGCTTGTATCATCTGGGTTCACAGAATTAAAAACAAAGATCTTCAGGAATAAAGACAGAATATGGAAAATCTAAATCTATTCATCAGGTCGATTTTCATCGACAACATGATTTTCGCCTACTTCCTTGGTATGTGCTCTTTCCTTGCCGTATCAAAGAATGTAAAGACCGCATTCGGTCTGGGCGTGGCTGTCACTTTCGTGCTCATCGTGGCTCTCCCTATCACATGGTGTATCAACGAATATATCCTTAAGCCCGGTGCGCTTAGCTGGCTTGGCGAGGAATATGCTTCTGCTGATCTTTCATTCCTCGGACTCATAATGTTCATCGCCGTGATTGCAGCTTTGGTGCAAATGCTTGAGATGGTAATTGAGAAATATTCTCCTTCTCTTTATAACTCATTGGGTATTTTTCTTCCGCTGATCGCTGTAAACTGTGCAATCCTTGGAGCTGTGCTTTTCATGCAGCAGAGAGATTTCTCCAATGCATGGACAGCTACAGTGTATGGTGCAGGCTCCGGCATCGGCTGGCTTCTCGCCATCACTTGCCTTGCCGCCATCCGCGAGCGTCTCAGCTATAGCCAGGTGCCCAAGCCTTTGCGTGGCATCGGCATAACTTTCATCATTACAGGCCTTATGGGAATCGCTTTCATGAGCTTCCTCGGCATAAAACTCTAAAAAGATTGACAACAATGTATATTCTTAATGCAATACAATGGAATAATGTCATAGCGGCTGCGCTGATATTCCTTGTCATCACATTAGTGCTTGTCATCATCCTGCTCGTAGCCAAGGCTTGGCTCGTGAAATCAGGAGAAGTGGCAATCTCTATCAACGAAGGAGCAAAGATGCTGCATACAGAAAGCGGCAAATCGCTTCTTGCCACTCTCGGAGAGAATGGCGTTCACCTCTCTTCGGCTTGTGGTGGAAAGGGAAGCTGCGGACAGTGTAAGTTGCAGGTGGTGTCCGGTGGTGGCGATATGCTTCCCACTGAGGCTGTGCATTTCACTCGCAAACAGATCAAGGACAATTGGCGTCTCGGATGTCAGGTGAAGGTGAAGAGCGATATGGAAATCAAGGTTTCCGAGTCTGCTCTCGATGTGAAGGAATGGGAATGTACCGTTATTTCAAACAAGAATGTGGCTACATTCATCAAGGAGTTTATCGTGCAGCTTCCTGAAGGCGAGCATATGAACTTCATTCCCGGCAGCTATGCTCAGATTCGCATCCCCAAATATGAGATGGACTATGATAAGGATATCGACAAGAGCCTTATCACCGACGAGTATCTCCCGGCATGGGAAAAATTCGGTTTATTCACTCTAAAGGCAAAGAACGACGAGGAGACCGTAAGAGCATACTCTATGGCAAACTATCCTGAAGAAGGCGACCGATTCATGCTTACAGTCAGAATCGCCACTCCCCCCTTCAAACCGAAACCTCAGGTTGGGTTCCAGGATGTGCCCCCGGGTATAGCTTCATCATATATCTTCTCCTTAAAACCCGGCGATAAGGTGTTGATGTCAGGTCCTTACGGCGATTTCCACCCCATCGTTGATTCTAAAGCTGAGATGATATGGGTAGGTGGAGGCGCAGGTATGGCTCCTCTCCGCGCTCAGATAATGTGGATGACCAAGACCCTCAAGACCACCGACCGCAAGATGAGCTATTTCTATGGTGCACGCGCACTCAACGAAGTGTTCTATCTTGAAGATTTCCTCCAGCTTGAAAAAGAATTCCCCAATTTCAAATTCTATCTCGCACTCGACCGTCCGGATCCCGCTGCTGATGCAGCCGGAGTAAAATATACTCCCGGTTTTGTTCATCAGGTGATGTATGAGGAATATCTTAAGAATCATGAGGCTCCTGAGGATATCCAATATTATATGTGTGGTCCCGGTCCGATGAGCAACGCTGTCAACAATATGCTTTACAATCTCGGTGTGGAGCCGGAAAGCATTCATTACGACAACTTCGGAGGATAAAAGATTTCAATCAGGCTGACTTAAATAAAATTATTTAAGCAGACATTTTCACAACCATAATACTGAGTTTTTATGAAAAGAGACAACAAAGTATTCGACATCATCGACCGCGAGCATCTACGTCAGCGTCGCGGCATTGAGCTTATCGCAAGTGAGAACTTTGTAAGCGACGAAGTGATGCGCGCCATGGGGTCATGCCTCACAAACAAATATGCTGAAGGCTATCCCGGCCATCGCTACTATGGCGGTTGCCAGGTGGTGGATGAAGCTGAGACTTTGGCTATCGACCGCGCCAAGGAACTCTTTGGTGCCGAGTGGGCTAATGTTCAGCCACACAGCGGGGCACAGGCCAATATGGCTGTATTCATGGCTTGCCTCCAGCCGGGCGATAAATTCCTTGGCATGGATCTTAGCCATGGCGGTCATCTCAGCCACGGTTCACCCGTGAATTTCTCAGGCCTTCACTTCCAGCCCATAAGCTACACTGTTGATGCCGAGACAGGAAGAGTGAACTATGAAGAGCTTGAGGAGAAAGCACGCGCAGAGCGTCCGAAGCTCATCATTGCGGGCGCAAGCGCATATAGCCGCGACTGGGACTATGCTCGCATCCGCAAAGTGGCCGATGAAATCGGTGCTATCTTCATGGTGGATATGGCTCATCCCGCAGGTCTGATCGCTGCCGGTCTGCTTGAAAATCCTGTAAAACACGCTCATATCGTAACAACTACCACTCATAAGACTCTTCGCGGTCCGCGTGGCGGTCTGATTCTAATGGGTAAAGATTTCGAAAATCCTTGGGGTAAGAAAACTCCTAAGGGTGAAATCAAGAAGATGTCTGCTCTTCTCGATTCAGCTGTATTCCCCGGTGTTCAGGGTGGTCCGCTCGAACATGTGATCGCAGCCAAGGCTGTGGCTTTCGGCGAAGCTCTCCAGCCCGAGTGGAAGGAATATGCAGAGCAGGTGAAAAAGAATGCTGCCGCCCTCGCTGATGCTCTTATCAAGAGAGGCTACAAGATTATCTCCAATGGCACTGACAACCATTGTATGCTTGTGGATCTTCGTCCGAAATTCCCCGAGATGAGCGGTAAGAAAGCTGAGCGCGTTCTCGTAGAGGCTGATATCACTGCCAACAAGAACATGGTTCCTTACGATTCTCGTTCTCCGTTCCTTACCAGCGGTCTTCGTTTCGGAACAGCTGCTATCACAACTCGTGGCGCCAAGGAAGATCTCATGGAGACTATAGCTGAATTCATCGACCGTGTGCTTACAAATGCTGACGATCCCAACGTGATCGCTGAAGTAAGAAACCAGGTCAACGAACTTATGAACGATTATCCGATGTTTGCTTGGTAAATAAAGCAGACAAATAATTTGTATGGAATTGACCGCAGATATTAAATTTCCGCAAAACCTATTTATTACCGGCATCGATACCGATGCCGGTAAAAGTTTTGCGACAGGATGGCTTGCTCGTTTGATCATGAGCCGCAACAAATCGGTGATTACTCAAAAATTCGTGCAGACAGGCAATCAGGAATATAGCGAGGATATCGAAGTTCACCGCAGGATAATGGGTATTCCCATGACTAAGGAGGATGTCGAACACATCACTGCTCCCGTGATTTTCACATATCCCGCCAGTCCGGATTTAGCGGCGAAATTGGATGGAAAGGAGATCGACTTTGAGGCTATCTCTAACGCAACAAAAACTCTTGATTCCCGCTACGACCATGTTCTTATCGAAGGAGCAGGTGGGTTAATGGTTCCGCTTAAAGGAGATTATCTAACCATTGATTATATCCGGGAACACAAGCTTCCTGTGGTGTTAGTGACGAATGGCCGACTTGGTTCGATCAATCATACATTACTATCATTGAAAGCTATCGCAGATGAAAATATCGAATTGTTTGCAGTGCTCTATAATACGTACTTCGACAAAGACAAGATTATCTGTGAAGATACAAAACAATATATACGAAATTGGCTCTCCTCTCGATTCCCCCAATCATTATATCTTGAATTTTAAAGCATTCACCCCCCTCCCCTCTCAACCAGCCCAATGTCAAAGCCTTCTCCCGGCTTTAAATTTCTCTTTCTCTTCAAAATAAAGATTAATATATGGAAGCTAAAAAAGCAGCAACAATAACAAAACAGGAATTATCAGCTTTGCCTATGGTGTCGTATTCAGGCACCATCTTCCTCATTGATTCAGAAGAGAAGGCTATTGAAGCGGCCGAGATTCTTGCTAAAGAAAAAATCATCGGTTTTGACACGGAGACTAAGCCAAGTTTCAAGCGAGGACACAGCAACAATGTGGCTTTGCTTCAATTATCCACCCATACTTCGACCTTTCTTTTCCGTCTTAACCGCATTGGATTGCCCGCTCCCGTAAAAGCAATTCTTGAGGATAAGACAATCCTTAAAATCGGAGTCTCCATTCATGATGATTTCCATAATTTAAGGAAACTCTACGATCTCTCGCCCGATGGATTCATCGACCTTCAGTCGTTTGTAAAGGATTATGGAATCGCCGATAATAGTCTTGCCCGTATCTACGCCATCCTCTTCGGATCCCGCATCTCGAAAGGTCAGCGGCTCACTAATTGGGAAGCCGAGGAATTATCTGCCCATCAGCAAGCATATGCGGCTCTTGATGCCTTAGCTTGCGTGGAGATATACGACCACCTTATTGAGGGAAATTTCAAGGCAGAGAAATCAAAATTCTATAGAGAAATTGAGATCCCCACTCCTAAGCAAAATAATACAGAAGAAAACAGTAATGAAAAAAATTAAGAAATCGGTGTGGTTGCCGGCTGTCATTTTCATTTACTTCATCTGCATGACATGCTATTTTGCGCCCGAACTGATCCGCACCCATCAAACCACAAGACTAATCACTGTAAGCGTTGTAGAACTAATTGTGCTTACTGCCCTCTATTTCTTTCTTAAGAAAAGGGAAGAAATTAAATAAGAGTCTTTATTTAGTGAGTATCCTCAGATATCCCCAATAAGATCTATTTATGTCTCTATCCAAACCCATAGAAAGAGATCAAACCCACGGATGTGGGTTACATACTTAGTAACCTCGGGTTCCGACGACCGAAGGGAGTGAACCCGAGGCTACTCAAACGACGAAGCTCTACCTGCGAAGCAGGTTGCATTACATGGTTGGATCAGGTATTGGAGGGAGAAATTGAACCGCGATAAACACAAAGGCTTCCGGAGAAATGCGCAGAAAGATTGTCCAATGACGGTATATTAACCTTTCATTGCAATATTTACCTGAGCATAATCAGAAATTCTCCACCGAACACTCCGAGGCAGAGCTGGAACGTAATCCGGAGAAGGAACACCGCTTCATACTGAAGATTGACGGCATCAGTGTCTTTCAGTGGTTTCGCGATATGGCTCGTAAACTCCTTGAAAAGATGGAAATAAGAACAAAAGACCAAAGAAAAAGCAGATCTATGTAGTTATAATAAGGAATAATATTGTTATCTTTGTAGTGTTGTTAAAAATGATGGAAACACCTCTATTCATCCCGGACAGAGAAGTTAAGCTTCATATCACCGATGGTACTGCGAAAGCGGGAGAGTAGGTTTCTACCCACGGTTTACACCGTTTAAAACTCAAAATTTTAAATAATTCTATTATGCTCAAGAACTTGTTTCAAAAAGTGTGGTAGGTAGCGTAACCGACTGCCTACCAACTAACGAAGGTTGGCAAATTTGTCTTAGATAATGCAGCCGTAATAGCTTCCAGTGTGGATATAGTGGCCACTGGTTTCCAGTTGGGGTGTGGAATCCCCCTGTCTCCGTAGTAGTGCATCTCTCTGATCGGAGATTTTAAAACTATCTTCGAGTGTATCTTTGACTCTTAACACGCCAGTAGGCTGTGGGATACCCACAGCCTACTCCATATATAGTTTATTCGTTGACTTAGTATGATAGTATAGTTGCGATGATTAATTCACGATTTCTACATCATCAAAATCCACTTTACATTTTCCAAAAGCAAAGAATCCGAAACCATTTGATGTAATGGGTACATATTTACACATTAACGCTTGGACATCGTTAACCCTAAATTCAAGTTCTCCACCTTGATAAATTACCTGAATATCAAGATTAGTACTTTTCTTCCCTTTTTGAAGTTTAAATTGATTCTTCTGTTGTCCTACGATTTTGCCTTCTTTCATTTTATAAAGCCACGCACAATCGCCTTTAATCATGAACACAAGACAATTCATATCATCTACATAATCCAGAATTATACCAAACATCTTTTTCCCTTCAAATTTTTCAAGGGTAGCGGTACATTTCAGATCGAACCCCTTGGCTGGATCCATAGGAAGGAATGAGTGTGTGGCTACACTTCCAACCATATCCGCTAATGAGGTATTGTTATAGTTATCGGATTTACTTTCAAGGCGCATTACTCCTTCAATAATGTATGCACGACCCATGTCAGCCGAATACTCAGTCCATTGCCATGAGTTTGAATCGAAGGTCTCTTTTACCTGAGCGTGTGCGATTGTGATCATCCCGAAAACAAACGCGAAAAGAAATAACAGTTTTTTCATTTATGTGATATTTATTTTTCTCCGAGTCTAGCTTGGAATTCACTAACCAGAGTTTCAAACTCTTTCATTATACGGTTTGTCTCTAAGAATGACTCTTCACGGCTACGACCTTGAATAGGAGCCATTTCAGAAGTCATCTTGATTTGGAAGGTTAAGTCTCCTCCTATATTTGATTCCTTAACAGTAACTCTTGTACGAAGTGTTTTTCCGGCTTCCACATAGTTTTTGTATAGCCACGGAGTTTGAATAAAGCCAGAGGCTGCATCAGATGTCATAATCTCATCAAAGTATTTTAAAAGAACGCTATGTGCCATCTTCCAAGCATTCTCGGAATTACGCTTACCTGTTTCTGGATCATCAGAGTATAGATTCTTATTTACTTTGACCGAGAAGAAATTATTTGCAACTGAAGACTCGGAAGTTTGTTTGAGGAGCATATCCTCTTTTAATTTAACTTCAATGGTCTTGCGATCATCGTTACCATAGATACGAGTGTTGAGAGTTTCATAGCCAGGACAGCTACATTCAAGTGAAACAAAGTCGTTCTTTTTGATTTTAAGAACAGCACTTCCATCACCATAATACGAACCATTAACCTTAATAGTTGCTTCTGTTGGGATGACAACAATCTTGATGTCCTTACCCCATGCACTGACCGCAAATAGTACGGAAAGCAGTGCCAAGAATAAATGTTTCATTATTTGTTTTCCTAGCGGTTCTCAGTTCCCAAGAACCCTTTACAATGAAAAAGCGCGGAACTGTATGCCACGTCTTAAAGTGAAGGTGCTAGGAAAACCTTTGAGAACAGATGTGGGAAAACAGTCCCACGCTATGCGCGTGGAAACCGTCTGCCATCTCTTGTTCTCGTGATATAAGTTTCCTAGGCTTTTCACTTACAAGATGAAGACATAACGCTTCTTTTTATTCAAAATGTCATGGATGGACCGCAGTCAATCCAATTGCAAAGTTAGTAAAATTTTCTCAATATCCTGCAATTCAGAGCCTCAAATCTTCGACAAACAAATCGAATTCGTTAGAGTTAAATATAATAAAACACTGCTAAATTATACTAAATCAGAGATTTCGTTTTTGATTTATCCAACAAATTATTACACCATGAGTACTCTATTACAATCATAACTGATTGATTTATTGATATGTTACAATCCATACGAGAAGATAAGGTATAATTCAAGAGGAGGAAACTACTCATAATTACATATTCGGATTAAAACGTAAAAAAGCGGGAGATTCACATCTACCGCTTTTCATGTTTTCCATAATACTTATTCTAACTAACCTAACATCATGAAACGATTTACATTAATAGAACATCGCAATCCGGAAAAAGGTTCACAACAATTTTGAAAATAGACCTTATCGAGTAAATAAATTTTTAATGAATATCCTCATAAATCCCCAATTGGATAAAGAAAAGGTCCGTACGCAGGATCAAAGCTTTGCTTTTTTGTACGCTGGATTTGAGCAGATAAAGCGCAGATTTTTTACTTACTTCAAGATTAATTATCTATGAGATAAAAGCAGATTAGACCTGCCGGTCTTGGCAGATGGGAGCAGACTCTTCATTCGTATGTGTCCTGCTCGGATCTCCGCTGACCGGTAGGTCAGAACTATCTGCTTTTT
>JAAVGM010000020.1 GCA_014800245.1 Bacteroidales bacterium | reverse complement strand
CATCAGATTGAAGTATCATAATATACAAATCAAGTCCGTTCGAGTCAAATCTTCTTACAACAAACTAAATTTCAATAATTTCAAAGTACTCTTTTAGATTTTAATGGGACATTAATGAATTAAAATATAGAATAATGGTAATAGCACTTCGTCTTAAAAATTTTTATTCATTAAAAGAATATGCTACCTTAGATTTTACTGCTGATATAAATCAACGTAATAATAAGGATAATCTCCCACAGAATCTTATTGATTTTAGTGGAGAGAAATATGTGAATATAATTGGGGTTTTCGGTAGCAATGCGGCTGGAAAATCTAATATAATCCGTGCGTTGGATTTTTGCCGGAATCTTATTCTTTATTCTCATCTTAATAATGTGGAAACGGAGTTTGAATTCTCTACATTTAAATTCGAAGATAATCAGATTTCGGAATTTTATATCGACTTCGTTTCGGGAGGAATTGAATATGAGTATGGTTTTACTATCGATAATCAACAAATCATAAAAGAGGAACTGTACTATTATCCCAAAAAGCGAAAAGCGAAGATATTTGTAAGGGAGGGAAGCACGTATTCATATGGAAAGGGTTTAATCACTCGACCGGGAGCTGTAGAGGCCAGCACAGGGCCGCGTACACTTTTTTTATCGCAAGCTACTGCGATGAACCGGCAGTTGGCGCAGGAGATTTATGGGTTTTTCTCGCAAAAGATTATCATAGGTGTGGGTGAAATGAATATGTCATCCATCACCCCAAAGGAATTTGAAGACTACAAAGACGTTATCCTGACAGCGTTGAATGTAGGCGATAGTGATATCGTGAATATAAGGTTAGTTACAGATGCAGAGGGTAGGAATAAGCTATATACCTATCATAAAGAAGATCCATCCATTGAATTCGATTTTGACACAGAGGAATCAGATGGAACTAAGCGTTTATTTTTTATTCTATTCAGATTATTGAAATCAGCTTTTTCAGGAGCCACTATTTTCCTTGACGAGTTTGATCTTAAGCTTCATCTTCGATTATCGGAATTTATTTTAGATTTTGTTCGTGCCACTCATGCAGCTCAATTGGTATTTACCAGCCATAATGCAGCGTTGATGAGTTCTGAGAATCTTCGTCCTGAACAGATTGTATTGGTGAATAAGGAATCGAATGGGAATTCAGACTTCTTTGCCGTATCGGATTTTAAGGGAGTTGATTCTAAAATGGATATTCAGAAAGCGTATCTTCAGGGAAGATTTGATGCTGTGCCCTACATAGGCAGCTCCTATAATATTGTGGAGAAATTTATCGCAAATAGTAATGGGAAGAAGATATAAGAAGCAGCGTGAGCTACGCGAAATGTTCTTGGTTTTCTGTGAAGGACAAACTGAGAAGGAGTATGTAGAAGTGCTGAAAAGACATTATCGTCTTCCCATCACAATCAAAACAAAGGTGAGCGGGGCAAATATAAATCAACGTTTTGTGGACCAATGCGTCAATGAGTTGTCTCTCCTCACTAATGAGATGTGCCGGATATTTTATGTGTATGATGCAGATGTAAAGGCTGTGATTGATAAGCTAAATGTATTGACCGGTAAGGTAATCCTGTCGAATCCTTGTATGGAATTGTGGTTTCTTTTACATTCAAGAGATTTCCTAAAGCGGATTGAATCAAATGATGTAATAAAGGTATTGATGCAGGCGGGTGGATGTTGGCGAAACTATAAAAAGGGATGTCTTTCCAGTGATCAGCAAAAGGTGCTTATTGATAGTATGGGGGAAGCTATAATCCGATCCAATAGGTTGAAATATCCCAATAATCCTTCTACGAATATAAATGAATTTATCGAAGCATTGGAAAATGTTAAAAATGGCTGAAACGACCTAAAAATTTCCATCTCACGCAATTTCACCCCCTATTTTGAGGGGGGAAATTGGCTGACGCGACCCAAAAATTTCCATTTCGCGGAATTTTGGCGGCTTTATATGATATGTGATATTGGCTGAAAACTTTAATTCTTTAATAGGGGAAGGGAATTAGAAAGAGATATAAAAGATAAAGGCTCGAAACCGGATGGTTTCAAGCCTTTGGATGAGTCGGGGTGAGGCGACTCGAACGCCCGACCTCTACGTCCCGAACGTAGCGCGCTAACCAACTGTGCTACACCCCGAATCTCGTTTGCGACTGCAAAGGTAATGATTTTTTTGGAAATAAACAATATTTTGTTTCAGAAATTTCATTTTCCCATTTCTTCTTTATCATGCGTGGATAGCCATGCTTGAGCCATGAATGGGTTGCAGTAGGCCTCTTTGGCATAATTTCCGGAAGAGAGGCATTCCGGACACCAATGACCGCCTAAGAGGATGGTGATGGGTGTGGCTCGGAAACGATGACCAAAGGCACATTCCCATTCCAACGGAGCGGAGACAGCCGGAGCTTCGGAAAGACATTTGCCTCCACGGAATTCGGCCGCCTTTTTCATATCATCAAGGGTGAGTTCTGACAGGGGCTTGGATTCATCATATCCATGCGATAGATGCGTTTCCTTTTTAGAAGGAGGAGTGAGCTGAAATTTATCCCATTCCGGGATTCGGGCATAATCCTCGCGACTCTTGAAATAGGAACGAATCTTCTCCTCATCGCCGTCGCGAAACCATCCCAATGTGCCCAATCCCTTCTTCAAGGCGATCTGCTTCATCCCCCATTTTATGAGAGGTGCAGGCACAATACCCGCTAATTTGAAATAGGATGGCACTTTGGATGCCATGAACCGGAAATATTCATCGGGAGTGGTGCCGGATCGGAACGGGATAATCGCTTCAAGCGCATCAGAATCAGAAAACCATGCACCATGGAAATTACGAGAAGCAAACCAGTTGGTGTCGAAAATCTTTTCCGGCGGAGGACATGACAGGGCTTTCAACAGCCGCTGCTCGAACTCATAATTTGAAAGCCGGAATTTCCCGCCGGACCCTATATTATAGAAATTCCGCCAGAAAGACTCCGGAAGCGTATGATCGGCAAACATTCGGCATAAGTTGGCGAGGAGTGCGCCGGATTCTTCGACTGTGGTCCATTCAAGCACGCCGGAAAGGGGAACATGAAAAGTGATAGGGTCGGTTCCGTTAAAAAGGAGAGCAGGGTAGAGTATTCCTGTTTGACGGAGCGACACCCATCGTTTCAATCCGGCTTCGGCTAAAATATACTCAGCCCGAATTTTAGAAAGGGCATACATATCATGGTCGGCCGGAAGCATGGGATCTCCGGCACGACACCAATGCTGCTCCGCCTCGCGCGGCCCATACTGCGACACGGATCCGATATACACCACTGCCGGTTGCTTAGACTCAGGGAGAGCAACAGCCGCATCCACCACATTCTGCATCCCTCCTACATTGACTTTCATTGTCTTCTCAGGATAATAATCCGCAGCAGGAGATACCATTCCGCCAACATGAAGCACGATGTCGCTTCTCTCCACACCTCTCCTTACATCATCAAAATTGAGAAGATCACCCCACACGGGGATGATCTTCTTATTCTTCAGATATGGGGCAATTTTCTTGCGGTTTTTCTTTGAATCGCGCACAAGAATTGCAATTTCGGCTTCGGGCAAAACCTGGATGATGGCATCCAAAGAGGCTGCCCCCATCACGCCCGTAGCACCTGTGAGGAATATTCTCATTTTATAGTGTATAGACAAACCAACAATGACGACACCCCGATCAGCACCCAAAGCATGATAGCCTGGAGCAACGGTTTGACTCCGACTTCCTTGATCACCTTCAGGCTAAGGCTTGCACCGATAGCGAAGAGGACAGCCACGAGAGCCTGCTTGGCTATGCTCACACACGCAGGATAGATGGTATCCTTAAGGATAGAAGCAGAATCGGGAGTGTATGTATTGATGATCATAGCCACTACAAAAAGGAGGATAAACCATGGGATAGAGATTTTAGCTTTCCCTTCTCCTCCTTTGATATCTTTGCGGAAATACCACATTGTGAAGAACGCCAATGGGATGATCCAAAGGGCACGTGTACACTTGATGAGAGTGGCAAGCTCGCAGGCCTCAGGGCTGTAAGCGGCTCCGGCCCCTACTACAGAGCTTGTGTCGTGTATGGCTATTGCAGCCCATGTTCCGAACTGTGCATCGCTCATATTGAAGAGATGACCCAAAGGAGGGAAAATGAAAAGGGCAATTGCATTCAGAATGAAAATCACACCAAGCGAAACAGCCATCTCATTCTGATTCGCTTTCATCACCGGCCCCACGGCAGCAATAGCACTTCCGCCGCAAATGGCAGTGCCGGAAGAGATAAGATAGGAGGTTTTCTGATGAATCTTGAACATCTTGCCAAGCCACACACCGACCACCATCACCACGATCACCGACACGATGGTGAATAGCATTCCGTCTGCGCCCGACTTCAGACTCTGCTGAAGATTCATGCCGAATCCGAGACCCACAACAGAGGCCTGGAGGAGATACTTCGACAGTTTCTTATTGAATGTAGGGAACGGAGTTCCGAAAACCAACGCGAACATCAATCCGAGGAACAAAGCCGTCGGGGCATTAAATACTTCCACTCCCCATATCATCTTAAAAGGAACAAGCATCAGCACCAGAAGAATCCAATAAAGCGGTTTCCCTAAAGACAATAAAGAAGTCTTTTTTGAATTTGTCATTTATTTCAGGTTATATTAGTTTGATATTAAAAGTTAAAAGTTTTCCCCACACTCTTTGCAAAATTAAAGCATTTAGATTATATTTGCAAATTAAACAATGCCTGCAAGGAATTGTATAAGATAATTTAACTATAATTTGAAACATATCAATCGACAGACTCTATAACAGTGAAGATACATCACGAAGGAACCAACATACTGATATTATTGTTTATAGTATTGGTGATGCTCAATATACCGGTGTGGCTATTCATGCCCCCTTATGTTCTTCCGGCCATCCTGACAGGATTGTCGGTCACGACTTATTTATTCGTGTTTAATTTCTTCCGTTGTCCGGTGAGACACTACAGGGGGGAGCGCAAGAACCATGTAATAAGTTCGGTAGATGGCAAAGTTGTGGCTGTCGAGAGAGTATATGAGGGTGAATATTTAAAAGGGGATGCGATAATGCTCTCCGTGTTCATGTCTCCTTTGAATGTCCATGCCAATTGGTATCCGGTGGATGGCGAAGTGGAATATGTGAAGCATCATCGCGGACGTTTCTTCTCGGCATATCTGCCGAAGGCAAGCGTGGAAAACGAGCGAAGCACCGTCGGGATAGTATGCAGAGACGGCAACCGCATCACTGTGCGTCAGATTGCCGGGGCCATGGCCCGACGCATCGTCACATACGCAAAGAAAGGTCATGAGGCATCGATTGATGAGCATTTCGGTTTCATCAAATTCGGTTCGAGAGTGGATCTTTACCTGCCGGTGGATTGCGAGATACTTGTGAAAATCGGCGATATCACCCGTGGCGGACTCACTCCCGTTGCGATTATGAAAGAGGTGTCTGAATAAGGATTGAAATATTCTGAATAAGAATAGAAATAACAGTATTGAATTTTGAATACAATTAAGAAAAATATACCGAACAGCATCACCTGCCTCAATATCCTGGCAGGTGTGCTTTCTATAATATGCACCATAAAAGGGGATTCTCCCTTATGGGGACTGAAAGGATATGAGTGGGGTTATATCTTCATCGGGATAGCGGCTGTGGCTGATTTCCTTGACGGCTTCTGCGCCCGTCTGCTCCATGCCTATTCCGATATGGGGAAAGAACTCGACTCGCTCTGCGACCTTGTGAGTTTCGGTGTGGCTCCGGCATTGGCGGTGTATACCTGCCTTGAATCCAATGGGGATAGTTGGGTGAAATGGCTTGCATTGCTGATAGCGGTGGCAGGGGCATTGCGGTTGGCGAAATTCAATGTCGATACGCGCCAGACAGAAAACTTCATCGGTCTGCCGATACCGGCCAATGCGATATTCTGGATTGGCTACACTTCATTGGTGTATGCCGGATCGACGCTCCTTTCATCCGATTGGATGTTTGCGATAGCAGTGATAATAGAAAGCTGGCTGATGATAAGCCCCGTGAAACTCTTCTCCCTCAAATTCAAGACATGGGGATGGAAAGGGAATGAATTCCGATGGCTCTTGATAGCCACAGCGATTGCGCTTGTTTTCTGCATGGGTGTGTCAGGATTGATGTGGCTCATAATAGTCTATGTGTGCTATGGACTTTTCGACAATGCAAGAAAATAAGTTTCATTTCCGTTGTTTATAAAGAAAGATATTTAAAACGATAGAAAAGATACAGGATAGAATAGATGGGATTTTTCATAATAATAGCAATTATACTTCTTCTTCCGGTTATCATTCCCTTCATTGGGCGCAAAATCAAAGAATACGCAATGGGGAAGATGGAAGATCGTATGCGCCGCATGATGGGGATGCCTACGCGATCGGAAGAGAAGAAGGCCCGCAAAGCACAAGCCAAAACCGAGGCACGTCGCGATGGCTGGACAGCCTCGTCTGAAGAAGAGGAAAGGGGATCGTCAAGATTTGGATTCCGCAGCCGCCACCGCAATCATAATGTAGGGAATCCGGCAGAAGATATCCGTATGATGCGGATGTATGCCGAAGATGTGGAGTTTGTGGAGATACGCGAATATTCCGCCGAACTCCGATTTGAGCAGGATGAGCAGCCCGGCAAAGTGAAATTCACTTATGAAGAACAGGTTTCGGACGCTGAATTTGTGGTGATAAAATAAAAAGATAAAATTCAAGAGATATGGAGAAAGGAAAGACATTATATGTGAGCGATCTTGACGGCACCCTCCTACAGCCGGATGCCAAACTTTCTCCCCGCACACTTGAAATGCTCAATCGCGCAATATCCGAAGGCGCACTCTTCACTATCGCCACTGCGCGCACTCCAGCCACTGTGGCAGAAATTGTAAAGGATCTGGATCTTCGTCTTCCGGCAGTTGTGATGACCGGCACCGCCCTATGGGATAAGCAGAGCGGACATTATTCGCGCGTCTGCTACATGGATGATGCGGCGGTGAAAGAATTAGTGAAGATTTACGACCAACGGCAATATCCAACCTTCCTTTATACCCTACGCGACGATATGATACATATATATCATGTCGGAGGGAAGATGAATCCGCTCGAAAAACAGTTTATTGAAGAGCGTAGCCATAACCGCTTCAAGACAATTCATATTGATTCCGACGGCAGCTCGGTGCTTCCCGACTATCTTGGCGACACAGTGCTTTTCTATGGCATTCAACCCGATGCAGAATCGGAGGCCGTCTATGCTCTCACTTCAAAAGTGGCCGATGTAAGAGCGCAGAAATATTACGACTTCTACGGACCTGAAATCGGAATCCTGGAAGCCTTCTCTCCGCAAAGCACAAAAGCCAACGCCATCAAGGCCCTTGCCCAATCAATAGGGGCAGAGAGGATAGTGGCATTCGGCGACAATCTCAATGACCTTCCTATGCTTGAGCTTGCCGATGTGGGAGTGGCGATGGAAAACGGATTGGAAGAGGTGAAAGGGAAGGCCGACGTGGTGATCGGGAAGAACACGGAAGACGAAGTGGCAAAATTTATCTTGCGGGATATGGGCATGGAGCCATAAGATCGGAGCCGCTCATTGATTTTAGAAGATATGAAAATCAGCTTATACGACCGGCAGAGATCCGGCAGAATGATAATGCTTGCAGTCTCGGCAATAGCTGTGATTGCATTTCTATTGGTAAGCAACGGTCTTGTAAAGGAGCTTGCCCAGCAGGAACGCGAAAGGATGAATATATGGGCGCAGGCCACAGAGCGGATTGCAGAGGCAGGGATGGACTCCGACATTGAATTCATGCTCGCCATAATTTCGCAGAACAATTCAATACCCGTGCTCACATGCGACCGCGATCTGAATATATCTGAATTCCGCAACTTCCCCCTTCCCGACAAAAGCGAGATGGATAAATCCCTCTATATGGAATTGGGAGAAAAAAACAGAAAATATCTATCCGAACGGTTGCATAAGGCTGTAGGGAATAAGACGATCGACCAGCTTGCGGGGGAGAATTCCCATTTCATCGAGATTAAATATATAGGAGGAGAGAAGCAATATATCTATTATGAAGACTCCAACCTCCTTCGCAGCATAAGCATTTATCCCTATATACAGATGATAGTGATGATCATCCTCACTCTCATCATCTATATGGCTGTGCTATATACAAAACGCGCCGAGCAGAACCGCGTATGGGCCGGGCTTTCCAAGGAGACAGCTCATCAACTCGGCACCCCCATCTCCTCGCTCATGGCCTGGACCGAATATCTGCAGGCCATCGGGACCGACAAGGAGATCACCGATGAAATCGACAAAGATGTGAAACGTCTCTCCGTCATCGCCGACCGCTTCTCCAAGATCGGTTCGCAGCCGGAGATAGAGTTCGACTATCTGAATGATGTGGTGAGCAATTCGCTTGAATATATGAAGAGCCGTGTATCGGGGAAAGTGAAGATTGAGATGCACCTCTCCGAAGACGACTATGGAGTCAATGTGAGCCGTCCGTTGCTTGAATGGGTGATGGAAAACCTCACCAAGAACGCCGTGGATGCGATGCAAGGTGTCGGCGAGCTTCATATCACCACCGGGACCGACAAAGGTAACGTATGGATAGAAGTGCGCGACACCGGCAAGGGGATAGCCAAGAAGAATTTCAAAACCGTGTTCAACCCCGGCTACACCACCAAGAAAAGAGGGTGGGGTCTGGGGCTCACCTTGGTGAAGAGGATAATAGAGGAATATCACGGCGGAAAGATATTCGTAAAAGAGAGCGAGATAGGGAAAGGAACGACATTCCGCATCGAGCTTCACTCCGCAGGGGGAGAAAAAAGATAAAGATACACGATACTTCAACTATTTTTATTAATTTTGCAATATAAAATAAATTGAAAACGAGCAACAATGAATATTTCATATAAATGGCTTAAGCGGTTCATCGATCCGGAGGTGTCTCCCCGTGAGCTGTCTGCCCGTCTGACATCCCTCGGACTTGAGTGTGACACAGTGGAAGAAGTAGAGAGCATCCGCGGCGGACTCCGCGGCATCGTGACCGGACGTGTGCTTACCTGCGTGGATCATCCCGATTCCGACCATCTTCATATCACCACCGTTGACCTTGGCGACGGCGAGGCCACCCAGATTGTATGCGGTGCGCCCAACGTGGCAGCCGGTCAGAATGTGGTTGTAGCCACTGTCGGCACCACTCTATATGACGGCGACAAGGAATTTCAGATCCGCAAATCCAAGATTCGCGGAGTGGAATCCTTCGGCATGATATGCGCAGAGGATGAGATCGGGATAGGTGCTTCCCATGACGGAATCATGGTTCTCCCCGATGATGTTAAGCCCGGCACTCCCGCAGCGGAATATTTCAAAGTTGAGAGCGACTACGTGCTTGAAGTGGAACTTACTCCCAACCGTGTGGATGCAGCAAGCCATTTAGGCGTGGCACGCGACATCAAGGCCAAGATGTGGTGTGAGGCAGCCGAGGGTCAGCGCGAAGACTATCCCGAGGTGATGGTTCCTTCGGTAGAGGGGTTCCATGCCGACCGTGAGGATGGCGCTGTTTCAATCCGCATAGAAGATAAGGAGGGTTGTCCCCGTTATTGCGGCGTGACAATCCGCGACGTGGAAGTGAAGGAATCTCCCGAATGGCTCAAGAATCTCCTCAATGCAGTGGGTCAGCGTCCCATCAACAATATCGTGGATATCACCAACTTCATCCTTCAGGGTATTGGTCAGCCTCTCCATTGCTTCGACCTTGCTAAGGTGAAAGGGGAGGAGATTGTGGTTCGCACTTGTCCTTCCGGCACAAAATTCACCACCCTCGATGGCGTAGAGCGTGAACTCGATGCATCCGATCTTATGATCTGCAATTCCGAAGAGCCGATGTGTATCGCCGGCGTATTCGGCGGTTTGGATTCGGGTGTGACCGATGCCACAAAATCCGTATTCATTGAATCAGCATATTTCAATCCTACACGAGTGCGCCGCACAGCACGTCGTCACGGACTCTCCACGGATGCCTCATTCCGTTATGAGCGAGGCATAGATCCCAATATCTGCGACTATGCCGCCCGTTTGGCAGCCGTGATGATTAAGGAACTTGCCGGCGGCGAGATCTGCGGCGGAGTGAAGGACCTTTACGAAGAGCCGGTGAAAATGGCCGAGATGGATTTCTCACTCGATTATTGCGCACGCCTTATCGGCAAGACCCTTCCGAAGGAATTGATCATCTGCATTCTCAAAGCCCTTGAATTTGATGTGGAGGAGAAGGATGCCGATACACTTCATCTGAAAGTGCCGACATATCGTGTGGATGTCTATCGCCCATGCGATGTGGTGGAGGAGATTCTTCGTGTATATGGCTACAACAATGTAGAGATCAGCGACCAGATGCATGTGGCGCTCTCTCAGCGTGGCGACACCGACCGCAGTTATGCGCTTGAGCAGCTTGTGAGCGAGCAGCTCACAGCCCAGGGCTTTAACGAAATCCTCAATAACTCCCTTACAGCTGTATCTTACTACGAGAATTCCGAGCTTCTGCCGCTTTCCAACTGCGTGAAGCTTATGAATCCGCTGAGCAATGATCTGGCTGTGCTTCGTCAGACCCTTCTTTATGGCGGTCTTGAATCCATTTCGCATAATGTGAACCGTAAGGAAGCGAATCTGAAATTCTATGAATTCGGAAAGGTGTATAGCTTTGATCCCTCCAAGGAGGCATCGGCAGAGAAACCCCTTGCGCAATATTCGGAGAATGAGAACCTTGCTCTCTGGATCACCGGCAACATCTCGCGCGGGTCGTGGAATGTGAAAGAGGTAGAGGCATCGGTATATGACTTGAAGGGTATCCTGATGAATATCTTCTCTCGTGTGGGGATCGCCGAAAGCGCATTGAAGATGGAGCAGGGGAGCGATGAGATCTTCGCCGCCAAACTCGACATCTCTTTCCGTTCGGGCAAGCATCTGGCATCTGTCGGAATCATCCGTAGCGCGGTGCTCAAGCGTTTCGAGATCGAGCAGAGTGTGGTATATGCCTCAGTGGATTGGACAGCTCTTTACAAGCAGGCTCGAAAGACGGATGTGAAGTATGTGGAATTGCCCAAGACTCAGCCTGTGGAGCGCGACCTTGCATTGCTCGTGGATAAGAGTGTTAAGTTTGCCGAGCTTGAGGAGGTGATCCGCAAGGCAGAGCGAAAACTTCTCCGCGATGTACGTCTCTTCGACGTTTACGAAGGGAAGAATCTCCCCGAGGGAAAGAAATCATATGCCGTGAAGATGACTCTTCAGGATATGGAGAAAACGCTCAACGACAAGCAGATTGAGGCTACAATGGGCAAGATCATCAAATCGCTTCAGGGATTCGGAGCAGAGCTTCGATAAGAGGGATTTATGGCGTTGCAGAAATAGAGATAAATAAAACAGAAATAACAACTATTATAGAATTTATAATTCACAATGGGAAGAGCATTTGAATATCGTAAAGCCCGTAAGATGAAACGCTGGGGCAACATGAGCCGTACATTCACCCGTATCGGTAAGGAGATCACTATCGCAGCTAAGGCAGGCGGTCCGGATCCCGACATGAACCCGCGTCTGCGTGTGCTGATGCAGAATGCAAAGGCAGCCAACATGCCTAAGGATACGGTGGAACGTGCCATCAAGAAGGCAACCGACAAGGATGCCGGTGATTACAAGGAGATTGTATATGAAGGATATGGACCTTTCGGAATCGCTATCGTGGTAGAGACTGCGACTGATAACAACCAGCGCACTGTAGCTAACGTGCGTAGCTATTTCAATAAGTTTGGCGGTTCGCTTGGCACACAGGGTTCGCTCTCATTCCTTTTCGACCACAAGAGTGTGTTCCACATCAAGCCTAACGATGCAGTGGATCATGATGAGTTTGAGCTTGAATTGATGGATTTCGAGGCAGAGCTTGAGACAGATGAAGAGGAATGGTTGATTTATGGTGCATTCGATCAGTTTGCCAATCTCCAGAAATACCTTGAAGAGAAGGGTATTGAGATTGTATCGGCTGAGTTTGAGCGCATCCCGACTGACTACAAGGAGGTCACTCCCGAGCAGAGAGAGCAGCTCGACAAGCTCCTCGACAAATTCGAGGATGATGAGGATGTTCAGAATGTGTTCCACAACATCAAGGAAGACTAATTCACATTCTATCACCAAAAAGATTATATATGAAACGGAGGCCGAAAGGTCTCCGTTTCTTTTTCTCTTAATTATTTGTTTTACATATAGAAAGTAGTTATATTTGCAGAAGAAACCTCTAACATTATTGAAATATGGTATCAGAATCCTCCAAAGATGGTAAATATAAAGATATGCTGCTTGATCCGACGTATGATACCGGATTCAAGCTTCTCTTGGGACGGGAAGATGTGTCGGAAGAACTGCTCAAAGAATTCTTAAATGCAATCTTTGAGGGAGATCCACAGTTGTCGGACATTCAGTCGGTGACATATATGAATTCTGAAAAAGAGGGTGAGTATTTGGGAGTAAAGGGAATACGATATGATATTCTTTGTAAGACCGGCAGCGGTCATCGTTTCATAGTTGAGATGCAAAAATCATGGCAACGTTATTTTTTGAAACGAGCAGAGTATTATTATTGCCGTGCAGTCGCAGAACAGGGCTTTAGCGGTAAAAATGAGGAATCGTTGTCTTGGGATTATAATTATGTTCCGGTGGTGGGTGTATATATCTGCCAAACAGGGATAAGAGGCTTGCCCGAGAAATTGGTTACCCGGGGGTGGCTAACCGATGAGGAAACCGGGGAACCTATAGGCTCCTCTATACGTTTTGTCTTTATCCAATTGCCTTTTTGTAAAAGCAACGAGGAGGAATGTGAGAATTATTCGGATGAATGGATTTATAATATAAAGTATATGGGAATCAAACAGGAAGTGGCTTTCACAAGCAAGCGAGATATATTCAAGAGAATGGCAGAGATAGCAAAAGTGTCATCCCTGACACCGGAACAGATGCGTACTTACGAGACTGATATCAAACTTGCCAGAGATTATCATAATGAGCTCGAAGGGGCACGAACACAGGGTCTTGAACAAGGTCTTGAACAAGGTCTTGAACAAGGTCTCGCAGAAGGTCTTGAGAAGGGACTTGCAGAGGGACTTGAGAAAGGACTTGCAGAGGGCCTTTCAAAAGGTCGAGAAGAGGGCGCTTGGAAAAAATTGTGTGGTATTGTAGCAAATATGCGAGCGATGGGGATGGATAACGCTACTATTGCTTCTATCACAAATGAATCGCCTGATGTGGTGGCTTCCATATTATAATGGTGCCTCTTATATCCCTTTAAACTACGAGAATATTAAATATGGAAGAACTGAAATATCTGGATTTTTTCAAGAATAGAAGCACTTTGAGGAGGTATTCTTCCTCGAAGGAGGTTAGTGATGCCGCTTTGGAAGCGCTTTTGGAGGCAGCCTCTCATGCGCCCACTACCGGGAATATGCAACTCTATAGCGTTGTCGCTACCCGCGACCAGGAGATGAAGGAACGTCTTGCCCCGCTTCATTTCAATCAGCCCACAGTGAAAGGCTGCTCCGTGATGCTCACATTCTGCGCCGACCTACGGAGATTTGAGAAATGGTGTGAGGAGAGAAAAGCCCAACCCGGTTTCCGCAACTATCATTCCTTTATCACAGCCCTTATCGACACGGCCCTTTTTGGGCAGCAGTTTGTCACCCTCGCCGAACTTAACGGTATCGGCAGCTGCTATCTCGGCACTGTTACATATAATGCCGAGAAGATAGCCGAAGTGCTCGAACTTCCGGATAGGGTAGTGCCTGTGATATGTCTCACCGTAGGCTACCCAGACGAATCCACAGGGTTTGCCCCCGCCTCCGACAGGATACCGGTGGAAGGTGTGCTTCATAAAGAGAGATATAAAGACTATACTAAAGAGGACATCGACCTGCTCTTTGAATATAAAGAGAATCTGGAGGAATCCAAAGGATTTGTGAAAGAAAACGGGAAGGAGACGCTTGCTCAGGTATTCACCGATATCCGCTATCCCGGCAAAATGAACGAGGAGGTTTCGGAATCATTTGCCCGATTGGTACGGGAGAAAGGTTTCTGAATCAAAAATAAAAATGCGATGCAAAGAGATTTTGTATGTTGTAGAACATATGAAATCTCTTTGTTCGTTCAGAAATAAGCAATAATTTTGTAATTGGCTAACTATTTTGTGTTTTTTGCTTCTCAAGTTTAGTTTCCACGCCGCTCCTTAGGAGGGAGATGAGAGGAGCAGATTAAATTTCTTACATGTTTAACTAATGAAAAAGTTATTGTTTTCATTGTTGACGATCTCCTGGAGCATGTTGGCATTGGCCGACGGACAGAATGCCCAGATATCATCAACACCCACTCCGGCGATAAGCAATAAGCCGCTGGAGGTGACGATCACTACGAATAATATAGGTTCGGAAGTGTATTGTTATACTTGGTGCCATAAAGTGAATGGTGCTGAAAAGAAACCCGTTTGGGGTTGGGATGATGTGCACACCGACAAATTCAAAATGACCGGCGGCAATGGCACTTACAAACTCACCATCACCAATATTCAGGAATTTTACGGGCTTACCGATGCCGAACTTGCCGGGCTCACAGAGCTTGGCTTCATTGCCAAGACCCGTGGCGAACAGCAGACGCAAGACCTCTTTCTTGCGGTGGAGCAGGGTCGCCGTGATGTTTATTCCGGAGGAGAAGGCACTGCCTCCGACCCCTTTATCCTGAAGACTGCTTCCGACCTTCAATCTTTTGCATCCACTCCCGGCGATTGGGCATCAGGAATTTATGTGATGCTTGAATCGGATATTGATGCATCTTCGCTTGCATCTGCTATCGGATCGTCATCTGCGCCATTTTGCGGAGTGTTCGACGGCAATGGTTATTCAATCAAAAATCTAACTCTTTCAGGAAATATGCTCGGCGTGCCAACAGGGCTGTTCGGAGTGATCAGTGAAGGAGAAGTCAAAAACTTAGGTGTTGTCTCCGCCAATGTTTCAGGAGCAAACTCTGTGGGTATTCTTGCCGGCGAACTCAGAAGCGGAACGATTGAGCGTTGCTTCACATCCGGCAGTGTCAGCGGCACATCTATCTGCATCGGAGGTCTTGTCGGAGAAAATCTTTCAGGCAGTATTCTTGATTGCTATTCAGGCGCGAATGTGGAAAATGTCTCCGATTATGCCACAGGAGGGCTGGTAGGGAAGAATCGCGGAACCATTGCTAATACCTATTCCGCAGGATCCGTATCCGGATTTGATTATGTCGGTGGCCTTGTCGGCGCCAACTATGGCACAGTGAAAAACTCCGTTGCCCTCAATTCCACAATCACATCATATAATGATTTCGCAGCTCGATTCGGAGGTAACAATAACTCACGAAACGCTACCGAACAGACATATAGCTGGGAGGATATGGTGGCAGGTCATAACAGCTGGACCTCCCACGGCGACCATTCCACCACGCATCCGGCCTCCACATTCCGCAATCAGGATCAATTCAAGGCTCTGACAGGGTGGAATTTCACCACTGTCTGGGAATGGCGCAAGGAAGGAGAAAAAGAATATCCGGCTCTTCGCAACATCAAGAATCAGGTGGCATTGCTATCAGACGCATATTTCAGCAGCCAGACATCTGTAGAAGAGATTTCTCTTTCAGAAGCCTACGGTGCATTCCGCGTAGGTCCTAACCCGACATATGGCGAGCTCCATCTGTCCGCACCCGACGGGATCTTATCATATGAGATATATAATCTTGGCGGAGGTGTGATTTCAAGAGGGGAACCCAATGGAACCACCGAGGTGACGATAGACCTTGGCGCCGCACCCTCCGGACTCTATATCCTTCGCGCCGTAACAGCAGAAGGGGGAGAGAATATTCATAAAATCATTAAGAAATAACCTTCCGACATCATAATGAAACAGAAAATAAATTTACCCCAGGGTCTGAAGGGGAGTTTGTCGGCTCTTCTTCTCGGGGCCACCACCCTCGGCGGATTTGCCGCCGGCGAAACCACTCTCAACCGTCTCGAAATAAAGGTTGACGGCCGCAATATATTGACAGGATTCAATAAGCAGACAAAAAACTATGAGATAGAACTTGGAGAGGATGCCGCTTCGCTTGCCACCTTCTCCGCCGCTCCCACTGCAGCGGATGCCACAGTGGATATCGCTGTCAACGGACGTACATTCACCAATCATTCGATGGGGAGCCTGACGGCAGGCGAGAACCTTATCACATACACTGTAAAAAACGGAGGATCCACCTCAGTCTATACTATCAAGGTTACAACCCCGCAGGTGGTCCGATCAGAATATTTCACATGGAAGAATGCCAATATCTACTTTGTCCTTACCGACCGCTTCTATAATGGCGACACCTCAAACGACGAGAGCTACCATCGCCACAAGACAGCCGGCGGAAGCAATGTGGCCACATTCCATGGCGGAGATATCAAGGGTTTGACCGAGAAACTCGATTATCTTGACAACTTGGGCGTGAATGCCATCTGGATCACTGCTCCTTACGAACAGATGCACGGATGGACTGGGGGTAAAGATGATGCCTTCCCCCATTATGCTTTCCATGGCTACTACACCCTCGACTGGACATTCATGGACCGCAACATGGGCACAATTGAGGAGATGCGCAATTTCGTGACCGAGGCACACCGCCGCGGAATACGAGTGGTGATGGATATCGTGCTCAACCATACCGGCTATTGCACACTCGACGACTGCGTGGATTATGACTTCGGTAATTTCAACGGCACTCCTCAGGCAGGATGGGTTCCGAGTAGCAATTTCACTATGTGGTCGGCCTCCAATCCCGTAAGCTTCAATGCTGATACGCAAGGGAAATGGGGCAACTGGTGGAGTGGCTTCGTTCGTGCCTTCGGCGACCGCAGCTGGGGCGTTGGAGCAGGGTTCGCTGTTCCCGGAGGGGATGACAAGACAATGTCGCTTTCAGGACTGCCCGATGTTGTAACGGAGAAAACACAGACCGTAAATATCCCACCCTTCCTTAAAAAGAAATGGGCAGAGGAAAAGGGAGGCGAATGGGACAACTATCGTCTTCCCACAGCCGAGGCATGGCGCGTTGACGGCAAGGGAGCACCTGCCGATTACGTGATCAACTGGCTTGCCGCATGGGTGGAATACTTCGGTATCGACGGCTTCCGTTGCGACACTGCGAAGCATGTTGAATTCAACCGATGGAATCAGCTGAAGAATGCCTGCAAGCAGGCTCTCGCCACATGGCGTCAGAGCGACCGCGCCGATGAATATGCCAAAAACTGGACTGATGACTTCTGGATGACAGGCGAGGCCTGGGGTTGGGATCACGGCGACACAGGATATTTCACTCAGGGTGGTTTCGACTCGATGATCAACTTCGCCTTCAACGGCACCGAGGGGGGCACAGGACGAACCCCGACCACAGGCGATTGGGAATATTATGCCAATTTCTGCAACGGCAACGGAGGCAAGCAGGTGCTTAATTATGTATCGAGCCATGATACAGGTCTTCACCGTTCAGGCGACCAGAAGAATGTGGGCACGATGCTTCTTCTCTGCCCCGGCGGAGCGCAGATATATTATGGCGATGAAACCTCGCGTCCGGTGGTTGACGGCAAGGGTGATCCCGGAATGGCAACCCGAGGTGATTTCAACTGGGATGCAGTTGACAATGATGTCAACAAGCATTGGCAGAAGGTGGGTCAGTTCCGTCGTCGCAATCCGGCTGTAGGAGCGGGTACACAGACCATATCCGACGGAGCATATATACGTAAGTTCTCCGAGAATGGATATTCCAATGCTGTGGCAATAAAGCTCAACACTCAGAGCGGCCAGAGCTATACCATAAATGTAGGAGATGCCTTTGCCGAAGGGACAAAGGTGATGGATGGTTACAACACCGATAATACAGCTACCGTATCAGGGGGCAAGGTAACAATGACTGCTTCGGGCCCGGTGCTCCTTGTCGAGGAATTCGGCACAAGCAGCACTAATCCTCCAACACCTCCGATTGATCCGGTTGACCCGATAGATCCTGTAGATCCTATAGACCCCGTAGATCCAATAGATCCGGTAGAGCCCGAAGATGAATATTATATCTATTTCGATGATACATCGAAGCAGGATGTAGCAGTCTGGGCATGGGGGGATAATGAGGTAAACTGTACTGCGTCCGGTGAATGGCCCGGCGACCGCATGACAAAGAAGAACGACAAATATTATTGGGCGCTTCCTGCCGGGAAGAGTGTGCCAACCAATATTATCATCAGCTGGGGCGCTCATAACGACGCTGATAAGGCCGGCGAAGGAGACCTTGCTTTTGTGAACAAACACACCTATAAGGCCGACGGAAGCCATTCCCTCATAGAATATGGTCCTCAGAAACCATCTATTTCAGTTTCCCCTGCAGAGGGGACGGTGAAAGGGGATGGAACAATTGTTGTGACAATCGGTAACGCCGCCACTTCCATCACCGGGACATTCAACGGCAAGACCCTAACCCTCTCCAATGGAGCCAACAATATATCTGTGGCCGGCTATCTTAACGACGGAGAGAGCGGCAATATGTCGATCACAGCCACCAACGCTGTCGGCACATCCACTCTTAACACCTCCTTCACCCGCGACGACTCCACTCCGGTGGTGTCGCTCACAGGCGACTGGCGCGAGCTTTCCATTTACCAGATAATGGTGGCCTCCTTCCAGCATGGCGACGGCGGAGCCTCCGGCTATAGCGATATGTGGGGACCCTCCGGACATCGCAAGAACGGAAATCTTCGCGGTATCATAAATTCTCTCGACTATATAAAGGATCTTGGAATGAATGCTATCTGGATGACCCCCATCTTTGATTCCACCAATGGTCAGGGAGGTGAGAAACTACAGGCAACAGGCTATTTCTGCACCAACTATTTCAAAGTCGATCCCAAATTCGGATCGGAAGAGGAATTTGACGAGCTTATCCGCGAGGCGCACAACCGAGGGATATATGTTATTCTTGACGGAGTGTTCGGTCATCACGGTGGAGTGAGCAGCGCCTCTCCCAGTGGGAAATGGATTCAGACGCAAGCCAATACCGTTAATGTGCGTGGCACAGAATCGGGGAATATAGTTTTTCCGGGATCTCTTGAATATTTCAAGGAGGTGATCCGTTATTGGATGGAACGCGGCGTTGACGGATGGCGTCTCGACCAGTGCTATCAGGCATATCAGGGAGGTCATAACTATTGGAAAGAACTTCGTCAGGAAGCAGAGAAAGTGGCTTCCGAGCGCAAGGCGCGTGGCGAACAGTGGGGCACACTCGCTTATATGGTGGGAGAAGACTGGACTTCGGCCGGAAATATCACCACCACTCAGCAGGATGGTCTGAAGAGCGTAATGGATTTCGACGGTAAGGATAATCTTGTGAACATGAGCTCCGGAGTGGGTTCGGCAGGATGGTTTCTCTCCAACGACGCCGCTTCTCGCGGATATAGGGATTCGGGAGTGAATCCNACTATCTTCCTTTCCAACCACGACACCGACCGTGTGGGCGACTATGTGGATATCAATTCCAATCCGAAAGGGCTTATGACACGCCATGCAGCTGTGGCTGCCTATTCNGGTCCGACTTGCACATATTATGGTGATGAGATCGGCGACAAGAGCGGCAAGGCCACCGGCAATGGAAACCCCGACAACTGGGCTCGCACATCGGGTCGCATATCCGGTTTCAATGCTAATGAGCAGATGGTACATGATTATGTAGCGAAAGTGTTCAAGGCTCGTTCTGAGAATCCTGCTCTTTGGAGAGGAACAGTGGAGCGTAAGCAGCAGGGGACTAACGTCGAGATTATCACCAAGACTGACTCGCAGACCGGCAATAAGGTNGTGGTGATCTTCAGNTCGACAGATGCCAATGTCTCCATCGGGGGCACGGGTCTCGACTTGATCAATGGCNGCAATGTGAGCGGCAATGTTTCGGTCAGCGCATGGGTGCCGGCGTTCATTAAGATGAATTAAGCTTCGGANTTAAAGATACGATACAGAAAAATCGGTGGTTCGACAAANGAATCACCGATTTTTTTTATCCTCATCCTTTAGATAAGGTTTATATGTTTTATNTATNANATNCTTGATAATTANATNATTNTAGTTTTGAAATCTTTGATTTTGATTATTTGGTTAGGAATGCCCGAATCTTTGGGATAACTTTGCACCGTTCAACCATTAAAAACTTAAAAAAGCATGAAAAAAGGTTTACTCATGTCTCTCGCGCTTGGCGCGATGAGCCTTGCTGCCACAGCAGCAACCCACAACATCTACGTTGCTAACCTTACCGACTGGGGCAACGATGTAGCTCTATATTCTTGGGGCGANAGCGAGATCTTCGGNGGATGGCCCGGAGCNNNTCCNANNGGTCAGGAGACAATCAACAATGTAAAATATGATGTCTGGACAGTNGANGGNCANGANGGAGAGGTGGCNCATCCNATTCTCAACAACAATAATAATGGCAGCCAGATCGATCTCCCGATAATCACTCTTGATCAGGCAAACTACTATTTTGCTACTAATGGAGTGGTAGTGAATCAGTATGATGATCCTGCAAATCCCAACACATCATTTGAAGAGGTGAAGGAGAAGGAAGGTTATCTCTATCTTCTCGACAAGACAGGCTGGGATAATCTCGCNGTATATGGATGGNCAACAGGAAAGCCTGAGGCGTTTGGCGGNTGGCCNGGAGCTACAGCNACAGAGACCGTGACAATCGCGGGCGAGACTTATTATAAGGTGGCTTTCAATGGNGATGGCGAGACTGCATATAACATCATCTTCAGCCATGATGGNGGTGGCGATGGCAACCAGTTTGATATGNNAGAGCAGTTGGTAGCAGGTAATACTTACTATGTAGAGGTTAATCCTACTTCAGCTACAATTCTTCCTACTCCCGGCGTAGNAACCTACAACATCTACATCGAGGACAATACAGGTTGGGATGCACTCTATCTCTATGCNTACTATAANGACGCGCCTTCTATCTTCGGCGCATGGCCCGGGGTTGCTGTGACTGAGACTGCANCAGTTGATGGCAAGACTTANAAGGTTGTCAAGGATGTAGAGGCCACAGANAATGCACAGATCTTTATCGCTAACAACGGTGCAGNCGATCAGATCAATATTGAAGGTGAATATCCTATCAATAAGGATATCTATCTNACTCTCGGCACANCNGCTGNTGCTGTTTCAATTGTAGATGCAGATAATGTAGAGGCTGAGTATTACACTCTTCAGGGTNTACGTATGGTTTCAGAGCCGGCCAACGGCATCTACATCGTGCGCAAAGGTTCGAAAGTTTCAAAGGTNGTTAAATAATTGATCTCCTACCCTTTATTCNGTTGCCTAAACTTATTTCCTTNCGGAATGAGTTTAGGCAATTTTNTTTTCCTATATGNCTGGATTGACGGTCATGATTCTAAAGTAAAAAGTCTTGCATCACTGCAAGACTTTTTTAATGAATTTATTTTCCACATTAAGTTAACCTAAAACCTGTCAGCTCCTATTCTCCCGAACGGGAGGAGACCGGATTAATCTTTTCTACCTCAATTGAGAAGAATCTTTCGATTCTTCAAAGGATTTTAGTAAAACCGATCAAATCCTTTTGATAGTTTACCTATAGAAAGAGATTTTTTAACCTTAAAAATCTAAATTCAATTGATACTCTACTGTCGATCCTATATTAACTATCTAATTTCAAATGCAAATATATATAATCTATTGGCATAATGCAAGAGGATAATAATGAAATCTAAATTTCAGGAAATGTAAATGTCTGATAATTAGCGTATGTCTCTTGATAAGTTATAAGGATTATAAGGGTAATAAGTATTATAAGGGTATCTCTTCTGCGCCGGAATAGTTATATTGATATTTGATTTTGGATATATTAAGATTCTTATAATTAAATGGATAGAGTTGGATTTATTATGAATTGAATATGATGCTATTTACATTTGATTATTTTAGATATAATTTTGCAAGCGAAAACAAAATAAACCGGAAGATAGAATACGATGAAATTTATTCAGAAAATATTATTGAGTGCGGTGGCGCTTGCAGCCTCTTCTTCAATGGTCTCAGCTGCCAAGCCGGAACTTAAGGAGGAGCGTGTGCCGGAAAACCGTGTGATATATGAGGTATTCGTCCGCAATTTCTCGCCGGAAGGAAATCTTAAAGGGGTGGAGGCTCAGATTCCTCGTCTTAAAGAACTCGGCGTGGATGTGGTCTGGCTTATGCCCATCTATAAACTTGGCGACGTTGGGAAATGGGGTGCCTATTCCTCCCCCTATGCCATCAAGAACTATCGTCAGATAGATCCCGACAACGGCACCGAACAGGATCTCCGCGACCTTGTGAAGACTATTCATGATAACGACATGGAGATTTGGTTCGATTGGGTGGGAAACCATACAGCAATGGATAATGTATGGGTTGAGTCGAATCCGGAATTCTATACTCATAAGGATGGAGATTTTGTGCATCCCTTCAATGGAATGTGGAAGGATGTTTACGAACTCAATCGCGACAGCGAGGCCATGCAGGATACAATGGTGGCCGATATGCAATATTGGGTGGATAACTTTGATATTGACGGCTATCGATGCGATTACGCTTCCGGTCCTTCTCCCGAACTCTGGCGCAAAGCTTCGGAAAGAGTGCTTAAGAATGGGGAGCGAGTGGCATGGCTTGCCGAAGATTCGAGCCGTCCCTCATTGGTGAAGAATGGATATTTTGATTATAACTATTGTTGGGACTTCCAGGAGCATGTATTGAAAGGATTTGCCAATAATCCCGACCTTGAGATGCTTAGAAAAGCCTGCGACCTTCTTGCCAACGAAGGGCTGACAGAAGGGGAGGCCGCGGCTCCGGACGACACCATCAAGAATCCTTACGAAGGACGTTCACGAATGGTCTATCTCATCAACCACGATGTGGTGCAGGACCAGGGCGGAACAGAGGATGTAGTATATCATAAATATGTGAAGCCATTGACAGTGCTTCAATTCACAGTCTATGGTATGCCTCTTCTCTACAACGGTCAGGAAATCAATTATAATTCAGGCGGCCGCATCTCTATAGCGGAGAAAACCCCGATAGATTGGAGCAATCCCGATCCGGAGATGTCCGAACTGATAAAGACTCTTATAAAGGTGAAGCATTCCCAGCCTGCCTTGCGCACAGGGAAGCAGAGCGGCAAGCTCACCAACCTTTCCACTACAGCCGATCAAAGCGTCTATGCCTATAAGCGCACGCTCGGCGACTCGAATGTGGTGGTGATGCTCAATTTTGGTGACACTCCCGAGACTTTCACTATCCCCGAAGGGTTGCCCAAGGGTAAATATGTGGATGCGCTCACCGGAAACTCAGTAAAAATGAGTGGAAAATCCAAATTTACACTTCCTTCTTTAGGCGCAGCAGTATATGTGGCGGAATGAATGGAGAATAAAGATTTAATCTAATGAAATTTTCTATAAACATAATGTAGAGTGAAATTAAGTTAAATTTATGATTAGTTAAGCTAAAAGTGTAAGACTTTAATCTTAGAAAAGCACAAAACTTTTGCACATCAAAGATTTTTATTATCTTTACATAAAAATCGGAGTATGCGGCGCGGAGGGATCCGAGTTTCATACGTTCGTAGGGGTCGGACGAATTGTTCGGCTCCTACAGAACTTTTTAATAACCTCTATAATAAACATCATTATGAAACAGTCCCTTTACATACTATTGATTATTCTGTTGTTCTCCTGCAATGGCAACGCTCCTACGTCGTCACCCGAACTGGAGGAATTATATCAGCGTCTTGATCAAGAGATGGCGCGAAGCGATGAATATGCTGCTCAGAAAGAGAAAAGAATTTCGGAGCTGAAAAAGGCTTACGCCCTGTCTGCCGACAATCGGCGTCGCACGGTGATTATCGATAGCCTGATATACGAATTTTCTGCTTATAATGCCGACTCCACTCTCTATTATATCGGATTGAATCTAAACCGACCGGATGTGAAGAAAATACCGGGGGAATATACTCGACTCATGATAAAACGTGCCGACCAATATGCTCATGCCGCTTTATTCCCTGATGCAATGAATGTGTTGAAATCCATCCCGCGCGATTCATTGACAGATGATCTATTGGAGGATTATTACTCCGCTTATTGCGGCACATTCCAATATTTGAGCGAATACACCTCTTCTCATGAAACTTCGTTGGAATATGAGAATAAGCGAGCCTTATATTCCGACTCTCTCCGACAGGTCACCAAACCCGGAAGTTTCAATGATCTTTGTTTTGTGATGTCGGAGAAGGCGCGAAATGGAGAAGGCNCCACCGCCATAGAAGGTCTTTCCGGACATCTTGATGAATATGAAATCGGCACACGTGAATTTTCGATGCTTGCCTCCACGCTTGCCTTCATATATAAGACTCAAGGGAAGGATGAGGAGTATAAACGCTATCTTGCCTTGAGTGCAATCTCTGATGTCCGGGCGGCAGTGAAGGAGAATATGTCGTTTCGCGAGATGGCNACCGTGATGTTTGAGGAGGGGGATGTGGAGCGCGCCAACCGCTATCTGAANAAAAGTATTTCAGATGCCAACTTCTACTCTGCTCCAATGCGCAATGCGCAGTCGAGCAAGATNCTTCCGGTGATTGATGACGCTTACGACACTATTCAGCATAATCTTATGTCTCGCCTTCGCATGATGGTNATNTTGAGCGGTTTCCTTTCTGTAATATTAGTGTTGACGGTGTTATTCATTCTGAAGCAATTCAATAGCGTGAAGAGGGCAAATAGAAAAGTGCAGCAAGCCAATGAGGAACTGAGCCAGCTTTCCGAACAGCTGAAGGATATGAACAGGAAGCTTGAGGATCGCAACACACAGCTTGCNGATTANAACCGCACCAAAGAGGAATACGTGGGATTGTTCATGGAATATTGTTCGACAGCAATCACCACCCTGAAACGCTATCAGCAATCTCTGCGTGTGAGNGCGGCNCAGGGAGGAAATCGGTCGGCCTTGATAAAGAAACTTGAATCCTCGGATGTGTCAGAGCAATTGCTTAAAGATTTCTATGTGAAATTTGATGANGCNATACTTAATATATTCCCNTCCTTCATAGAGAAATTCAATGCNTTGCTTCTTCCTAACGAACAGGTGGTTTTGAANTCGGGCGAGCTTCTCAACACAGAGNTGCGTTTATTCGCCCTTATAAGAATAGGGATCGACGACAGCGCAAAGATTGCAGAGTTTTTAGGGTGTTCGATTTCCACGGTCTATACCTATCGGTCGAAGATGAGAAAGCGGGCNATCCGCCCCGACGACTTCGAGAAAGAGGTTAAAAATGTATAAAATCAATTAAAAAATGAGATNAGGGGGTTGTGATACCCCCTTTGATTTTTATATCCATTATGTCGATATAATNNTNTGATAATCAATTAAAGTTTGTTTAGATATGTTTTGATTAGAGTTAGATTGACTTGCCAATATAAATAAGGAATGCGACCTTTGCAATGTTAACTTTAACCATAGGCTTAATAAGGATACAACTAAACTCAATTAAAACATATTAACAATGAACAGAAAACCATGGAATTTTAGAGCCGCCGTCTTGAGCATGCTCTGGGTGTTAGCNCTGATAGTTGCGCCCGGAATCTCGGCGCAGCTACTCACTGTTTCGGGTACCGTTTACGATCAATCGGGAGATGTGCTGATAGGAGTCAGCGTCTCAGTAAAAGGCGACCAGAAACACGGTATGCACACAGACATTGACGGAAACTATTCTTTAGACCAGATTCCCGCCGATGCAACTCTCATTTTCAGCTACGTCGGATTCGGAGCGGTTGAAGAGAAAGTTAACGGAAGAACAAAGATTGATGTCACGATGCATGAAGACGCGGAGCTTCTTAATGAGGTTGTCGTTGTCGGTTACGGTTCTTTGAGCCGCAAGGAGGTGTCGAGTTCAATCGTGCAGGTAAACCGCGATGATTTCGCACAGGGTGCCATGAACAACCCTATGGAGATGCTCACCGGTAAGGTTGCCGGTCTTAACGTATCGAGCACTGCGGCAGCCAANCCTAATGGTAGCGCAGATCTTCAGGTGCGCGGTGCCACATCTCTTAACTCAGGCAACGGTCCTCTCGTTGTTATCGATGGTGTGATCGGAGGTGACATCCGCACAGTGGCTCCCCAGGATATCGAATCTATGTCTGTCCTTAAGGATGCCGCTTCAGCCGCTATCTACGGTACTCGTGGTGCGAACGGTGTGATTCTCATCACAACCAAAAAAGGTACAGGCGAGGCAGGGAAGCCGGTAATCACTTATGATTCTTATGCAGCAGTGGCTTTTGCCAAAGACAAGCCTGAAGTTCTTTCTCCTTATGAATGGCGACTTGCCCGCCGAGGCAATGACTACGGTGCGAGCACCGACTGGTATGATCTGATCACCCGTGACGCCGCATACGATACCAACCAGTATGTATCTATCGACGGCTCTCTTCCCGGTGGTGGTTACTACACTGCGTCCATGAACTACAAGAGCGCCAACGGTCTTGATATTGCAAGCAAGCGCGAGGAGTTCGGCGGTCGCGCCGCAGTTGCGGCAAATGCCCTGGATAATCATATCCGTATCTCTGCTTCTCTTAACGCACGTCGCGTGAATGAGACTTATGGTGATGACGGCATGTTTGATACTGCTCTCGGAATGAACCCTACAATTCCGGTATATAATGAAGACGGCAGTTTCTATCAGCCGAGTTCTCCTTCAGGTATCTATAATCCGGTGCAGCAGCTTACGGTAAATACTTCCAAAGGAAACCGCACATATCTTCTCGGAACCGCAGATTTGAAATATAATATCTGGAGCAGCGAGTATCACAATCTTAGCACCACGCTTTCTTATTCATACGAATATAAAGATTATAAAAACGACTATTACACTCCCACCAATTCCGGAGAATCATATTGGAACTCTTATAACGGACGTGCATTTATGGAATATACCAAAGAATGGACAAACCGTGTGGAATGGCTTGTGAACTATGGCTTCACCAATGATGATCACGACGTTAAGTTCGTGGGTGGCTATTCATTCGAGCGCTACAATTGGGACCGTATGGGAGAACAGAACTACGACTTCACCTTCAACAAACCGATTTATTGGGGTATAGGCTCAGGTTCTTATCTTAGTGACGGCAAGGCAGGCATGTGGGCCGGTCGCAGCCAGTCTTCTCTCGCCGGTTTCTTCGGACGTGTCAATTATGCATGGAAAGGGATGCTCATAGCATCGGCATCTATCCGCTACGAAGGCTCCACAAAATTCGGTGCCGATAAGAAATGGGGTGCTTTCCCCTCTGCCTCTATAGCATGGGAAATGACCAAGATGCCTTTCCTTTCTAATTACGTGCAGACAGTGCAGAGTCTGAAACCCCGTATCTCATTCGGTATCACAGGTCGTCAGCCGGACAGTGCTTATCAGTCGCTCTCCACCTATACAACCGGCGGAACATATCTCATGGACGGCACATGGGTAACAGGTTATCAGCCTTCTAACAATGTCAACCCCGAACTGGCATGGGAGAAACTTTCAAGTATGAACTACGGTATCGACTTCATGTTCTTTAACCGTTTTTACGGATCAATCGAATATTTCGACCGCCGTTCAATGGATCTTCTCTATAACTACACAGCTCCCCAGCCCCCTTATGTATATAATTCCATTCTTGTCAATGTAGGAACAATCCGTAACACGGGTGTAGAACTCTCACTTACAGCCGATGCGGTGGTAAACAAGCCCGTGACCTGGACCACAGGAATCAACTATTCTTACGGCACATCCAAGCTCACCAAGCTTTCAAACTCAATCTACAAGGCATCTTATGTTGACCTCTATCAGAAGCCGGGTCTCGGAACAAGCGAATACTTCTTCCGTGTTGAAGAGGGTGGCCGTATCGGACAGTTCTGGGGATATGAATATGCCGGTTATAACGACTCACACGATATGCTCATATACAACGCCAAGGGAGAGAAAATACCTGCGGCCGGTGCGCAGCCTGAGGATAAACGCTATATCGGTGACGGTGCTCCAAAGCACTTCCTTACATGGAACAACACCGTTAAATGGAAAAACTTCGACCTCAGCGTGATGTTCAACGGAGCGTTCGGCTACCAGATCTTCAATATGCGCAGATATGGTATGGGTCTGAAGGGTAGCGGTAGCGACAACGTGCTCCGCAGCACATATCTCAAAGACCGCGATGTATGGAGCGGCGGCGGTGTGATCTCCTCATACTTCCTTGAGAACGGTGACTACTTCAAGCTTGAGAACGTGACACTCGGTTACAACGTGCCTTTCAAGAACCGCAAGGTGCTCGACAGCCTCCGCGTCTATCTCTCGGCCAAGAATCTCTTCACCATCACAAGCTATACAGGCACAGATCCATCGGCTGTTACCTCTACAGGTATCACACCGGGTGTGGATGCCACATCAGCTTATCCGACAGCAACTCAGCTGACCTTGGGCGTAACATTCAAGTTCCGCTAAAACAGGGATATTAAAATTAATTTTGTAATACTTCTTACAAATAAACAGACAATAATGAAACTAAAAAAATATATCACCTCCCTTCTGTCAGTGGCGGCTCTCGCTATCGGTGCCACATCGTGTACTGATCTCGATGAGGTGACATTCGACCGTATCGACGCCGGAGCCTATTATCAGGATGAAAACAGCGTCAAAGGAGCTGTGGCGGCCGTTTATTCAAGCGCACAGAACAGCTTCCTTGAATATTTCTGGTATCTTAACGAATTCTCTGCCGACCAGGTGGCATGGCGCACATGGAATGGCGGTGCATGGGGATGGGATGAAGGCGCGAAGTTCGTGCTTTCAAGCCAGTCTTGGAACTCGGAAGCTGAGATCATCCGCAAGGCATGGGAGAAGGCATGGGAAACCATCGGCCTCTGCAACAATATCATCAGCGACCTTCAGGGAATCAATCCCACATCCATCGGTATGTCGGAGGATGCCCTCAAACAGTATATCGCCGAAGTGCGCACCATGCGTGCATACGTTTACTACAATAACTTCGAGGTATGGGGTGGCGCAATTCCCTTGAACACCACAGTCGGTGGTGAAGTGCCCGGCTCGGCCGACCCCGATTTCAATACAGGGTGTCAGAAAGTTTGGGATTTCATCTCCACAGAGCTTGATGATTGCTATGCGGATCTCGCCATAGAGAAAGGTGACAATGCAAGCCGCCTCCGTATGAACCAGGGTATGAACCGAATGCTGAAGATGCGTCTTCTCCTCAATTCGGAACTTTGGACAGGCACTGCAAAATACACCGAGTGTGCCAAGCTTTGTGAGGAAATCATCAACGGTGATTACGGTAATTACAGCCTTGCTTCCGACTATCGTCAGATCTACAGCATAGGAAATGAGAGCTGTCCCGAGATAGTGTTTGCATTTGCAAGCTGGTCGGGCAAGACTTTCACCAATAACCGTACCAGTCCGTTCATCCCGCTGCAATATGGCGAACTCTTCGGTATGGAGTCAATTCCCCAGACAGGTTGGAACTGCTGTTGTCTTGCTCCTTCAAAAGATAACACCGGTTCGGACTATATCATGGCCGGCAACAAGATTTGCGGAACGCGCGATGGCAAGAGCTTTATATTCGACTATGGTGACAAGCTTGGTGCGCCCCTGGATCGTATTAACGACAAGGATATCCGCAAGCAGCCCTATAAGTCGGATGCCGCAGGAAACTGGACCGGCCTCTTCCTCATGGGCCAGCAGTATGAATGGGCGAGCGGAGCTCCTGTTCTTGCAGATGCCGATCTTCAGGATGACCCCCTCATCTATGTTGATCAGTGCGGAACGTTCACCAACGCCGGCCGTAATCTCGAACCGGTAATGTCTCCCCGTTGGGGTATGACCAATACCGGTTACCGATTGATCCGCTATCCGATCACCCCGACCTCTTCAGGCAAAGACTATTGCGACATTTCAGAAGTAGAGTTCCGTTTAACCGAGGTTTATTATACTCTCGCCGAGTGCCGTATGCGTGCCGGTAATGCCGCAGGAGCCAAAGAGCTTGTCAACACAGTGCGTCAGCGCTACTTCGCATCGGCAGATCTATCGGAAATCGAAAACCCGGGTCCCGGTTTCAACAACTTCGATCTGGACTGGATGCTCAGCGAGTGGGGTATTGAATTCCTTGGCGAAGGCAACCGCCGACGCACCGACCTTCGTCGCTTCGACAAGTTCACGCAGGGTCAGTGGTGGTTCTTTGGACGCGCCACAGAGACAGACCGTGAGCTTCCCGCAAAACGCGACCGTAAATATGAGTGGTTCCCGCTTCCTCAGGTTGCCCTTATGGTTAACCTGGGATTGGTTCAGAATCCTAACTATTAATAATTCAACTTCAGCAAGCTTCAGTTGAAAGTAGTAGGTTTGAAGTTATAAGTTATAAGACATAGTCAATATGAAAAAATTCAATATATTCAATCTCTTTATCCTTCTGCTGCTCCCCCTCTTAGGGGCATGCAGCAAGGATGAGATCATCTTTGAGAGCGAGTTCCCTCGCTTCGAGACACGTGCCGGCTACCAGCTGATTGAAGCCATCGTGCCTCAGGCCACATCTGCAACCGATGAAGTATATATCATTGGTGATTTCAACGGTGGAATGGATGCCGTGGGTGATCCTCGCTGGCAACTTGAAAAAGCCGGTGACACCGATGTGAAATGGGGAATCTATCTTAATCCTAATGATTTCGTTGCAGGCAAGACGCTTGCCGACGGTTACACATTCTATAATGTGCAGCAGGGTGAGGAGCGAGGTCTTAACGATGTGCCTGTGGTTCATCATGAATCTCCGGCTGTGGGTGGTCGTGCCAACGTTATGATCTATTTCTGGGAGGAATACTTCAAGACTGTTCCGGCTCCTGATGAAATCGACCATGACGGTTATGTTCTCTATGTGCTCGACAATTCCGGCTTCGGTGATCTCACCTGCTATGCATGGGGTGATGCCGAAATATTCGGCGGATGGCCCGGTGTCAAACCAACCGGAACCGTTAACCTGAACGGCACGACATATAAGTATTTCGATACCGGCGCTTCTAATGAAGGCTTGAACATCAACTTCATATTCAGCGATAACGGAGATAATCAGCTCTCAGATTTCAGCGTAACTCTCGATAAGGACTACTATGTTGAACTGACTCCTTCCGGGGCAACAGAAATTACTCCGGGATCAGGCATTCAGCATGACGGATATGCCATATATATCTACAACGCTGCCGGCTGGAGCGAGCTTGCACTCTATGCGTGGGCAGACGGATCACCCGAACTCTTCGGCGGATGGCCCGGAATGGCTCCGACAGGAACGGAGACAATCAATGGCACCACCTATACTTACTTTGATCTCGGAGCTGCCAACTGCGATGCGGGACTCTCTTATAATTTTATCATCAACAATAATGATAATGGTAGTCAGCACGATCTCATCAGTGGGTTCGGATTAGACAAAAATCTCTATTTCGAGGTTAACAAGTCGGGTGTTACAGAGATTGACCCGAACACATTCTCACCTGGTGGAGCAGTTGATCCGGATCCGGATCCCGAACCCGAGCCGGAGGGCACCAAATATACTCTCTTCGTGGAGAATAACACAGGCTGGGATGCAACGTATCTCTATGCTTATGGGGAGGCCGGTGAAATGTTCGGCAAATGGCCCGGCAAGGCTGCCGACGGAACTGCCACAGTAGCGGGTGTGAAATATGATGTGTTCTATGTTTATGGAGACGGAGAAAGCGAAAACTTCATTTTCAACAACGGAAACGGCACTCAGCTCGCCGACATAACGCTGACTTTGGATCAGGATTATACAATCGCGATTGATGCGCAAGGCGCACAACTGAAGAATAAGAAACGTAACAAAGCACGTAAATGAAAAATATAATAAAAGCTTCAATGGTTGCGGCCGCTGCGCTTATGATGGGTGGCTGTACATCCTACGAGATTGATATGCCCGAAAACCCGGAAGCCCCGGTAGTAGGGAGGGAAGTCTCAAAAAATGTGATCTATCAAGCCAATCCCGGGTTCTTCGGAACCCAGGATTGCCTGAAAGGACTCAACGCGCAGCTCGACCGTATCTCCGGAATGGGATGCGATATCCTCTGGGTCATGCCTATCTATGTGAGGGGCGAAGAGAATGCTATCGGTTCTCCCTACTGCATCAAAGACTACAGAGGGGTGAATCCTAAATATGGAACGCTCGACGATGTGAAAACCCTTGTCAACAACGCGCATGGCAAAGGGATGAAGGTATTGTTCGACTGGGTTGCCAATCACACGGCCTGGGATCATCCCTGGGTTACACAGTATCCCGATCGCTACGAACAGGATGAGGATGGCAACATCAAGCAGGCAAGCACATGGGCAGATGTGGCTCAGCTTAACTTCAATAATCCTGAGACAAGACAGGCGATGCTCGATGAGATGCTCTATTGGGTGAAGGAGGTTGGAATAGACGGTTATCGTTGCGACTATGCGGATGGCCTGTCGGCAGAAGCTTGGGGAGTGCTTATAACCGGTCTCCGTGCTGTCAATCCGAATCTGATCATGCTCGCCGAAACCGCCAACAATAATTTCTACAACTACGGTTTCGATATGATCTATGACTGGAACAGTGCCCCTACGATCTCTGCGGTGTTTCAGGGGAAAGCGTTGCCGAGTGAGCTTATAAAGGAGGCTAAGGAAGCACTTGGAGGAGTGCCGGAAGGGGATTCCATTCTCCGCTACGCATTCAACCATGACGTAGCTGCCGAGAACAATTTCGACACCTACTTCGGCAGTGTTGACGCTATCCCCGCGGCTTATGTCTGCGCTTCGATGCTCAACGGCACTCCGATGATCTATTCCGGAATGGACGCTACCGGTATTTCCGGAGAACTCTCATTCTTCACTTACCGAACTCTTGATTTCTCGTCGGCTCTTAGCGATGAGTATAAGGCAATTAATGATGTATTCGTGAAAACCGCTGAAGTCAGGAGAGGGGAGCTCAATGGTTATTCCACTGCCACAGGAATCTGCTTCTCTTACAGTATCCCCGGCAAAACTCTTCTCGTGATGGTGAACCCTACCGGAGAATCAAAAGCAATCCGCGTTCCCATCTCATTGGCCAACACAACCATGACCAACCTTATAAAAGGTGGGGATGAAACCGTGGGGCTCACATATGAGCTTGATCCTTACGGATATGTTTTCTTTGAAAACTAAGTTTGGTACATTCCGTGGGAATCCGATTAAATAGGGGCGAGCCGAAAAGCTCGCTCCTTCATTTTCATTTCTCCCTAAATTGCTCTTAGGAACGAGGATATAATTTTTAATTCGACACATCGTTCTAATGAAGGAACATAATATCATATCTACTAATGAAATATACCTTATCAATACTCATGCTTTCCGCCGCATTGCAATTGTCGGCGTCAAGCATAACTTCCCCCTCTGGGGAGCTGAGCCTTAACGTGAATGTAAATCCCGAAGGTCAGCCTTATTATTCCCTTTCCTATAAGGGAAAGACTATTGTGGAGCCCAGTAAGCTTGGACTCAAAGCAGATGAGACGACCTTTGCCGATGGTTTCATGATTGCCGGTGTAGATACTGTTACGGTAGATCGCTCATGGGAGCCCGTATGGGGTGAATATTCCTCTATACGTGACCATTTCCGCGAGATGGCAGTCAATCTCAAGGCCCCTCAGACAAAGGATCAGCCCGAAAGGGAGATGATTGTGCGCTTCCGTCTTTTCGATGACGGTCTCGGATTCCGTTATGAATTCCCCGTGCAGGAAGGCACCAATTATCTTACAGTGAAAGATGAGTTGACCGAATTCAATTTCCCCGGCAACCATAAGCTCTATTGTATCCCCGGAGACTATGACACAGACGAATATCTCTTCTCCGAAACCACTTTCACCGATCTTCCCGAAGCCCTCAACAGCTACACCCGTCACTCCGAAGCACAGCGCACAGGAGGAAACACCATCCAGACTCCGATGCTGATGAAGACCGACGACGGCGTATATATCAACGTGCATGAGGCAGCCCTCATGGGCTATCCCGCCATGCTCCTTGATGTGGATAGCAAGAACTTCGATATGAAGGCGCATCTTGTGCCCGACCGTCTCGGCGTCAGCGCATATGTGCAGGCTCCCTTCCACAGCCCTTGGCGCACGCTCATCGTAAGCGACGATGCTCGCGATATCCTCGCATCCCAGCTTGTGCTCAATCTCAACGAGCCAAATAAAATTGAGGATACATCATGGATCAAGCCGATGAAATTCTGCGGCGTATGGTGGGAGATGTTCACAGGTAACCAGAAGACCTGGGCCTACTCCGACGATCCCTTGGCCAAGCCCGGCGTAACCGACTACACCAAACTCAAACCCAACGGTCGCCATCCGGCCAACACAGAGAATGTGAAGAAATATATCGACTTCGCGGCTGCCAACGGTCTTGACGGCGTGCTCGTGGAGGGTTGGAACGAAGGTTGGGAAGACTGGGTGAGCTATCGCAAGAACCGTCAGTTCCTCTTCGACAAGCCTTATCCCGACTTCGATCTCCCCGCGCTCCGCGATTATGCCAAGGAGAAGGGGGTGAAGCTCATCATGCACCATGAGACCTCTGCGAATGCCTCCGACTATGAGAAGCAGCTCGACCGCGCATTCCAATTCATGAAAGATAATAATTATGACGCTGTGAAGACAGGATACGTAGGTGCTGTAATCCCTCGTTCGGAACATCACACCTCGCAGTGGATGGTGGATCATGCCAAGCATGTGATCGAGCGTGCGGCAGATTATCAAATCATGGTGGATAGCCACGAAGCTCCGCGCCCCACAGGCCTTTGCCGCACATATCCCAACTGGCTCGCTCAGGAATCTGCACGCGGAGGCGAATTTGAATCGATGGGTGGCAATCCCCCCTCGCATACCTGCATCCTCCCTTTCACTCGCTTGAAAGGCGGCCCGATGGATTACACTCCCGGTCTGTTCGAAACCCGCATGAGCTATTACGGAGAAGGGAAAGACTCACAGGCAGGGACAACCCTCACCCGTCAGCTCGCTCTCTATCTCACGATGCCATCACCGATGCAGATGGTGTGCGACCTTCCAGAGAACTACGAGCGTTTTCCCGATGCATTCCAATTCATTAAGGATGTGCCCGTGGATTGGTCGGATTCAAAATATCTTGAGGCAGAGCCGAACCGCTATATCACAGTGGCCCGCAAGGATAAACATTCCGACGATTGGTATGTGGGCGCAATCACAGATGAGAATGCCCGCAATGCAACGATCGACATGAGTTTCTTGCCCAAAGGTCAGAAATTTGTGGCAACAATCTATGAGGATGCACCCGATGCCGATTGGAAAACCAATCCTCAGGCCTACAAGATCCGCACCATCAATGTGGATTCAAAGACCAAGCTCAAGCAGCATCTCGCTCCCGGCGGCGGGGGGGCAATCCGCATTCAGCCGAAGAAATAAATATCATAAGCAAAAAAATCCCGGATAGTTCAGAAGAGCTATCCGGGATTCTTAATTAAAAGGGGAGTGATCTGGCCGCGATTCGAACGCGGGACCGTCTGCTTAGAAGGCAGATGCTCTATCCAGCTGAGCTACCAGACCAACGTGAGGGCAAAGTTACTAATTTTTTTTCAAATGACAAAGCGCGAGGGAGAAATTTTTAAAAAATCGGAATTTGGAGGTGCAAAAAAGCAATATCATCAAAAATGATGATAAAAAAATAAGGAATAATTTTTAGTTATGCTAAAATAATGATAAATTTGCAAAGAATCCGTAAAAGCCTAAGACATAAATGTGCGGAGACGGAAAAAGCCCGCTGCTAACCTCGGGCACCTGCAAACAGAACATAAACAAAATAACTAATAATTAAATTCAGAACAGCTATGTGGTTATCATGCTCATCTGTAGGACGTAAGTTTGTGATGGCCCTCACGGGTGCATGCCTTGTCCTATTTGTAACATTTCACTGTGTGATGAACGCTGTAGCAATCTGTTGGCCGGCGGCGTATAATTCGATTTGCGAATTCTTAGGAGCAAATTGGTATGCGCTTATCGCCTCAGTAGGGCTCGCGTTTCTATTCATCCTCCACATCATCTACGCTCTTATCCTTACCGTTCAGAACCGTAAGGCGCGTGGTAATGTGCGCTATTCAATCGAGAAGCGTCCGAAAAACGTAGAATGGTCTTCAAAGAACATGCTCGTGCTCGGTATCGTGGTTCTCGCATTCCTCGTGGTTCACCTTATCCAGTTCTGGGCTAAGATGCAGCTTCAGGAGATCCGCGGCGTGGAAGGCGCTATCCCTCCCGCAGCAGGTACGCTCTTCATCCAGGAGGCTTTCAGCCTTGTATGGACTCCGATCGTTTACATCATCGGCTTCGTGGCTCTTTGGTTCCACATGAACCATGGTTTCTGGTCGATGTTCCAGTCTTGCGGTTGGGACAATGAGGTATGGATCGGTCGCTTGAAGAAGATCGGTTGCTGGTGGGTATCCATCGTGATCGCGCTCTTCGTGGCTCAGGCTATCGTATTCACAGTAAAGGCTCACGACAAGGATTATCTCAAGGATCCCGTGCTCCGCGAGCAGTATAAGGATATGATCCCCGCAATGATCGAGAAAGACTTCGGTCCGGATGCCGCACAGCTCGGCCAGCAGATCCGCATGTCAAGCTATGATCAGGTTTCTCAGGGTATCCGTCAGATGGAGGCAGGGATGCGTCAGCAGGCAGAGCAGATGGCAGCTCCCGAGGCTCAGGAATATCTAAAGAATAACCCCGCTGCCGCTGAGCAGTTCAAGGAGGTTCAGGAACGTGCCAAGGGTCTCACCCGCGTAGTGGCTTTCTTCGACTATCTCGAAGCAGGCGACAACCAGCCCGAAATGAATGTAATTGAAGTAAACCAACCCAACTAATTAGCGATATGGCAAATTTAGATAAAGTAAAAGTTATGAATCCGGCTGATTCCAAGATCCCGGAGGGTCCTGTCGCTGAGAAATGGACCAACTATAAGGCTCATCAGAAATTGGTGAACCCCGCCAACAAGCGTAAACTCGATGTGATCGTTGTCGGAACCGGTCTTGCCGGTGCGTCGGCCGCATCAACTCTTGCAGAGCTCGGCTTCAACGTGCTCAACTTCTGCATCCAGGATTCACCCCGTCGCGCTCACTCTATCGCAGCGCAGGGTGGTATCAACGCCGCAAAGAACTATCAGAACGACGGCGACTCTGTATATCGTCTTTTCTACGACACTGTGAAGGGCGGCGACTACCGTGCTCGCGAAGCAAACGTGTATCGTCTTGCCGAGGTGTCTAACAATATCATCGACCAGTGTGTGGCTCAGGGTGTGCCTTTCGCACGCGAATATGGCGGTCTGCTTGCCAACCGTTCATTCGGTGGCGCTCAGGTGAGCCGTACTTTCTATGCCAAGGGTCAGACAGGCCAGCAGCTCCTTCTCGGTGCTTACAGCTCGCTCAACCGTCAGATCCAGCTCGGAAAGGTGAAGAGCTACAACCGTTATGAGATGCACGAACTCGTGCTTATCAAGGATAAGGATGGTGTGGAACGCGCACGCGGTATCATCGCCAAGAACCTTGTTACAGGTAAGTTCGAGCGTTTCGCAGCTCACGCTGTGGTAATCGCTACCGGCGGTTATGGCAACACCTACTTCCTTTCTACTAACGCAATGGGTTGCAACTGCTCCGCTGCAATGGCTTGCTATCGCAAGGGTGCTTATTTCGCTAACCCCGCATTCGTTCAGATCCACCCGACTTGTATCCCCGTTCACGGCGACAAGCAGTCTAAGCTCACTCTTATGTCTGAGTCGCTCCGTAACGACGGCCGTATCTGGGTTCCGAAGAAGAAAGAGGATGCTGAGAAGCTTCAGAAAGGTCAGATCAAGGGTAGCGATATCCCCGAAGAGGATCGCGACTATTACTTGGAGCGTCGCTATCCGGCATTCGGTAACCTCGTTCCCCGCGACGTTGCATCTCGTGCAGCTAAGGAGCGTTGCGATGCAGGCTTCGGCGTGAACAACACAGGTCTTGCCGTATTCCTCGATTTCTCAGAGGCTATCAACCGTCTCGGCATCGACGTGGTTCGTCAGCGTTACGGCAACCTCTTCGATATGTATGAGGAGATCACCGACGTTAACCCCGGCGAATTTGCCAAGGAGCATAACGGCGTGAACTATTACAACCCGATGATGATCTTCCCCGCTATCCACTACACAATGGGTGGTATTTGGGTTGACTATGAGCTCCAGACTTCAGTGAAGGGTCTGTTCGCAATCGGTGAGTGTAACTTCTCCGACCATGGTGCTAACCGTCTTGGTGCATCAGCCCTCATGCAGGGTCTCGCCGACGGTTATTTCGTGCTTCCCTATACAATCCAGAACTATCTGAGCGACCAGATCACTGTTCCTCACTTCAAGACTGACACTCCTGAGTTTGACGCTGCCGAGGCCAAGTGTATCGCAGACGAGGAGAAGCTCATGAATATCAAGGGAACTCGTTCTGTAGATTCAATCCACAAAGAGCTCGGCCACATCATGTGGGAGTATGTGGGTATGGCCCGCGACAAGGAAGGTCTCGAACTCGCTCTCAGCAAGCTCAAGGATCTCCGCAAGGCATTCGAGAAGGATCTCTTCGTGCCCGGCACAATGGACGGCATGAACATCGAGCTTGACAAGGCTTTCCGTCTCAACGACTTCATCACAATGGGCGAGCTCATCGCATATGACGCATTGAGCCGTAACGAAAGCTGCGGTGGTCATTTCCGCACTGAGTACCAGACTGAGGAAGGCGAGGCTAAGCGCGACGACGAGAACTGCTTCTACGTAAGCTGCTGGGAATATGAAGGCAGCGACGACAAGGCTCCCGAACTTATCAAAGAGCCCCTCCACTATGAGGCAATCAAGGTTCAGACACGTAACTACAAGTCTTAAGCCACAGCTCTAACCCCAAAAACTGAAATTCAAAATGGAAGAAAATATAATGAAAGTCAATCTTAGGGTGTGGCGTCAGGCCGGCCCTAAGGCACAGGGTGCTTTTGTGACTTACAATGATGTAGAGACCACACCCGACACTTCATTCCTGGAGACTCTCGATATCCTGAATGAGACTCTTATCGAGAAGGGCGAGGAGCCTATCGTGTTCGACCACGACTGCCGCGAGGGTATCTGCGGTATGTGCTCGCTCTATATCAACGGACATCCTCACGGCCCTGCTACAGGCGCTACTACCTGCCAGCTCTATATGCGTCGTTTCGCTAACGGCGAGACTATCACTGTGGAGCCTTGGCGTTCGGCTGCGTTCCCTGTAATCAAGGACCTTATGGTGGATCGTAACGCATTCGACAAGATTCAGCAGGCAGGTGGTTATGTATCATTCAACTGTGGCGGTGCGCAGGATGCCAATAACCTTCCTATCTCTAAGGTGAAGGCTGATGAGGCAATGGATTCTGCAAGCTGCATCGGTTGCGGTGCTTGCGTGGCCGCTTGTAAGAATGGTTCTGCAATGCTCTTCGTATCTGCGAAGATCAGCCAGCTCGCACTTCTTCCCCAGGGAGAGGTTGAGAAAGACCGTCGTGTCCGCGCCATGGTAGCTAAGATGGATGAGCTCGGCTTCGGTAACTGCACCAACACAGGCGCATGTTCAGCTGAATGTCCGAAGAACATCAAGCTTGCCAATATCGGCCGCATGAACCGCATGTTCATCGCAGCTAAATGCAAGGAATAAATACAAATACACATTCCGCTAATAGAGAAAGCCGGGCTCCCGATTTGGAAGCCCGGCTTTCTTGGCTAATAGAAATTCGGCATAGCCGAGGCGGAAACAGCTTCGCGCTATTGGGAAAGCCATATCAGCATAGACGCGCGGATTTAATCAGCGCGAAGCTGTTTCCGCCGGGGCTGTGCCCCAATAAAAAATCCTACCGATAATCCTTTCAATAAAAATCTTTGGCTACAGGCTAAAGCAATATTGGCCTGAATTCATTTTCCGCTATCTCCTTTGCAATATCATTCATTCTTTGGCAATGCGCATAGCAGGGGCGATCATTGTCGCGTATGTATTCCGCCTCCTGTTCATTCGGAGGAATGCGTACAATAAGCAATCTCCCTTCGGCACAAAGGTCAAACATTTTCCCTTGTGGCTTGAATCTTTCAGTGAAAGGCTCATGAGTAAGGAGGATGATAGAGCCACCGTTATCCATAGCCCAATCCCTCACTTTCTTTTCCTTGGGATTGATGAAAGGAGATACCAGCACCCCGTCATTGAGGATGTTGGTATGCCATAGCTTGTTATATAAGTATATGATGGATAAAGAAAAGGTCCGTACGCTGGATCAAAGCGTTGCTTTTTAGGGCGCAGGATTTGAGCAGATTGAACGGGGATCTTTTTATTGAAAAATACATTAATTATTTATGAGATAGAAGCAGATTAGACCTGTCGGTCTTGGCAGATGGGAGCAGACTCTTCACTATATAAAAATCCCCGTTCAATCTGCTTAAATCTTGCGTAACAAGCCGTAAGGCGATCTGCGTACGGACTTTTCCTTTATCTAATGGGGATTTTTGAGGATAATTATTTTCATTAATTATATTTTATTGGATCATCTTTAATATTTTGGCAGAGCCGAGGCGGCGGAATCTTTGATATGCCGGATGCCATCTACAAAGATATAAAAGGCAATTAATCAATGCAAAAGAAAATTAATAAATTTCAACTTATCTTTTGCTTAATTAAAATAAAATAATTAAGGTTCTATCCAATAGAATATGTTAAAATTCCAGGATAGCTATTTGACTTGGCATTGTTTCCCTTAGCAGAAACTCGCCGATTTTCAATTCCGAGCTAAAATATTCTTTTTCAGAAAGAACAATCTTAGCGTTGCGACTGGGGGAAAAGGATATTTGAACCGGAAAGAGCTAGACAAAAGTAACATGCGTATAGATGGCTTTGCAATTGAAGCTGCAGAACGATATCCAAAGCACATCTGCGATCGTGCTATTAACAGGTCTTATAGGATGGATTCTTAATTTATCTTTTCAACAGCCCATTGCGCAATGGGCTGTTGAAAAGATAAAAACAGGTTAAGAGAATACGAAGAAATCCTTTTGGGGAGTGCTGTCAATTTCTATTTGGTTTCATACTCAGAAGCAGGCCAACCCCACTTATCTCCCAATTTGGCCCATTTTGTCCGAATTGATCTCATTTTTTGTTGGATATCTGCTTTTCTATTAGTTTTATCATCTCCTGATAAAATTTTTATCACAATATTTATATATTTGTCATAAGTAGATTTTTCTGCATTACGAGCTGTCCATTTTGATAAATCAAAATCAGAAGTCTTGGAGGAATTGGATTGAGAGGATGTATTTGAGGACGGTGAAGAAGTTAGAGTACTTGAAGAAGAACTTCCATCGTCTGAATAAGTACTCTGTGTTTGCACATACGTATCAGTAATACCTTGCATAATCGTACTTGCACTTTCTAAACCATCAGCTATAGCATCCCAATCCCAATGTGCAGTTGAACCAAGATTAACGCTCAGCACTAAATTAAATGAAGAACTTTTGACTGCGCGTGGGCCATTAAGGAAGCATGGGGTGTTGAATATTGCGCCAAATGAGAGTGCACGGTGCTTGAATATTACCGCGGGAGATAAACCAATTGAGATTGGAGAGAGTGTGTGATTGAAGTCCATTATACCCCCGTTTATGTTCTCCTGAAAGAATTCAGGGGTATCCTTGTGAATTTTCCCCAACGCGTAAGAGATATAGGGACCCAATTTGAACTGAAAGGAATTTTTTTCATTCAGATTAAGCTGATATCCAAAACGAACAGGAAGCTCCAAAAAATTCATATTACCTTGAAAATTTAGTAATTTGTGAGCACCCCAGTCACCGTAATCTGGATTTTCATGAATAACAAAATCTCGTACGGATACAACATTTTTTAGTTTCCACCCCAGTCCCGTGTCAATAAACATTGAATTGGTTTTAATAGGTATTTGCATATACAGACCTGCAGAAACTTCGTAGCCGTTGTGTATGCTCTTGCGTCCGTAATCCTCTTCATCCCATTCTCGGATAGACATTCTGGTATAATCACCAGTCTCATATCCCTCGTTTTCCTTTCCCCAGATGCCTCCGACCTGGATATTCCATGTTAGTTGAGCGGACGCATCAAAGATAGCCATTATGACAATGGCACTTGACAATAAAAATCTAAATAGTTTCATGACATTCATTATTTCCGTACAATGATAGGTGGTCGTTGCCCAAGGAACCATTATATATAAATAGAGGCGTGGGCTGCTATGCCACGCCTTAACGAGAAGGTGGTCGGAATACCTTTGAATGCAGATGTGGAATAAACAGCTCCACGCCGTATGGCATGGAGACAGTTAAGCCAACTTCTTGCATTCATGAGTAAGTTTCCGACGCTTCTCTCGTACAAGATGATGGGCATAACGCCTCTAATTAACTATGTCTTGAATCGATGTGTATCAATTCGATGGTAAAATTACTTATTATTTTTGATTCTGCAAAATTTAAAAGTTAGTTGGTATAAATTTTTGTTATTAGCATCACACCAAGAACAAAAATAAAGCATATTCGTTGTGAATAATCCCTTCACCAATGCCTTGCAATAATGAAATGACAACAAAGTCTCAATAACTATTAATTGACCTTGTTGTCATTTCATTTTATGATGTTTGTCGATGCTTGATTGCGACTATGTTTGAAAATTAGTCTGCTTAACTAATCAAATGGTCGCCTATCCTTTTCGTCTTGGAATCGAAGCTGAGGCCGATGCGGAAGAGGGTTCGCGAGTCGGCGGCGAAGGGGAGGGGATAGCCTTTTTCTTCTATCTGGGCAAGGGCTTCGGTGGCGGAGGAATCAAGTTTCAATTCCATGAGGTAAATAAAACGGTCGGTTTGGATGAGAATGTCGATGAAGCCGTCGGAAGTCTGATATTCTACACTCACACTCGTACCTATAAGACGGAAGAGAAGATAAAGTATAAGCTGATAATGCGATTCATATTTGCCTGTATGCTTATGCAGCCCCGAAGGGATGCTTGCCAAGAATGAGGATAGGTAAGCCACAAGTTTATCTGGCTCTCCGTCAAGAATCGCATCCAAGATATTTTCAGATACGCTATCCGTTTCCGAACGCTGGAGATGGGCATAGATAGGGAGCAGCGAACTGAAAAATCCGCTTCTGACCTCCCGGTTAGGGAAATCAAGAGTGTAACGGTCGCGCACCGGGTCATACCCTTTGATTGTCAGATATCCGGTCTGATAGAGCAATGCAACTAACTGGGGTTGGAAAAGCGAGATATTAGAGATGGTCTCCCTTCGGACACGTATCCCGCTTAGCTCAGGGATCTCCTTCTGAGGATTTCTTAGAAAATCTACAAGCATTGCCGGAGTGCCTGTTTCAAACCAATATTCACCCAATCTTTCCTTCGAAAGCGCACTCATCACGCTGAATGGATTATAGATATCAATAAGTTTTTCGGAGAAATGATAGCCATCGTAATAATCCTTCATCCGATCGTAAGCCGAAGCAGTGGAGATCTCATATTTATCAGCCAACCGATTCATCCCCCTGTCAAGATATGTATGCAATTCATCTTCAGTGATGCCGCAGATAGAAGAATATGCCTCGTCGAAAGATATGTCGTCGAGATTATTAAGAGTAGAGAAAATAGAGAGCTTCCCATATTTGGTTACTCCTGTAAGCATACAGAAATGTATATGCTCTGCCAAGGGTTTAATGCCTGAATAAAAGCCCTGCATCTCCGCACGAACACTCTCCTGCAGATCCTGATTATTCACATTCCTTGTCAAAGGGCTGTCATATTCATCAATAAGGATTACCACTTTTTTGCCCGAAATAGAGTGCAAAGACTGCACCAATCGCCTAAATTTAGTGGGAATATCCTCTGCGTTAGTAACAATTCCATACTTCGACTCAATATCCTCCAGATACCCCTTCATATAAAGAGTGAACTCTCCCGGAGAATTGAAATTCTGACCGCTGAGGTCGATTCTCACCACCGGGAAAGAAGTCCATTCGCCAGGTTCGAGCCGTTCGATGGCAAGACCCCTGAAAAGCTCCTTTCTTCCTTGAAAATATGCTTCGAGAGTAGAAATGAGCAGGCTTTTCCCGAATCTCCGGGGACGCCCAAGAAAATAATAGCTTCCCGAAGATACGAGATGATGAATCACCTCCGTCTTGTCGATATATATGTAGTCGCCGGTGCGGATAAGTTCAAAACTTTGGACTCCGACGGGATATTTAATCTTTTCCATAACTCAAATAACCTTATCTATTTGTGCGTCGTCGCTGGTTTGGATCGAAGGGATTGGCGGTGGGGTCGAAGTAATCGTCTTCTTCCTCCTCTTCCTCCTGCGGACGCTGGTTGCGGGCACGCTTGTCTGTGGCAGGTTTATTCTTCTTTATAGCCGCCGGTTTCTGCTGATCTATAGCCGTGGCAAAGACATCCCAAGTCTCCTCCTTGTCCCAATTCTTCTTGATATTTACCACCTTCGGATAATAATATGCTAAATCAGGCTGAAGAAGCAGGTCGTAATCCCCGGTGTCGTAATCTCCGTTTCCATTATAATCCTCTATAACACGCGCGTAATATTTCCCCGGCTCAAGGAAACGGAACCAAACAGAATTATTCACCACCGGCTCGCGGCGAACCACCGCATCGCTCCCGTTAAGCAATTCCACAAATGCCGGAATCCCCGCCTCCAAGCCTGTGAGATTGAATTTCACAGAGCAATAATCATCCTTTTTCTTGATGGTGAATTCATGCTTGAAAGGAGCCGTCACCGTGCCATACATCCCCACGGCAGCCAATGTGTCAGCAGTGATTCGATATTTCTCCCCAAACTTCCAATCATACTCAATCTTGAAATCACGAGGAGAAAGGGAATCCGCCATCTCTATCGTGGGCTGATTCCCCACACGTCGCCACACTGTATCCACCATCGTCTCCAGATGGAAAGCCTCCGGACGAAGAGATTCAAGAGGGGTGTCAAACTGAATTTTCACCGGAAGATATACATCATGGGTGGTGGAGCTCAGTGCGTGCATATCCAACGTCAGGGCGCGGATTGAATCAAGCCTCGCCTGCTCCTCATCCTTTTTGCTCGGTTTATTATTCTTCTTCCCCACCTGACGAGGGCGGAAGAAATTAAGAGTATCGATTTGGGCAGAGAGATTCCCAGTGGAATCGGTGCGAAGATAGGTGGTCTCCACTCTCAGCGAATCCACCCCCACAATGCGCGGAGGAAGCCAATAGACAAGAGAATCATTAGTGGCGTTCTGCTCCAAGACGGCCTCGCGCATAATCCCCGGATAGCCCAAGACATCGATTATAGGGAGATTAGGCGACTTGGTGTTGAACTTATAAAAGAATTTTGTGGAATCCAAACGCTCATACTTATCGAGATATTGCGAACGCTTCTGCGAATTGAAGCTTCGGAGCAGGATATCATTGGGGAGGAAGCGTGTGCGCATACGGTCGATGATAGTGTCAATCTCCCCCGTCTTGCTGTCGCGGATAGTATCCACCGCTCCGACACGCTCCGAAGTAGGGGAGACCTGAAAATCATAGAAAGCCATATCCTCCTCCGGATTGGCATATTTATAATCGTTATCCTTATCCCCCAAGGCATATACGCGATAAGAACCCTCCTTCAGCCCTCGGATAGTGAAGCGGCCGCGGTCGTCGGTCTTTGCCACGCGGAGAAGCGGAAGATGAGTGAACGCCGAATCAGCGAGATTGGCAGTGACCCCGACAATCATCTCCTGCTGCGGCTCCAAGGTGCGCGAATCGAGCACCATCCCCGAAATGCGCAGCGTATCGATCTCCGCACCTGTAGAGAATGTATATGCAAAGCCCTGAAGTTTGTTACCCTCATTATTATCCTCAATAGCATCTGCGAAATCCACCGTATATGTAGTGTTGGGCTGTATGGAGTCGAAATTAATCGTAACCTTCCTTCCGAGCGACATCACCTTAGGCACACTCTTCCCCACAGGCGAGACCACCACTTTCGAGAAAGCGTCCTTCACATTGACAAGCTCATTGAAAGTAAGGGTGAGCCTCGTCTTATCCACATTCACCGATCCCGGGGCAGGGTCGGCCGAGACAAAGACCGGCGGATCCTCATCGCGCGGACCCCCCGAAGGGTTCCCGATATTGGCACACGAAGCGAGCGAGAGAGGGATGAATAGCGAGAAGAGGGCCTTGATAAACCTTGACGATATGTTTTTTGAAAATTTCATTGAAAATCTCTGTGAATTTCGCGAAAAAAAGTTAAAAATTAGTTTCCGACCGAAACGGAATGCCAAAAATAAGGAAAAATATTGATAACTTCGCGCAAAATATAGAATTTAATTACAATTAATTATAAAAAGCTCAAAAAAAAGGAGTATATTTGCAAGCTGAAAATAATTTAAAACAACAAAATAACAACAAACAACCAACAAACATGCAAAACAAAGGGTTTATCAGCACCATTGCAATCCTCTTGGTTTTGATATGCGGCTTTTATATCTCCTTCTCTTTCGTGACCAGTCACTATGAGAAGAAAGCAAAGGAATATGCGGCTGCAGTGGCAAAGACCCAAGACGAGACCAATGATGTTTACAAACAGAGTTTGAAGCAATTCAACGACTCGATCGACAAAGAGAAAGTATATCTTGGCTACACCTACAACGACGTCCGCAAGATGGAGGTGGGTCTCGGCCTCGACCTCAAGGGAGGTATGAACGTGGTGCTTGAGATATCAGTGCCCGACATTCTCCGTCAATACGCTTCCGGCGAAAGCCAGCTTGCACAGATCAATTCTGCCATCAAGAAAGCGCAGGATGCAGGCGCAAAGGGGAGCGACAATGACTTCATCTCAAAGTTTGCCGCCCAGATTCAGCCCGGCGCAATGTCCGGTCTTTTCGTTCGTGAAGGTGAATTCCTCGGCAACCTCAAGAGCGGCGCTTCCAATCAGGAGGTAGTTTCGGCTCTCGAGCAGCAGGTGAACAGCCAGGTTGACGCAGCTTTCAATATCTTCCGCACCCGTATCGACCAGTTTGGTGTGGTGGCTCCTAACATCCAAAAACTTCAGGACAAGAACGGTCAGATCCTTCTTGAGCTCCCGGGCGTGAAAGAGCCGGAGCGTGTGACAGAGCTTCTCAAATCAAGCGCTAACCTTGAGTTCTTCGAGGTATATAACTTCAATGAGATTGCCAACGACCTCAGCCGTTTTGCAGAGGCTTATGCAGCTCAGGATACAGTGAACCATGTTAACGTGCTCGCTGTTCTTGGCGGCGGCCGTCAGGGCAGCCCCGTGATCGGCCAGGTGCAGAGCAACACTCGCGCACTCGTTGACTCAGTGTTCGCATCTCCTCTCGCAAAGCAGATGCTCCCCAACGACCTCACACTCCTCTGGACTGTGAAGCCTGTGGAATATCCCGTAACCGACGAGAAGGGGAATATCGTGAAGAAAAACAACGGTCAGGACAAGACCGTAAGCTATTGGCAGCTTGTAGCCCTCAAGGGCGAGCCCGTGCTCGAAGGCGACGCTGTGACTTCAGCTTCTTCCGAATACGACAACATGCAGGGTAACATGGTCAACATGAAGATGAGCGACCGCGGCGCGCAGGAATGGGCCACCATCACCCGCAACAACATCGGACGCTCAATCGCTATCGTGCTTGACGATAATGTATATTCATTCCCCAACGTAAACAACGAAATCACCGGCGGAAGCTCTCAGATCACCGGCGGATTCTCACCCGAAGAGGCCAACGACCTTGCCAACGTGCTTAAATCTGGTAAGATGTCGGCTAAGGTGGATGTTGTGAGCAACAACGTGATCGGTCCGAGCCTTGGCGCCGAGGCCATCCAGATGGGCTTCATCTCATTCATCGTGGCAATCGCCCTTCTGATGATCCTTATGGTGGCTTACTATGGTTGGATTCCCGGTCTTGTGGCTAACGTGGGTCTTATCCTCAACCTTTACTTCACTCTCGGTATCCTTGCATCGCTCCAGGCAGTGTTGACACTTTCCGGTATCGCCGGTATCGTGCTTGCCCTCGGTATGGCTGTGGATGCCAACGTGCTTATCTTCGAGCGCACCAAGGAAGAGCTTAAGAACGGCAAGAAACTCCGTCAGGCAATCTCTGAAGGTTACAGCAACGCATTCTCCGCAATCTTCGACTCTAACCTTACTTCGGTGATCACAGGCGTGATCCTTCTTATCTTCGGTTCGGGTCCGATCAAGGGTTTTGCAACAACTCTTATCATCGGTCTTGTGTGCTCATTCTTCACAGCAGTGTTCTTGACCCGTATCGCATTCGACCTCATCACAAAGAACGGTCGTTGCGCCAACATGACCTTCACCACAGCTCTCAGCCGCAACTTCCTCACCAACCCGAAGATCAACTTCCTCGGTCAGTGGAAAGGGGCTGCCGCAGTTTGGGTATTCCTCATTGTTGTGGGTATCGCTTCGCTCGCTATCCGCGGCATGAACCAGGGTATCGACTTCTCAGGCGGTCGCAACTATGTGGTGCAGTTTGAGAAGGATGTTGACCGTCAGGCTGTGCAGGATAACCTTACCTCGCTTCTCCAGAAGGAGGCTAACGACAAGACAGTTTCTGTATCTGTAATCAACATCGACAACCCCTCCAAGCTTCGTATCTCAACCAACTATAAGATTGCTGACGAAGGGGAGAATGTAGAGAACGAGATTGCAAATCTCCTTTACAAAGGCTTGAAGAACGAGCTTACCGTAAACGGCAAGACAATGGATGAGAATGCATTCGCAGTGGCTGATGAGGCACACGGTATCATCTCTATCCAGAAGGTGGGTCCGTCAGTGGCCGACGATATGAAGCGTGACGCTATCTGGGCTGTAAGCATCGCATTGGTCTGCATGTTCCTTTACATCCTTCTCCGTTTCCGCAATATCGCCTTCTCTGTGGGTGCGCTCTGCGCCGTAATGCTCACCGCATTCCTTATCATCGGCTTCTACTCCGTATGCTGGGGCTTCCTTCCCTTCTCTATGGAGATCGACCAGTCGTTTATCGCTGCGGTGTTGACCATCATCGGTTATCAGATCAATGACACCGTGGTTGTGTTCGACCGTATCCGTGAGATGATGAAGGTGTATCCGAAAGAGGATCGTTACAAGACATTCAATAAGTCGCTCAATCAGACATTGAGCCGTACTGTGATGACTTCGTTCTCTACTCTTCTCGTGCTCCTCTGCATCTTCTTCCTTGGCGGCGACACAATCCGTTCGTTCACATTCGCTATGATCTTCGGTGTGGTTGTAGGTACATTCTGCTCGCTCTATTGCGCTGCTCCGATCGCATACAGCATCATGCGTCGCAAGATAGAAAAGAAGCAGGCCGACAACGACGGCAAGCCTGTACTTCAGGGCAACCGTCGATTCCAGTAATGATAAATCAGATTTGAAAATATAATTATTAGGGTCGCGTTAATATAAAAAAAGACGCGACCCTTTTTATATCTTCTAACCCTATAACCTTATAACCCTATAACTTTAAATAGAAAAGGCTTATGAAGAATCATTTACTTTTCATGATTGCCCTTGCCGGAATAGGCTCAGCGGCAATTGCAGCCGATGGCACAGCATCGGATGCTTCGAATGCGATACGTGTTTATGACAATGTAGTGTTCTATGACGGTTATCGCATGAAGGATAACCCTGACAGCTTGATAAGCGATGGAGTGCTCCGCCATTCCTGCTCTCTCTATTCCACCAAGCTCACCGACGCGCAGCTTGATGCCATAGGCGACAAGCTCGACCTCAATGTCTTCATCAAGGCATGCTGCGACAATTACGACCGTATCGGAAATATCAATATCGCTCTCGTGGAGAAAGGGGCTGAGAGCTATGACCCCGACGCGACTCCGAGAATAGAGATCGGAAGATTCATCACCCCCTTCATGAATATGAATAAGGAGCCTAATACGGTGCCCTATGCGTATGAGGTGAATTATCTGAGCAATCTTCTCCGCGATGCGGAGCTTCGCGCCAAGCACGACCTATGGCTGGAGTTTGAGCTCTTCGGCATCCCTTATGCCGCCAACACTCAGATAGCAGGGTGCGCGGGAAGAAATGATGTATTTGCCGGCACATTGGAATTCTCCACCAATGAGCCTGCCGGGCCTACGCATGGGAATATCCTTGTGCCTATCGTAATCAAGAAGCCCGAATATATCGGAAATAACCTCAATAATTATAATGAGGCAGCCACCGATACTCTTGGAAAGACTGTGAAGACCTATACATATACAGTGCCGGAGAAGGTGGCGGATGCTCAATTGGTGCTCATCACTTCAAATCATGGTGCGAATGCAAATGGGGAGGAGTATAACCGGAGGAATCATTTCGTGTATGTGGATGGGGAGCTGGTGTTGACCTACGTTCCCGGGCGCACGAGCTGCGAGCCGTTCAGGAAATATAATACTCAGGGGAATGGTATCTATGGCTATTCCAAGATGCCGGATTTAGTGTGGCAGTCGTTCAGCAACTGGTGTCCGGGCGATGTGATTGATAATCGCATCATCAATCTTGGTGCTTACGAGGCAGGGAAGCATACGGTGATGATTACGGTACCTGATGCTAAGTTTGCCGATAGTCAAGGTGATATCCCTGTTTCGCTATATTTCCACGGATTGAAAGAGGGAGCTTTTGAATCGGGAGTGGAGGAAGTTACGGCTGCTACCACGGGAGTGGATATTGTGAACCGTGGCGGCCTGCTTTATATCGACACTGAAAAGGATGTACGCTCTGTTGAGGTCTATACTGTCGGAGCCGACTTGGTGCATCGTCAGTGGAATAAGAATCCGATTTCGCTTGATTCCCTTTCAGGAATCCATGTGGTGAGCGTGGAGCTTGTGGATGGACACACGATCAATAAAAAGATGATCTTTTAATTTTCTGACAGGAGAACAGTAGGATGAAGAATAGTTATTGAAATCCCTACTGTTCTCCTTTTCTCCCGTCAAAAAATTATGGCAGAAAGATATTGCGGATTATAATGAAAAAATCGTTTTCATTAAGCTTGCCTATCTCATATTCTTGCAATTTGGAATATTCATTTGTTCCTGGTTTTATGAAATGCCTTTTCGGCATTCCATTAATTTCTGCTGAAACCTGATAGTATCCTTTCGAATTAATAGAAAGACTTATATTTTCAAATCGATTGTTATCGCCGTCGGAGAAACTCCTTTCGTTTTGACTCTCTATATATCCAAAATTGGCAAGATTGCGTTTTACGGTTTTTATAAATATAGCCCTCCATTTATTGGGGATCTTATATTTTTCTGCCACATCGGGAAGAGTTTTTAGTGCATGTGCCACGCAATCTATAATTTTCCCCGGATTAGGGATATTATTTTCCTTTGCGAATTCGAGAAGATCCTCCTTGGAAATATCCTCAACCTTTCCATAAACCGATAGACAGCGTTCTGCCTCCCCTCCATTGGCATATTTATTGAAGATAAAAGTCATGTCATATGCTGGAGCCAATCTCCATTCCCCTCCCTTTTCAAGCAAAAAAGAGAAATTCTTATTATGATCGTCGGTGTTATTGATTAGGATATTGAATACCATCCTTCGGAATAATTCCGAGATTTCATTTTCCGAGAGCTTTAATCTTCTCGCTGTGTCGAAAAGATCTTCGTAAGAATTTGCATCGGGATTTATGGCAGCCAATGTAGAGACATGAATCTTCTCTCCATTCTTCCGATCGAATCTTTTTGTGAGAAAATGATTGGCGCCCTCGACATTAATCAGTCGGCACTCCTCCATCTCGATCCCGCTTTTGACTGCGAGTTCGTAGCAGGAGATCTCCACCTCCGAAGTTGGGACCATTTCATCCTCGAACTTGATCAGAAAATAATCAAACCCCGCAAGATTATCCACTTGCCCGGATCGAATCTCTCCTGTGGCAGGAGAGATGGCTATAATCGCTTTCATCTGTCGTCCGCCTGCGGATGTGCCGACTGCTAAGAGTGTGTTTAATGTCAGTTGGTCGGCAGAATCTATTGAGAGAGTTTCCCTTTCTGATAATACATCTATCGCCAAACGATAGAGGGAATCCAAGTTCACTTGATGAGGGTGGGCAAGCTCCTCTGCCGCCGGTTCGAATTCCAACGCTCCCATCCCTCTTTTCCCGATGAACATCAGTTTATAGAGGGGAGTGATTTTTGAGCGAGATATATTATTTTGTCTCACCCATTGGTCGAAAAGGCGATTGCCCCATGAATCGGGAAGGCTGTCGGCTAAAAAGGGAGGAAGAGACTGATAGAGACGCTTTGAATCTCCGAATACCGGGATATCATTGTTCCATGTGGCGGAGGGGTTTAAAAGCGGGGCTATATCCGGACGGACGGTTAGATTTGGATTGAAAAGAAAATACGTGATACGTCTGGTCTGATCCCAAGCCAACCTCCCTAATTCCTCTCCCCATATTTTGACTATAAGATATTTCATTTTTTACTTGGTTTGCGTATTCGTTGACGTTTCTTATTATTGGTATAAAGATAGGGGGATTCCGGAAGATCGGGGATTAGAAGATCCCAATTCTGCTGGATGCCGATTGATCTCATTAATTTCAGGAGATTGGCAAGCGACATATCCGTGAGTTTGCCGGTCTCAAACTTATAGATTGTAGGTATGCTGATGGCAGTGAATTCCGACACATCCTTCTGCGTCATATTGCGGCGCATACGGAGTTCGCGGAATCTCGAGCCAAGAATCCTGATTATTTCTGCCGGGGCCAATGCATCAATCATAACCATAACTATATTTATGTTTAAGCCTATTTTCAGGCTATAATAATAATTATACTTAATGTTATTTTGTAAGCAAAGGTAGCAATAAATATTTTATAATCCAAGGGATGAACATGAATAATTTTTAATTGAAGATCCGAAAAATACCACCTGTCTCAGCTCTGAGATCTCCATGCCAAGGCATGCTCCCCTCTGTGGAAAGAACCCGAATTTAGCATAAGAAAAGGCTCTGTGCCTCCGCGCACCTCTGTGAGAGGATGTTGCCAAGTCATGGAAATTTTTGAATCGCAGAATTAAAAGAAGCTCTCTGAACTTTCGCAGAACTTTTTTAAAATCATCGACTTGTAAGGGAATAACACAACCTGCCGGTTTTGGGAATCTTCTCAGAACGACAACGGATTTCAGGGATAATGGCTTACGATATTTGGATTAAGATGCCTTAATTCTTGTATTATTATAGCCACTTCTAATCGTTTTTTTGACAATAGAACAGGAGGACAGGAGATTATTTTCAGATATGTGTCAGCTACAACTTAGGAGAGAATGAATATTGAGAGAGTTTTGGAGCCTCTCACAGAGGAACGCTGAGTCACAGAGCTTTAGATAATTCCTCCGGTTATTTTTCACAGAGGGAGGAATGCTCCGCATTAAGCCCACAGAGCCGAGATACACCACTTTGTCAATCAACTCCTGTCCTCCTGTTCTCCTGTCAATCAATCACCTGTCTCAGCTCTGAGATCTCCATGCCAAGGCATGCTCCCCTCTGCGGAAAGAACCCGAATTTGGCATAAGAAAAGGCTCTGCCTCCGCGCACCTCTGTGAGAGGATGTTGCCGAGTCATGGAAATTTTTGAATCGCAGAATTAAAAGAAGCTCTCTGAACTTTCGCAGAATTAAAAAATAAAATGGTTAGGGAACGGAAAGCTTGCGCTTTAAGGAATTATCACAGAATGATAGCGGAGTTTAATCCTTGGATTCCATTGTCGTTCTGAGAAGCTTCCCCAAACCGAGAGGTTTGAAGTTCCTCCAAAAGACATTGATTTAAAAAAAAGTTCGGCGAAAGTTTTGAGATTATTCTCTCAGTTCTGCGAGTAAATAGATGGAATAAAATAATCCAAGCGGAGATCTTTAAGGCTACCGCCTGCGCTTGAACGAGCAGGAACTGGCGCAGAAATAATAATTATCCTACCAATTAAGCCTAAAGGCTTCCGGAGAAATGCGCAGAAAGATAGCTCAATGGCTGCTCATAGGCCTTACTCTAAATTTATATTGGGGAGTCCAGAGGATAGTCATTAATGATATCCAAAAGATACGTATTGGATGGAGCCTAAGAACAATAGTAATGTGTTATGTAAGAGCTATTGATTTATTATCCCAATTAAGAGACACGGCCATGTCAAGAGCTCGGAAAGCTCTGGTAATTGTATTGAGAGTGGGGTTCATTCCCCTTTCAATTCTACTCACTTGAGCTTTCTTTACTCCCATAAGTTCTGCCAACTGGTCTTGAGTGAGATTTCGTTCTTTTCTGGCAGCCTTTATGGCCTCACCTATATGATAGGCGTGGATTTCCTCCGTGACGGCTTCCTCAAAGGCATCTCGACGGGGAGTGCCGATTTCACCCAATAACTCGTTTTCAAGTGTTTCAATAGTAGTATATTTCAAATTTGCCATATTATTTTGCAAAGGTAATAAAAATCTACATATTTGGAAACTTTGGGCTCAGATTTATTCATTATTCTTACTCCATTATTTATTATTCCACGTTCAATGGTGACAAGTAGGTTATTAATACATACAATCTCTCGGCTCCGAGAGCTCCATGCCTTGGCATGTAAACCTCTGAGGAATGAACCCGGATACACATTATCTCAGCCTCTGTGTCTTTGTGTTCCTCTGTGAGAGATACAAATAGATTTCATAGGGGATTTATGAGGATACTCATTATTTTTATATACTTCCTATCAAGATTTGAAGGATTTTTTGTAAATTAGCATCGGATTGATTTATCAAGAAAATATCAAAATGCAGAATATGGAAAAAGATATGATGCCCGAATGGGCTTTCGGAATGAATTGCGCCGTGACAGTGGTGGATACGGATTGCCGCATCATCTATATGAATGATCGTTCGCGCCAGACATTCGCCAAGCGCGGAGGCGCCGATCTTATCGGACATAACATCTTGGATTATCATAATGAACGTTCGCAAGGGATAATCCGCCGCTTGCTTGCCGAAGGGGGATCCAATGCCTATACCATCTGGAAAGAGGGGGTGAAAAAGATGATTTATCAGACCACCTGGCATCGCGAGGATGGCACGCTCGGCGGACTCGTGGAACTTTCCATGATCATCCCTGAAGAGATGCCCCACTATGTGAGGAAATAGGTAGATGCCGGCTTTTGTTAAAGACCGATATGATTTTAACTTAAAATGAATTTGGTTTTTAACATTCTTGCTTTAAACAAAGAGCGTCAAAGCGTGGTTATGATATCATAGGAAATATGAAACCAATAAATGCTATGAACGCTTCTACCATTAAATCAGCCGTTTTTACCATCGCTCTCATCGGCGGGGCATCATTTGTGAATGCTGCAGGGACCCCCTCCCTTTCTGAAATGACTGCGGCTGAAATCATCTCTCTTCTTCCCGAAGCTTCATCAGCAATCGTTAAATCAGAATCCGCCCCTTCTCGGGAGAAAGAGGCTATCAATCTTTCAGGCGAAGACCTCATCACAAAAGCTTACGGAATGCTTCCGGCTGTCAACAGCAAAGAGGCTACAATAGATCTTTCCGAAACTGTGATGAATCTTACCCCCTCAGAAGAGCAGAACAATCTCTGGCTCGATTCAAGCGAGGGGTTCTTGATCAGCTATAACGGGATGACACCCGATGTTTCCGCTCTCGTGCGTCTCGACAACGATTCGATCAGCGATTACGGTTTCTTCTTCCTCTTCCCTTACTCCGATTCCGATAAGAGATGCGCCACAGCAGAGCAGGTGGATTTCAGCAAGTCAATGCTTCAGGAATTTGAAGACCTGGGCCTCGACCTCGGTGCGAACCCCTATACAGCAGATCTTTTCGAGGTGAACGGAGATTACACCGACAATTTCGTGGCGCTCCGTCTGATCGATGATTCCGAGGGAGAACGCTACATCTTGATGCTCTCCGTCGAACCCAATGCAATCAGCGAAGCCGATAGGGTAGCGGTAGATTAATGTTAAAAATTATTAAATATTATAAAAATCACCGATTCCAAGATACCTTTTACCTTATTATAAGAGTATTCTATACGGAAAAGACGATAATTTTTATTATCTTTGCAAAAGATTTCCGGAGGGGACGCAAGTCTTCTCCGCGTTTTTTTGATAGAACGGGAGGGAATCGGATAAAAAAGAGAATGATATGATTGACAAAGAAGGGATGAAATCCTTTATAGAAAAGGAGCTCGACGGGAGCGAATATTATTTGGTGGATCTCAAGGTTAGCTCAAATAATGAGATCACAGTCGAGATAGATTCCGATGAGAATGTTGATATCGATTTCTGCATAGCCCTTACACGCAAGATAGAGGAGGCTTTCTCACGCGATGAGGAGGATTACGAACTTGAGGTGGGTTCATGCGGACTTACGGCGCCCTTCAAGGTGTTGCGCCAATATGAGAAGCATATCGGCGATGAAGTGGAGGTAGTGGAGAAGACCGGCAAGAAAAAGAAAGGTATTCTCAAGAGCGCCGATGCCGAGAAGTTTGTGATAGAGGTTGCGGAAAAAGTGAAGCCCGAAGGAGCCAAGCGCCCCGTGATGCAGACCCGCGATCAGGAATATGCCTACGATGAGGTGAAGCAGGTGACATACGTGCTTGTATTCTGACCCACACTCGGCAAGGAAAAATTAAAACAAGAAAATTAGAATTGAATCATATATAACGAAATAATGGCAAAGAAAGCAGCGACAGTGAATATGGTCGATCAATTTCAGGAGTTCAAAGAGCTCAAGAATATTGACAAGACCACAATGATATCAGTGCTTGAGGAGAGTTTCCGCAATGTGCTGGCCAAGATGTTCGGCTCAGACGAAAACTTCGACGTGATCATGAACCCCGATAAAGGGGATTGTGAGATTTATCAGAACCTTGAGGTTGTGCCCGACGGAGAGGTGGATAACAAGGATATGCAGATAGGGCTCACAGAAGCCCGTGAAATCGACCCTGAATGCGAGATAGGCGAGGATGTGACACGCCGCATCTATTTTGAGAAATTCGGACGTCGTGCAATCCTCACCCTGCGTCAGACTCTTCAATCGAAAATCCTCGACCTGCAGAAAGATGCCATCTATTCCAAATTCAAGGAGCTCGAAGGAGAGGTAGTGGCAGCTGAAGTGCATCAGATATGGAAGCGCGAGATGCTGCTCATCGATGAAGACCAGAATGAGCTCATCATGCCCAAAGAGGAGCAGATTCCCGGCGATTTCTTCCATAAGGGAGATGTGGTGAAAGCAGTGGTGAAGCGTGTGGATAATCCCAACAACAATCCCAAGGTGATTGTGAGCCGCACCGACGAGCGATTCCTTCGCCGTCTGTTCGAGCAGGAGGTGCCTGAGATTCATGACGGCCTGATCACCATCCGCGCCGTGGCCCGCATCCCCGGCGAGCGCGCCAAGATTGCAGTGGAGAGCTATGACGACCGTATCGACCCCGTAGGCGCTTGCGTCGGAATCAAGGGGAGCCGTATTCATGGAATCGTGCGCGAGCTGAGAAATGAGAATATCGACGTGATTCCCTTCACATCCAATCCGTCGCTCTATATCCAGCGTGCGCTCAGCCCCGCGAAGATCTCTTCAATCCGTCTGAATGAAGAGGAGAAGAAAGCAGAGGTGTTCCTCCATCCCGATGAGGTCTCTTTGGCTATCGGAAAGGGAGGTATGAACATCCGCCTGGCCACTCAGCTCACCGGCTATTCAATCGATGTATATCGCGATATTGAAGAGGGCGAGGAGGATATCTACCTCGATGAATTCAGCGATGAAATCGATGGATGGGTGATCGAGGCGCTGAAAAACCTCGGACTCGGCACAGCGAAATCTGTGCTCAATGCGTCGAGAGAGCTTCTCGACCAGGCCGACCTTGAAGACGATACGTTGGAGCATGTGCTTGAAGTGCTTCGCGCTGAGTTCGAAGACTAAGAGTCGTGGATAGCATCTGCAACCGGCGCCATTCCCCCGGGTGGCATTCGGATAAAATAACTGGGATTGGATAGAGGAACGCCCCGGGCGTTCACCCCCGGGGAAATCCTTCAGCATCTAAAACCGTTTTATGCGTACAAAAATTAGCAAGATAGTAAAAGACCTGAATGTGGGGCTCCGCACTGCAGTGGAGTTTCTGCGCAAACATAATATCGAGGTTGATGAAAACAATCCTAACGCCCGTATCGACGCGGACGCCGTGGATCTTCTGACAAAGGAGTTCAACACGGATAAGGATGTGAAGAAGAAGAGCGTGGATATCATCAACACCAAGAAGGAGAAGAAGAACGACCGTGTGCAGACCAAGGAGGTGAAGACGGAGATTCAGAAGCCTAAGGTGGTGGGGAAGATCGACCTCGACGCCGTAGGGAAGCCGCAGCCTCGCCCCGAAGCAAAAGCTGAGGAGAAGAAGGCCGCCCCTGCGCCGGCTCCTCAGCCTGCAAAGGAGACTCCGAAACCTGAGCCTAAGCCCGCTCCTGCTCCGGCACCCGCTCCCAAGCCGGAAGCAAAGAAGCCCGAGCCTAAGCCCGCTCCCAAGCAGGAGCAAAAGGAGAAACCCTCCGCGCAGCAACCCCGCATTAAAAATGAGTCAACAACAAAAGATAAACCAGTGAGCAAAAATCAGCATCCTGAGAAAAACGAAGCTCCAAAAGCCGCTTCGAATGAAGCTCAGACCGGCGGTCAGCAGCCTGAAAGCAAGGTGTTCCGCCTTTCCACTCCCACTCAGGGACCGGAACTTAAGGTAGTAGGTAAGATCGACCTCTCAACCCTCAATCAGGCTACACGCCCCAAAAAGAAAAGCAAGGCCGACCGCGCTCGCGGAGGCCAGGGAAATGATGCCGACCGCAAGAAACGCAAGCGTATCGGAAAAGAGAAAGTGGATATCGAGAAGGCAGCTTCTCAGCCCGGATTCGGATCTGAAAACCGCAAGAAAGAGCGTGGCGGCAACGGCGGCAACGGCCGCAATAACGGCAACAATGGCGGAGGCCGCAACAATAATAATGGTGGCGCCAACGGCAATAACAACAACGGCGGCCGCAACAATGGCAATAACAACAACGGCGGAGGCGGACGCAATCGAGGCCGCAACCGCGATGATCGCCGTCAGGCAAAGCCGGAGGTGAATGCTGAAGATGTGCAGAAGCAGGTGAAGGAGACCCTTGCACGTCTCACCAACAAGACCACCAAGAAGAGCGTGAAGTGGCGTAAGGAGAAACGCGAGGAGATGCACAACCGCGAGCTCGAAAACCAGCAGCGCGAGGCAGCACAGAGCCGCGTGATCAAGATCACGGAGTTTGTCACTGCCAACGACCTTGCAAACATGATGGATGTGCCCATCAACAACGTCATCGCCACATGTATGAATCTTGGCGTGATGGTTTCCATCAACCAGCGTCTCGATGCTGAGACAATCAATATCGTGGCAGAGGAATTCGGATTCACTACAGAATTTGTGAGCGCCGATGTCACGGAGGCTATCGAGACTGTGGAGGATAACGAGGAGGATCTCGAAGAGCGTCCGCCGATCGTGACTGTGATGGGTCATGTGGATCATGGTAAGACCTCTCTGCTCGACTATATCCGCAAATCAAATGTGATTGCCGGCGAGGCCGGTGGTATCACACAGCATATCGGTGCGTATAACGTGAAGCTCTCCGACGGACGAAGAATCACATTCCTTGATACTCCGGGTCATGAGGCGTTCACGGCGATGCGTGCGCGTGGTGCGAAAGTGACCGACCTTGCAATCATTATCGTGGCAGCCGACGACGATGTGATGCCCCAGACAATCGAGGCTATCAACCATGCATCAGCAGCCGGAGTGCCGATGGTGTTTGCAATCAACAAAATAGATAAACCTGCCGCTAACCCCGACAAAATCAAGGAGGAGCTCGCCAATATGAACTACCTCGTGGAGGAATGGGGAGGTAAGTATCAGAGCCAGGATATCTCTGCCAAGAAGGGATTGGGCGTGGAGGAGCTAATGGATAAGGTGCTTCTCGAAGCCGAGCTTCTTGAACTCAAGGCTAATCCCAACCGCAATGCGATCGGTTCGGTGATTGAGTCTTCTCTCGACAAGGGTCGGGGATATGTGGCTACGGTGCTTGTGCAGAACGGTACGCTCCACGTAGGAGATGTGATTCTTGCAGGAACCCACTTCGGTAAGGTAAAAGCGATGTTCAATGAGCGTAATCAGCGCGTCACAGAGGCCGGACCTTCCACTCCGGTGCTTATCCTCGGTCTGAACGGCGCTCCGACTGCGGGCGACACATTCAATGTGCTCGACACAGAGCAGGAGGCACGCGAGATTGCCGGAAAGCGCGAGCAGTTGCAGCGTGAGCTCGGTCTGCGCACCAAGAAGCGCGTCGGACTCGAAGAGCTTGGACGCCGCCGTGCGCTCAACGACTTCCACGAGCTTAACCTTGTGGTCAAAGGTGATGTGGATGGTTCTATCGAGGCTCTCTCCGATTCATTGCTCAAGCTCTCCACTCCCGAGGTTCAGGTCAATGTGCTTCATAAAGGTGTGGGTGCAATCTCGGAGTCGGATGTCACTCTTGCAGCCGCTTCGGATGCCATCATCATCGGTTTCCAGGTCCGTCCTTCCGCAGCCGCAAAACGCGAGGCTGAGAAAGAGGGGGTAGAGATCCGTCTCTATTCTGTGATCTATAAGGCCATAGAGGAGGTGAAAGATGCTATGGAGGGTCTTCTCTCTCCCGAAATCAAGGAGGAGATCACCGGTACGGCAGAAGTGCTCCAGACGTATCATATCTCGAAAGTCGGCACAATTGCCGGTGCGATCGTGCGTGATGGCAAGATCAAACGCCAGTCGAAAGTGCGCGTGATCCGCGATGGCATCGTGATCTACAGCGGCGAACTCGGATCGTTGAAACGTTTCAAAGACGATGTGAAGGAGGTTATCTCCGGCTATGATTGCGGTCTGTCGGTTCAGGGCTACAACGATATCCGTGAAGGCGACCTCATCGAAGGATTCGAGGAGGTTGAGGTGAAGAAGACGCTTTGATCTTTTGATCTCAAAGGAAATGAAATATTACATAAATATCGGCACCAATCTGGGCAACCGCAGGCTTAATCTGAGTCGCGCGGTGGCGGCAGTGGAGAGGCGCTTCGGATATTTTGAAATCTCTAAAGTGGTGGAATCGGAACCGTGGGGTTACGATTCCACCAATCTCTATCTTAATGTGGCGATGATGTTCGATACGGAGGAGGCTCCGCTCGATGTGCTTCATGCCCTGCAGGCGATAGAGAAAGAGATATCAACGGAGGCGCACAGAAACCCCGACGGAACGTATAAGGACCGTCTGATAGATATCGATATTATGGCGATTGAGAATGTGGTGGTGGATGAACCTGAATTGAAAGTGCCCCATCCTCATCTCTTCGACCGTCCTTTCTTCATCAATCCATTGAAGGAGCTTTTAGGGAAGGATAAGGAGGATTGAAATATCTGATAATAAGGATTCATCCATTATACAAAAGAAAGGAATGCGGAGGCAAGCTGATCAGCTTATCTCCGCATCCATTTTTTTGAGGAATTCCCCAAGTTCGGGTTTGTCGGCCACCGCTTGGGCTATGAAATCCTTGGGGGGCAGCATCTTCACCACCTCAATAGAGGTGTCAAGTTCGGGTTTGAGAGCTATGAAATCATTCTTCAGCGTATCGCGCAGGAAGGTAACCAATTTGGTGGATGATTCAAAAGCCTGCTGCTGCGCCGGATGCTCCACAAGGATACGGAATTCATTGGCTTCGCCCATGGTGATCTTTGATTTACGCATGGCGGAGGTGAGGATATGCATATCCGGATTGTTGGCGATGAATAGATTCCAGGCCTGTATGAAGGAATCCAGTGTCACAGGGGTGTTCCTTCGCTCGAAAGATGATGTTTCGGCGTGGGAGGCCTCGCTCAGACGGAAGGTGCGTGGCTTGGATGCGGGACGTGTCGGAGTTCGGCTGATATTTGGTGCAGGCTGCTGGATTGGGGCGCTATGAGAAGTCTGAACCCCTTGTCCGGGCTGAGCTGCCGGGGCAGGCTGTGGAGCTTGGACCGGCTGAACAGCTTGAGTAGGCTGTGTAGGCTGGACAGGTTGGGCGGATGGTGCAGTCTGGACAGTCTGGACCGTAGGAGCCACATTAGGATTATGAAGGGGAGGATTCTTATATACCCCTTTGAAAGGAGGATCTGCCGGAGCTAAGAGCTGACAAAGCCTGATGAGCGTAACCTCTACAAGAAGCTGCTTATTGGAAGCCGTGCGGTAGTTGAAATCGCAATCGTTGAGAATCTTCAAGGCCGCATAATACCATTGCAATGGGAGCGACGAAGCCTGTAGGCGGAAACGCTCCGCCGTATCCGCCGGCATCTCCAAGAGGGGGAGGGTGCGAGCGTCGGCCGACACCATAAGATCCCTCACATGGTTTGCCAATCCGCTGATAAAGAATAGCGAATCAAAGCCCTTGTCGCGTATCTCCTTATAGATTAGAAGAGAATCCGGTATATCTCCCTTGGCAAAGGCATCTACAAGGCGGAAATAATATTCATAATCAAGCACATTGAGGGTGTCGATAGTGGCATCGTAGGTAACATTTCCCTGACACGAAGCTGCCACCTGATCGAATATCGACAAGGCATCTCGCATCGCACCGTCAGCTTTTCGGGCTATCACGCTCAGAGCCTTCCTTTCCACCTGAATCCCCTCGCTTTTTGCCACGTATTCAAGATGATCGATAGTGTCATCGATAGTGATGCGCTTGAAATCATAAATCTGGCAACGGGAAAGAATCGTGGGTATCACCTTATGCTTTTCTGTTGTGGCAAGGATGAAAATTACATACGAAGGGGGCTCTTCGAGCGTTTTGAGAAATGCGTTGAAAGCTGCAGAAGAGAGCATATGGACCTCATCGATGATGAAGACACGATATTTCCCCACTTGCGGGGGGATATTCACCTGCTCATTTATGGCACGGATATCCTCCACGCCATTATTCGAGGCGGCATCAAGTTCGATGAGATTGTAAGAATTCCCTTGGTTGATTGCCCGGCATGATTCGCATTCTCCACACGCCTCCCCATCGGGAGTGGGGTTCATGCAATTGATAGTCTTGGCGAAAATACGCGCGCAGGAGGTCTTCCCCACGCCGCGCGGACCGCAGAAGAGATATGCCTGCGCGAGGCGTCCGGTAGAGATGGCATTCTTTAAAGTAGTGGTAAGCGATTTTTGTCCCACCACGGTCTGGAATGTGGCAGGGCGGTATTTGCGAGCGCTTACTATATATCTTTGATTGTTATCCGACATTTTATGTTATTTGAGAAGCTTCCCCCTTGATATGCCAGGATGAATTGGCAGGGGAGCGCGAAATAATTACAAATCTAATAAAAAAAAACGATATGGCATATAGAAAAGAGACAATAGTAAATAAGTTTATGCAACAATATCGTGTGTAAAGCGTTACAAAATTAAAAACTGATAATTTATGAAGAGCTCTTTATACACACGCACCGGTGATGACGGGACCACATCTCTCGTCGGAGGGGCACGTGCAAAGAAGAACAGTGCACGGCTTGAAGCATATGGCACTATAGATGAGCTTAACTCCAATTTGGGGTATATAGCTGCTGATATACGTGCCGACAGTGAGTTGCAGGGACAGTTGAAGGAGATTCAGAACGAACTCTTTAATATCGGGGCTTACCTTGCCACCCGTCCGGAGTCGGGCACAAAGCCGGCGTGTCAGAGTCTGGCAGCGACTAAAATGAATCAACTTGAGGGATGGATAGATGCTCTCGACGAGCAGACTCCCAAGATCAATGCATTCGTATTGCCGGGAGGAAGCGAGTTGGCGGCAAAGACGCATGTTGCGCGCACCATCTGTCGTCGTGCGGAGCGTCGGATTCTGGATCTTGCTGAGGAAGAATATGTGGATCCGCAGGTGACGGCCTATATCAATCGTCTTTCCGATTATCTATTCATAGCAGCGCGATATATCAATTTCATGCGCGGCGTGAATGAAGTGGTATGGCGGCAAGGATAAGGAAAGGATAAAGAAACTAAGAGAGAAAATCCTGTAAAAAGGGAAATAAATATTATAGAAACAAATAAAAACAGAAAGATATGTATTGGACACTTGAACTTGCGTCAAAGCTTGAAGACGCACCCTGGCCCGCTACAAAAGAGGAGTTGATAGATTTCGCAATGCGTAGTGGCGCACCGATGGAGGTGATAGAGAATCTCCACGAGATCGAGGATGAAGGCGAGATCTACGAAAGCATCGAGGATATTTGGCCCGATTATCCCTCCAAAGACGACTTTTTCTTCAACGAGGAGGAATATTAATAAGCTTATTCATATCTAAGCTTTTATATTTAAGCGCAATCTAAAGCTTGCTCACGGAACTAATCCAATAGCCTTCTGATGAGCAAGCTTTTTATCATTATTGCAAGCGTGGCTTCTTGATAAGCCTGATTTGCATTAGCTTGGTTCCGTGATCGAGCTTTAGCTCGCATTGCTTTTGTAAAAGAAAAAATCTAATCTAACACATGCCAGATTCATTTATCCATAGCTTTAATCGCCGATGCAAAGGCCATGATTACCATAGCCGCTGCATATATATGATTACTATTATAAAATCTCCCTCTTTCCCTGTTTTTTCAACTATTACCCATGATTCCAGATACAAAAAGATTACTCCTATAGTAAATCTTACGCCGGTGGGTAAAATAATATATGAATGTCTTGATACATTATGCATGGATTTTCCAAGCCTTAAGATCCTTAGAAGAATTGCAATGCCGGATCATATCCATTTTGAGCTATTTGTTACGGCACCAACTGAGAAACCTTTAGGGTCAATGATAGCAGCATTCAAGAGTCAATGCACGAAGGAATCTTGGATGAAATATTCTGAACCCAATTCGGAATTGGGAAAAGAATCTATGTTTTCGCCCGGATTTAATGATAAGATTGCATTTCAGGCTGGAGCAAAGGATGCCTTTTATAATTATATAGCAGACAATCCAAGAAGATACTTAGTAAAGAAATTATGCCCTGAATATTTCTATCATAAGATAATGATTGAAATTGAGGGAAAAAGATATGGTCTTTATGGAAATATATTTCTATTGGATAATCCTGTGAAATCATTTGTTAAGATAAGCAGGGATAAGAGTAAAATGCCGGATCTCGATGAAAAGATGAAAGGATGGGAGGAAACCATTCGATGCGATGGTGTGTTAGTGTCGCCATTCATTAATCCGTCAGAGAAGGAGATACGCGACAAAGCCATTGAAAATGGTAATGGATTGATAATTATTGTGAATTACCGCTTTTCTGAACGTGCAAAACCATATAAATCTCTATTCGACCTCTGCGCTGAAGGTCGTATACTGATCATAAATACTGAGGAATTTTCCTCTCCACCCAAAGATATGCGTTATTCGGAGGCTCAAAAATTAAATGGTATAGCTTCGGCAGTGGCAAAGCTCCCTCCATTAGGAGCTAAATTGATTCCAAGATAGGAGAGATAATGCTAAAAAAAGCAAACTGAAGCTCACTCAAAGAACTAAGCGGATAGTCTTTTTGATTATTTCGAATGTATATACTCTAAGATTTATAATACGATTATAATCTCATCATATGGTATCTCTTTGCCGTTAAGGGAGGCGGTGTTTGTTACCTGGGGAGTGTCAAACAGTATCACGCTCATGCAGGTATAAATTGCATTCTCCTGCAGAGCTTTATGCTGCATTGGGAGTCAGGCAGATGAAAGAATGGGGCGGGAATAACTGTTACAATTATTCCCGCCCATTCTTTCATGGATTGATCCACCTTTTTATCAAAGCTGTGGACTTATATCGTAGTTCTGCTTTTCGGGCTGACGGCAATTTAATATACCATATTATACCTCCTATTAAGGCGATAAGGAGAGCATAATCAAGCAATCCAAATATTAGTCGACAGGTCCATTTAAGTATAAGATAAAACGCAAACAGACCGAGCACGATATATTGTAGCAATCGATTATTTGAAATCTTCATAATGTGCTCCTTTGGGGGTAGGATCTACTACCTTAACAGGCTTTTGGTAAACCTTCTCCATCAGTGTCTGAAGATTTCTTGCGCCTTCTGCGCGGGCTCGCTCTATTGTGCCATTATGATAGAGAAGTTTCTTGGAGTTCTTCTTAATATTGGCTTTTATGGCGTTTTCTTCTTCATTTGTAAATTTGTCACTCTTGAACATGGCCATTTTTCCGATGGCTTTTGTGTCGATTACTTCCCATGAATTATCTTCTGTCGCTTCATATAAGTCAACAATTTCCGGAGAAAGCACAATTTTCACCGTATCACCGTCAGAGTCCATCTGCATATTCTCAAGGTCGAACGACACGCTGCCCTTCTGTTTCTGGACGGCGAACATAACCTTATTGTTGATTGTGTCCAGAATAGGCACTTCGCTGTAGATGTCAATGGCGCACAATTGTGCCATAGTCTCGACCTTGCTTATCTGACCCTTGCTTACATCTATGGATTTCTTTGGCGAGGCAAAAGAGAAATATAAGCCGATAGCTATAACTGCAATTGCAACGACCGCAATCAGAATGAGTTTCTTATTCTTTATCATGACTGTCTGAGTTTGATGAGGGTTTGAAATCGATACTTGCTGTATATCCGTTAGCTTCGAAGATAGTCTCGAAGTATTTACGGGCTTTTCTCTTGGCCGCGT
>JAAVGM010000019.1 GCA_014800245.1 Bacteroidales bacterium | reverse complement strand
ATACAATCATTCGATGATTGTATTAACGGATCGAAACGGATTTTTGCGGTGGGCTGCGCACTGCATTGATCCGCTCAAATCCGACTCTTCAAATTGCGAAGCAATCTGAACCGCGATAAGCATACACTGGATTCCATCCTAAATAATCCCTTTATTTAAAAAAAGAAACCTATAAAAAGATCCGCACCTCATCCGCGCCTAAACAAGCCTTAAGGCTTATCCGCGATACCCTTAAAATCAATTTATAAATCCAAATATCCCCATCTTCCCATACCTATCTTTCTGCGTCATTCCCCGGAAGATTGCTCAATGACTGTAAATTAATCTTTCATAAAATTTATTTTGGGGAATTATGGGGATAATCATAAATAAGAAATAAAGATAAAACAGGAATTAATGATAAAAATAAGTATTAGTGATAAAAAAAGGAAGGCATTTAATGATGCCTTCCCTTTATTTTGATTAAGAATTAAATCTTATTTAGTCAGAGCTGCGATTGAAGCCTTGATGGCTGCCAGTTTTTCCTGAGCATCGCTGCGCTTCTTATGCTCCATAGCTACAACAGCTTCCGGCGCATTGGCCACGAATTTCTCATTGCTGAGCTTTTTCTCAACTCCGGCAAGGAACTTCTCGTAATATACGAGATCCTTATTCAGTTTCTCAAGCTCTTCCTCTACATTGATCTTGCTTTCGAGGGGGACACTGTATTCTGTTGCACCCACGATGAAAGCCGATGCAGTAGGATTCTTCTCCTCAACCATCTCGATAGCTGAAAGATTGCCCATCTTTGTAAGAACTGCATCAAGAAGGGCGTTATGTGAGCCTTTGATGTTGAGAACAAGAGGCTCTTTCTGAGGAAGCTGTTTCTGCTTGCGGACTGTGCGGATGCCTGCAATCACCTCCTTGAGATGCTCGAAAGCTGCCACGATGGAAGCATCTCCCTCCTCAGCTTTCGGAAGCTGAGCTGTCATGATGCTTTCCCCATCCTTGCGATCGGCAAGATGCTGCCAAAGCTCTTCAGTGATGAAAGGCATGAAGGGATGGAGCAGACGGAGAAGAGTGTCGAAGAATCCGAGGGTGGCCTCATAGGTCTTCGCATCCATAGGCTGACCATAGGCAGGCTTAACAACCTCAAGATACCAGGAGGAGAACTCATCCCAGAAGAGTTTGTAAACAGCCATGAGAGCTTCCGAAATACGGAATTTGCCCATTAGATCGTCAACCTCAGCGAGAGTATTATTGAGGACAGCCTTAAACCATTCCACAGCCAACTTGGAGCTTTCCGGCTGAGCAATTGAATCGTCAACGTTCCATCCTTTGACAAGACGGAAGGCATTCCAGATCTTATTGCAGAAATTACGACCCTGCTCGCAGAGGGAATCATCATACATTATGTCGTGGCCGGCAGGAGCACCAAGCATCAGACCCATGCGCACGCCGTCGGCACCGAATTTGTCAATAAGGTCGAGAGGATCAGGAGAGTTGCCAAGAGATTTCGACATCTTGCGACCGATCTTATCGCGAACGATACCGGTGAAATATACATTGCGGAAGGGGCAATTATCAGCAAACTCATATCCTGCCATAATCATGCGCGCCACCCAGAAGAAGATGATATCCGGACCGGTTACGAGGTCGGATGTGGGGTAGTAGTATTTGAACTCCTCATTTTCCGGATCAAGGATACCGTTGAAGAGAGAGATAGGCCATAGCCATGAAGAGAACCATGTGTCGAGACAGTCGGGATCGCGCTTGAGGTCGTCAAGAGTCAAAGAGGCATCTCCACTCTTTTCAATAGCCTTCACCAAAGCATCCTCCTCATTCTCTGCTACAACGAATCCTCCGGTAGGAAGGAACCAAGCCGGAATCTGATGACCCCACCATAGCTGACGGGAGATACACCAGTCTTTGATGTTTGTCATCCAATGGCGATAGGTGTTCTTGAATTTGTTTGGCACAAATTTTATATCGCCATCCTCCACAGCCTGAAGGGCAGGACGGGCAAGATCTTCCATCTTCACGAACCATTGCATTGAAAGCTTGGGCTCGATCACGGCGTCGGTGCGCTCAGAATGACCTACCTTATTTACATAATTCTCCACCTTCTCCACGAGACCTGCTGCCTGAAGATCCTCCATGATTTTCTTGCGGACATCGAAACGATCCATCCCTACGTACATGCCGCCGGCTTCGGAGATGGTGCCGTTGTCGTTGAAGATATCGATAGAGGGGAGGTTGTATTTGTCGCCAAGCATGTAGTCGTTCACGTCGTGGGCGGGAGTGACTTTAAGACAGCCTGTACCGAAGTCCATCTCAACATAATCATCCATGATGATAGGCACTGAGCGGCCTACGAGGGGCACGATCACGCGCTTCCCTTTGAGCCATGTGTAGCGTTCATCGTTAGGGTTGACGCATACGGCAGTATCTCCAAGGATAGTCTCGGGGCGAGTGGTGGCAACAACGATATATTTATCCTCTTCCCCTTCCACTTTATAACGGAGATGGAAAAGATGGCTTTGCTCCTCTTTATATATCACCTCTTCGTCAGAAAGGGCGGTGAGGGCTGTAGGATCCCAGTTGACCATTCTCACTCCACGATAGATCAGACCTTTGTCATAGAGATGATTGAATACGCGGATCACGGATTTCGAACGAATCTCATCCATTGTGAAAGCAGTGCGGTCCCAGTCGCAAGATGCACCGAGTTTGCGGAGCTGCTTAAGGATAATGCCGCCATATTTATCGGTCCAATCCCATGCGTGGCGGAGGAATTCCTCGCGAGAAAGCTCATTCTTCTTGATACCATCGGCAGCCAATTTAGCCACTACCTTAGCCTCTGTAGAGATAGCGGCATGGTCGGTGCCCGGCACCCAGAGGGCATTCTTGCCTGTCATGCGGGCGCGACGCACGAGGATATCCTGAATTGTATTGTTGAGCATATGTCCCATGTGGAGGACACCTGTCACGTTAGGCGGAGGGATAACGATAGTGTAAGGTTCACGATCGTCGGGTTCGGAGCGGAACAATTTATGTTCCATCCAATACTCATACCATTTGTCTTCTACCTCAGCAGGAGAATATTTGGTGGCTAATTCGTTCATTTTATTTCTTATTGTAGATGGTTTCTTAACCTCGTTGCAAATTAATAAGCAAAATTAATAAAAAAGTTTGAGATTAGAAAAACGCAACTGCAATAGAATGCGTTGGAATACGTTTTCAGGGTCTTAAAATCACGATATATTCATCTTCTGTTGCTGCTGCCACTTCTGACTTGAATCCGTAGAAACGCATGATTTCGGCAAGTTTTTCGGCCGGAGGAAGATGATCGCTTTCCGATTTGCGTTCGTGGTGAATGTCATTGATGAATTTTTCATCCGAAGGGAAAGCTATCACAATGAAGCCTCCCGGGCGAATATTCATCTTGAAAATCCAACGGATAGTTTCTGCCGGATCATGAAGATGAGGATAGACAGAGTAAAGAAATGCAACATCATACATTCCCGGAATCTGTTCCTCCTCAAAATCGAGTTTCAGAAATTCAACATTTCCAAGCCTTCCATATTTCTCTATGGCTCGCGATAGCATACCCTCCGAAAGATCGATCCCGACGACCTTCCCTTTTTCCCCGACGATACTGCTCAAGTAGGGGATAAGAACTCCTGTTCCCGTGCCGAGATCAAGAATTGACATTCCGGTCGTCAAAGGGATTTTGGAAAGAATTGATTCTATGCGTTCAGGCGTGGAGCGTATTTCATTCGCATCCCAAGAGGGAGCGAGAGCATCAAAAAAGTCTATTTCGGATTGGGTCATGGCTATACTGTAAATTAGATTAATAATTGTTTTATACAAAATTAACTGAAATATAGTGAATATTCAAATATTTTTACTAATTTTGTTCGCAAAACTATAAAATAATTAACTGACGATGAAATTACATCAATCCACGTTGCTTCTTCCAAACATTGTTTTAGGAGCGACAGCCCTATATGGAGCCACTGCCGCGGCGCAGACAGAGCGCGACACGGTGAGCCTTAAAGAGGTTGTAGTGACAGCACCCTCGAAGACAAAACCCGAATTGATTCCGCTTAATGTGACTCAGGTAACAGCCGCCGAGATAGAGAAATCCGCTGAGAGCTCATTGCTTCCGGTCCTTGTAAATAAAGTTCCGGGACTATTCGTGACAGAAAGAGGTTTTGCAGGATACGGGGTATCGGGAGGAAGTGCCGGAGAAGTGAATATCCGTGGCGTAGGTCAAGGAAACAAAGTTCTTTTCATGATCGACGGGCAGCCGCAATGGGCCGGTGTATTCGGCCATTCCTTAGCTGATACGTATGTGGCAAATGGAGTTGAGAAAGTAGAGGTGGTGAAAGGTCCCTCTTCTCTTCTATATGGATCAAATGCGATGGGAGGATCCGTAAACATTGTGACCCAAAGCCAGAAGAAAGATGGATTGACAGGAAGGGCGCGAGCCATGTTCGGTTCATTCAATACTCAGAAATTTGCACTTTCATCAGGATATAAGAAGGGTAGATTCTCCGCCACACTCTCCGGTCAGCTCGACCGCAGCAACGGGTATCAGAAAGGGAGCGACTTCTGGCTTGCCAACGAATTTGCTCAATTGAAATATGCTGTCTCAGATCATTGGAATGTGGCGGGAATGGTGGATATGACTCAGAGCCACGCAAATAATCCCGGAACCACACAGAGCCCGCTCGAAAACATGTGGACCGACATTTTCCGCGGCGCAGGAGGAGTATATGTAAAGAATATGTATGAGAAATTAGATGGAGGTGTGCAGGGGTTCATCAACTGGGGAACGCATGAAGTTGACGACGGAAATGCTCCCGGCACACTCCCCAAGGATTATCTTTTCCATTCCACCGACTATAACATGGGTTTCACTGCCTATGAATCGTTCTATCTTTGGGAGGCCAACACCCTTTCTGCAGGTGTGGATTTCCAGCATTGGGGCGGTCATATATGGAACACAAATAAGGAGGATGAATCAATCCGTTCGTCGGAAGCGAAACATCATGTGAATGAGATTGCCGGATATGTGATGATGCAGCAGGGATTTTTCCATGACATATTGAATGTGAATGGGGGAGTGAGATTACAGCATGGATCGGTGTATGGCAATGTATGGGTTCCGCAGGCAGGTATCATTGTTAAGCCCGGACACGCGTCTCAGATCAAGGCATCATTCAGCAAAGGATTCCGCGCACCGAATATCCGGGAGCTATATCTCTATCCGCCGGCAAATCCCGACTTGAAGCCTGAGTATATGCTCAATTACGAAGTGGGGTATCGTCAGCACTTTCTCGACTACCGACTGATGCTCGGAGCAGCTCTTTTCTATATTGACGGCAAGGATATGATTCAGACGGTAAGGGAGGATGGTCGCCCGCGCAATATCAACACCGGAAGATTCCATAACAAAGGTTTCGAACTTGAAGCGGCATATTCCATTCTAAAGAATCTGCAAGCAAATGCTTCCTGGTCGTATCTTCACACGGATTCTGACAACCTCTATTCTCCAAAAAATAAACTGAATGTGGAGCTTAACTATTCTCCGGGCGATTTCAGTTTCACATTGGAGGAGATGAGTATCTGGGGAATGAAATATGGCAATCCCGACGGATCGAGCATGAATTATTCACTTTTAAACCTGAGAGTGGCCTATACATTCCAGAACGCCGTTCCCGTGACAACCTTTGTAAAAGTGGATAACATCACCAACAAGCATTACGAAATCATCTATGGATGTCCGATGCCCGGCACAACGGTTATGGGTGGAGTTGAGTTTAAATTCTAAATAAGATTTGATTATGAAGGCTCGTCTGTCGTTTCTTTATTTCCTGCAGTTCAGCGTGTGGGGATGTTATCTCACCTGTTTCGGTCAATTTATCGGAGCCGGAGGATTGGGAAGCAGGATTGCGTGGTTTTATGCTGCGATCGGACTTGTCTCGATAATCACCCCGTCTCTCTTGGGTCGTCTGGCTGATAAAACCGGACGACCTGAGAAATTACTGATGCTTTGTCATTTGGTGGCGGCTGTGTTTATGTTGACAATGTGGTGGTATGGGATGACTCATCAGGTGCTTGATTTTAATCTGTTCTATCCCCTGTATTTGGCGTTCCTGGCTTTTTATATGCCGACAATGGCATTAGCGAATACTACTACTTTCAAGATTTTAACTCAGAATCATTGCAATCCGGCCACATCCTTCCCCTCAATCCGTATTTGGGGCACTGTTGGTTTTGTTGCGGCAATGTGGTTTGTGAATTCAGCCTATGTGTATGATGGTGCTTTGGGATTTACCTTAAATGAAAGTCTTCCTGTCAGTCATCAGAGATTCCAATATAATGCGATGCAGCTGCTATGCAGCGGAGTTATGGGTCTGATAACTTCTCTTTATTCTCTCACGCTCCCCGGAATGTCGGAAAGTGCGCGGGTTTCGCTCGATACCATACCGACTCCTTCGCTTTATAAATCTCTTGGAAAGGTGTTGAAGCCGGCGGGAGTGAGATATTTTCTTCCGTTTGTGATTCTTTCTGGTATATGTCTCCAGATTTCAAATGGCTTCGCCACTCCTTTCATCACTCATTTCACGGGAATTAACACATATTCCGATTCGTTGGCTTCCGGCAATGCTACAATGCTCTTCTCTATTTCTCAGATTTCCGAGGCTTTTTGTGTCTTGTCAGTAGGTATTTCCTTGAAACGTATAGGCATGAAATGGGTCTATGCGGCAGGACTACTTGCATGGGCGTTACGCTTCCTTTTCTTTGGGCTTGGGAATCCTGGTGACGGTTTGTGGTTATTAATCGGTTCGATGTTGGTATATGGAGTGGCTTTCAATTTTATTACGATTGCAGGCCATATCTATATTCAGCAAGTTTCGCCCGAAAATATGAAAGGGTTCGCGCAGGGACTGATGATGTTTATGAGTAATGGAATTGGCGCCACCTTCGGGACTATCGCTGCGGGAGCAGTAGTGAATCATTGGTGCGAGTGGGAGATGGTTAATACCAGGATGGGACATCCGATACGTCTGTTCATGGGTGAATGGGAATGGCCGTGGCTGATTTTCGCTTCCTACACATTCGTGGTAATGATATTGTGGCTCCTCATATTCAAAGGAGAGAGAAAGAGTGTGAAGTGATTGGCTTTCGTTGTATTTGAAATTTCTAATTACAATATGCTTAAAAATATACAATATTTATTTTCCGGAATTTTCCTGATTCCATGCTTATGTTCCGCAATGATTCCCGCAGGGAATGGAAATGGTATGGAAGAGGTTACAGTAACGGAGTTGTCAACCGTGGACTCGATCGGCAGAGCCATAGAATATCAGATGGAACATTATCCGGAATCTCAGTATAGAGACGTATATAAAAACTTCATGCAGGATTTCTTCGGTCCCGGACATATACTTACCGATACGGCAGCTTCCGGTCGATACCTTCGGAGCGAGCTGGCTACGGATGATCCTTTTTCAGGTCCGTTGTATGAGCCGACAGGATACAAGGGGAATTTTTATAGGGTCAATCTGTCTCTTATCAAGGATGGAGTGGTGCCATATGATATCTTTTTCGATTCATTTGTCAAGAGTGTGCAAGGGATTATTCCTCCCTCCGGCGAAGAGTGGATGGGGAGATGGAAAATGATAGATGGGGTGATAAAAAAGATGGGGTTAATCTTTCCCGATGAAGAGAGGGATAGAAGGGAATTAAATGAGCAGTTTGAAAATGGGGATTATGTAGTCCATCATAGTCAGCGTTATAATGATTCCGTCCATTTTCATTATAGGATAGTATCAAAGGAGAATTTTGAGAGGAGAATACTTCCATTGTTGCAAAATCGGAAAATAACCGAGTGAACTATAATAATTCTCGGAGGGATGAAAAGTTACGATATAGATGCTTAGGAAGAGAAAAAATAGATGCGTCTGCATGGCGGGCGCATCTATTTTTTATGGATATAATTTGTTTTCAGAGTTTGAGCATATCATTCTGCGCTGCGAGGTCTTCGAGATAGCGGCGACGATCCTCCTCGATCATTCGGTCGAAATCCTCGGCATAAGAATTTATCACCTCCTTCGACTTATGCCAACGATCATTGAAGCGAGTGGCTATCCATTCGCGTTCAAGTTCGGGATAACGGTTGAAGGCGGCATCGAATAGCTCCTTCATATCCTCAATCCTTTCCATTTTCATCACCTCTTCAAGATAGAAGCGAGGGATAAGCAGACCGGCCATATCCACCCAGCTCGACACATCTTCATCGCTCTTGCTTTCCGGGAAACCGTGATCTTCAATGCGAGTGCTGAGGTATTTGTAGATTGCCAGTTCATATAAATGGCGGGCACGTTCCAGAGAGGCGCGTGTAAACTTCATTCCCCGATAACGTAGGAAACGGTCGTCATCAGCCGGACGGGATAGAAGATCGTCTATCACATCCAAAGCCGTAAGCATAGCCTCCACTGTAATGGGATTGAGCACGTCGAATACCACACGGTCGTGCATCGGCAGCTTTCGTTTCAGCCGTCGATCGCGCGCAGGCCATTTCTGCTCATCGCGCATCAAGCCACAGCTGCGGAGCATTACACCCGGCACTACCACCGTGGCACCACGATCATCGCCGAACAGATAGGAGAAGGGGAATTGCGATGAATCAGGGTGAGTCTTGTGAGACCCCATCAGCAATGAGAAGGCCCCGATCTTGGCTCCCAACATGAGATATGAAGAGGAGGAGGTTTTGACACCGCGTTCCAAAATGCCCCAATGCACAGGCCCGAGCTTATACATATGATTGCTTTGGTTGGTGCCCGAACCCGCATTCATGAAAGAGGTCTGCACTCCGATAAGAAGCGTTGACTTATGCATGCTCACAGTATAAGGACCGGCAAACACAGCACACGCCTCTCCATTTTCCAAAGAGCAATTGGCAAAAAAGAGCGAATCGTGGGCAGTGAATCGCTTTTCAAGGGTGGCACCTTGTCCAATATAGCAATTTCTTACCAATGCACCCGAATCAAGGCGACCATCTTCCACTATAAAATTCTCTGCATCCACTCCTGCGCCAATGAATGCCAAAGCGCGTCCCGGGGCGGCATTATTGATAATAGTGCCATTTTTCAGGGAAACAGCACCGCTCACTATCACTTCCCGACCTACGGAGACATTGAGAAGCTTCCCGCAGTTTTCCACCACAGCATCCTCGCCGATACCGGCGAAATATCTTTGGGTGTCGAGGAAATCCATAAGAATAGGGTGGAGGTGATTCTCACTCCATTTAGGTTCGCGGGCCATAAGAAGTGCAACCTGCGCGGTCAGTCCGGGGAAGATGATTACAGGGCGCGATCCTGTCTCATCCAGCACCGCCACTTCCGTGCCGACTCCGCATCGGGATTCCGCTTCATAGACAATGCTCCCGGTATTCTCAATCCTTGCTCGGCTTTGAATATCGCAGTTGTCAAGAATCTCGCCTATATTCCGGATGGTCACATTATCCCATATCCTGCAATTCCGGATGCGGGCATTCTCTATTATATCGTTTTCGGTGATTAAGCCGATAGAATTATCCTCTTCAAAAGAGACATTGCGGAACCGTGAGAAATCGGAGTGAGGATTGAATTTCACCCTTGTCCAGTCGGCGCAACGGCAGCCATTGGCTGTCATTTCCGCTATTTCTCTGGCTCCGGGATTTATATAAGTTGGTTCCATAAATTATTTGTTTAAAAATTTTTATTTGAACAGGAAGACTTTCGGAAGATTATTCCGCCTCTTCGTCCACAGCCTTCTCCGCCTCATCAACCTCCTTCATCTCCTCGGCGAGGTCGTCATATTTCTGGAAAAGGAAATCATTGTAAGGGAAACGCTCCATATGGATCTCTTTTGCCTTTTCATAAAGCATCCCTTTCAACTCCTCAATATTGATTTTCTCCTTGGCAGAAATGAACACACAATTATTATCCATCTTTGACATCCACGTCTGCTTGAATTCATCGAGCGATATATTCTCACGAGTGCGTGGGGTGAGATCATCCTCATCCTTAGGAGTGTAGGTGAAGGCATCAATCTTATTGAAAACAAGAATCATCGGCTTCTGAGCAGATCCGCATACATCAGCCAAAGTCTTATTCACAACATCAATCTGCTCCTCAAAATTGGGGTGGCTCACATCCACTACGTGCACCAGGACATCCGCTTCGCGCACCTCATCGAGAGTTGACTTGAAAGAATCCACAAGGTGGGTGGGAAGTTTGCGGATAAATCCTACAGTGTCGGTAAGCAGGAAGGGGAGATTGTCGATTATTACCTTTCTGACAGTAGTGTCGAGAGTGGCAAAGAGTTTGTTTTCGGCAAAAACATCGCTCTTGCTTAAAAGATTCATCAGAGTGGATTTTCCGGCATTGGTGTAGCCCACGAGAGCCACACGAGTGAGCTTTCCGCGATTCTTGCGTTGCACGCTCTTCTGCTTGTCGATGCTTTTCAATTCCTCTTTCAGACGCGAGATCTTATCGAGGATGATACGACGGTCGGTTTCGATCTGGGTTTCACCCGGACCACGCATACCGATACCGCCTCGCTGACGTTCGAGGTGGGTCCACATTCGTGTGAGTCGAGGGAGAAGATATTGATATTGAGCCAGCTCCACTTGCGTGCGTGCTGTAGCTGTCTGAGCGCGCTTGGCAAAGATATCAAGAATCAGGCTGGTGCGATCGAGAATTTTTACCTTCAGTTCGTTCTCGATATTAGCCACTTGTTTCGAAGAAAGGTCATCGTCAAAAATCACGATGCCAATCTCATTATCCTCCACATATTGGCGTATCTCCTCAAGCTTCCCTTTGCCTACATAGGTGCGCGAGTTGGGATAATCGAGTTTCTGCACAAATCTCTTTTCAGTCTCCGCTCCGGCGGTGTGGGCTAAGAATTCGAGCTCGTCGAGATATTCATTACACTTGTTCTCATTCTGCTGACGGGTGGCAAGTCCGACAAGGACGGCTCTCTCATTAGCTTCCTTATTAATTATATTATCTTCAATCATGGATTTCGATATTCAGTAATTTCTTCGTTTATCCTCCTCCCTTTGCTCCATAGCTGAGGCTTTCGGGGGGAGTGTCCTATTAAATAAAGAACAAATATAATGCCGAAAGGTTAATTTAGCAAAAAATAAGGCTTAAAACCTGAAAAAATCGGTTTTAAGCCTTATTATATGGGTTATAAAAGTGACTTTTGCTTATTTTTTGTTCACTTTATTGTAACGGGCGTTCAGACCTTCTACTATTTCGTTTGTGATGTCAAGGTCGGGATTGATGTAGAGAGTGGCATTCTTGAATAAGATGGCATCATATCCGCGCGTCTTGTTGTATTCCTTCACAAAAGCTTCGATGGAATCATTGACAGCCTGCTGCGCCTGCATTGCGGAAGTTTCGAAATTGCTCTGGAGGGAAGCCATGTTCTTCTGAGCCTTGTCCTGCATGCTTGCGAGGTTATTCTGATCCTGCTTGAATGAAGCCTCGGAAAGATAGCCATTGTTCTGCATCTTTTTGTCCATGCTGGAGGCGAAGTTCTGGATCTCCGACTGATGACGTTTCATCTGGCTCTCCATATTGGTCTGGAGGCGTAGAATCTCCTCATTGTAATCCTTGGCAAGGTTATATTTTGCCAACACTGTATCGACATCGACATAGCGATAGTTGGGGAGCTCCTGTGCTTTATCCTTGGCAGAAGTTTTCCCGGTTTTTTCAGTCTGGCCTTTCACATTCTTGTCTGCGGTCTTGTTGTCATTTGAGCAAGACGTGGCAAAAAGGCCTGAAGCTATGATTGCCGCGGCAATCGTCAATTGGATTTTTTTCATTATTATAAATGATGTTAATCTGTTTTTTCTGAGTAATTCGGAAAGCCTGATTCCGAAGAAAAAGGGGTTCCTGACGGTTAGTTTTTTCTGTGCGGAGCGTGGTGGCAACCCTTGGATTTGCTATTCCGCACAAAAAACAAAAGCAAAAGTAATGATATTCCGAGAAATATCACTGATAAAAGTAAAGTTTTCACTTATTTTAATACTTTTAAGGGGTAAAACATGGTTTTGCGACCCAATTTGGATGCAAATTTACAAATAAAATCGATAAAAGCGCATATTTGTTGGAATAATTTGTTAACTTTGGAGACGCGACTGAAATTCGTAACCAAAATTTAATTTAGTATATGGAAGTAAAAGACCTTAAACCGGAGTTGATCTGGAAGTGTTTTGATGAAGTGACAAAGATTCCCCGTCCCTCCTGCCATGAGGAACAGATTCGCGAGTTTCTTGTGAATTTCGCCAAGGAGAACGGCATTGCAGTGAAGACCGACAAGGTAGGGAATGTGGTGATGCACAAGGCAGCCACTCCCGGACATGAGAATGCCCCGACAGTGATTCTTCAGGCCCACATGGATATGGTGGCAGAGAAGAACAATGATGTGAACCACGACTTCATGAAAGATCCTATCGATACATATGTAGATGGCGACTGGGTGCGCGCACGCGGCACCACCCTTGGAGCCGACAACGGTATCGGCGTTGCAGCCGCGATGGCAGTGATGTTGGATAAAACGCTCGTTCATGGTCCGGTGGAAGCCCTTTTCACAGTCAACGAGGAGATCGGTCTTGAGGGTGCTCAGAATTTAGGAAAAGATATGATCACCGGCACAATGCTTCTCAATCTCGACAGCGAGGACGACGGAGAGATCTTCGTGGGATGTGCCGGAGGAATCGACACCACCGCTGAATTCGAATACAAGCGCAGCTTTACTCCCGAGAACTTCAAATATATGCGTGTATCCGTAAGCGGTCTGCTTGGAGGTCACAGCGGCGGCGACATTCATCTTGGTCGCGCTAATGCCAATAAAGTGATTGCACGCTTCATCTGGGAATGTTCGCAGCGATGGAACACATGTCTATGCTCCATTGAAGGAGGAAATCTCCGCAATGCAATCCCGAGAGAGGCTAACGCAGTGTTCGGAATTCAGGCGGATCGCCATGAGGAGATGATGCGCCGTCTCCATTCTTATGTGAATGAGATAAAGAATGAATATGAAGGGGTTGAGCCCGGTATGAAACTCGAAATCGAAGAGGTGGAGCGTCCGGAGTATTGCCTTGATTCCGAAACCTCATTGGCAATCGTAAGAGCTGTCTATTCAGCTCCTCACGGTGTGATCTCAATGAGCCGCGACATAGAGGGCTTGGTGGAGACTTCCACTAACCTTGCCTCCGTGAAGATGCCGGAAGAAGGGAAAGTGATCGTCACCACTTCTCAGCGTTCATCCGTAGAGAGCCGCAAGGATGATATTGCCGGCCAGGTGGAGGCTCATTTCCAGCTTGCAGGAGCAAAGGTGACTCATAGCGATGGTTATCCCGGATGGGCACCCAATATGAAATCACCGATAATGAAGATTTCAGCCGAGGCTTACGAAGAACTCTTCGGAGTGAAGCCCGCAATCAAGGCAATTCACGCCGGATTGGAATGCGGTCTTTTCCTCGCAAAATATCCTCACCTCGATATGGTGAGCTTCGGTCCGACAATGACAGGCGTTCACTCGCCCGACGAGCAGCTTCTTATCCCGACTGTGGATAAATTCTGGAAGCATCTTTGCAAAGTGCTTGAAAAAGTGGCTGCCTTATGAAGCGGCTCAGGGCATACGGACTTTGGGTATTAGCGATGATTGCCGGCGTCGGCGTATTGTCGGCGCAGAAGTCAAAGGGTTCGTCCGGGAAACCGGATGAACCCCATCTCCATGAAACTACCGAAATGGTCCACACCGTGCTTGAGTCTCTTCCTTCCGAAGATGCCAGGAGCAGATATGCCACGCTTACGGATGCCGATTTCAATTTGGTGGCCAAACGTCTCGGCGTTGAAGTGGCTGCCATTAAGGCTGTGGTGGTGATCGAGGCAGGCGAGAAGATGGAGGGCTTCTGGGCTCCCGGTGTGCCGGTGGTCAATTTCGATCGCACGATGTATAATCGTTATCGGTCCAAAGCCTCATCGAAAGGAAATCCCTCTGAAAAGGTGCCTTCCGGCCTCAAAGGATACCCTTTGCAGGAATGGACTCAATTGGTGACAGCCAGAAAGAGCAATGTGGATGCTGCCAATATGGGAACGTTCTGGGGGATGTTTCAGATAGGAGGGTTCAACTATAAGCAGTGTGGATGCTCGTCGGTGGCGGAGATGGTACGCCTGATGTCGTATTCCGAATTGGAGCAGCTTGAATTGTTTGCATCATTCCTTATCAACACGGGAATGGTGAACGACCTTAAGGCGAAAAACTGGGCTTCCTTTGCTAAGAAATACAATGGGCCTAATTATGCAAGGCGCGGTTATCACACAAAGATGGCCAATGCCTATGCAAGATTCAAATCAAAGAAGTAAAACTTAATTAAAAAATTATGAAAATCACAGATTTGCAGCCGCAATTGGTGTGGCAATGTTTCGATGAGATCACGAAAGTGCCTCGTCCCACTCATCATCTCGATAAGATGAAGGAGTTTTTAGTGGATTGGGCAGATCGTCATAATATACCCGTAGCCACGGATGAGGTGGGGAATGTAGTGATGCGCAAACCCGCCACTCCGGGTCATGAGAATGCACCCACAATCATTCTTCAGGGTCATCAGGATATGGTGGCAGAAAAATTGCCTGCCTCCAATCATAATTTCCTTACAGATCCTATAGAGACAATCGTGGATGGGGAATGGGTTCGTGCCAACGGCACAACACTTGGTGCAGATAATGGTATGGGATGTGCAGCCGCCATGGCAGTTCTCCTCGACGACTCCTTGGTGCATGGTCCGATAGAAGCACTCTTCACCGTGGATGAGGAGCAGGGTCTTATCGGAGCCAACGGGCTTCAGCCCGGATTCGTTACAGGCGAGATTCTTCTCAATCTCGACTCCGAAGAGATGGGTCAGCTTGTGATCGGATGTGCCGGAGGAAAGGTCACTGTAGCCACACTCCCTTATAATCGCATTGCGGCTCCTGAAGGGCTGATATATTATAAGGTGTCGCTTGGCGGTCTGAAAGGGGGTCATTCCGGAATGGAGATCGGTCTTGGTCGTGCTAACGCCAACCAGCAGCTAGCACGCTTCCTCTACGCCCTTTCACAAGATACAGCCTTCGAACTCGCCGAGATCGATGGCGGAGGATTGGCAAATGCAATCCCGCGCGATGCACATGCTGTGATCGGAATTGCAGCCGCGGATGCAGAGAAGCTTAATAAAGCAGCCGCCGAATATAATGACACCCTTCATTCTGAATTCAAGGGAGTGGAAGAGGAGTCTTTTATTTTCAAGGTGGAGCAGGCAGATCCTGCGGAGAGTGTGATAGGTGCAAAGACAGCCCATGATCTTATCAAGGCCGTATTCGCTTGTCCAAACGGTGTGCAGGGGATGAGCCATGCAATAGAGGGGCTGATCGAAACCTCTTGCAACCTCGCTTCCGTAAAGATGAAGGAAGGAGATAAGATAGAGATCACCGTGCATCAGCGTTCGTCAGTGGATTCACGTCGCGACGAGATAGCCGATCGTGTCAAGGCTCTCTTCACTCTTATCGGAGCATCTGTAGCTTTCGATGATGCATATGTAGGATGGGCTCCGAATCCGGATTCAAAGGTGCTCAAGGTAGCTGTGGAAAGTTATCGTGATATCTTCCATGCCGAGCCGAAGGTAGAGGCTTTGCATGCCGGATTGGAATGTGGTCTCTTCCTTGAAAAGATGCCGGCTCTTGATATGGTGAGCTTCGGCCCGACGCTGAAAGATATCCATTCTCCCGGCGAGAAAGCCAACATCAAGTCGGTAGGGGAGTTCTGGCAGCTTCTTACGGAGATTCTTCGCAGACTCGCATAAAATTGATAAAAAGTGCAATATGAGAAAGGTTCGTCTGAAAATGACGAACCTTTTTTGTTGGATAGTGTTAAAACAATAAGTAAAACAAGAAAATGAAAAATATGCTCGACTATATATCCGTGGGCGTTTTTATCGACGGTGGCTATTATGCTAAAGTAAACCGTGCATTGAAAGCGCATGAACGATCCATTATAAGAGTTCGCTCACTATTCGACTATATCTGTGCCCGCCTTTCAATGGAAGAGGGGGTTCATGTATCCGACTGCCAGATCACAGAGGCTCATTATTTCCGTGGACGTTTCCGCGTGAAAGAGGCCTACGACAAGCATCTGCTTTATAATGAAAGAAAATTTGAAGACACATTGATAGAGAACGATGTGATTTTCCATTATAAACATCTGCGTGAAGTGGAGCGCGACGGACAGACCGAAGTGGTAGAGAAAGGGGTGGATGTATGGTTTGCCCTTGAAGCATACGAACTTGCCACATTCCGAAAATTCGACTATGTGGTGCTCATCACCGGCGATGCCGATCATGAGATGCTTGTAAGGAAGTTGAAGGCCTTGAAGATAAAGACAGTGCTTCTCACATGGAATCTCACCGATGTCGATGCCACATCTCCCTTGCTCCGGGAAGAGGCCGGGCATCATTGGGAACTTTCCGAGATAATTGAGGATTCTCCGCAGCTAAAGCGTCAATTGCTGTATAAGCTCCGTGAGCCGGCCGTCACTCCCTTAGGAGATGAATTCTAATTTAATGTTTAATGCGTGTCTCTGCTATGTAGGGCTTACTGATAAGCATTAAATCCGATAAAAAAATTTTTAGAAATATTTATAAAAACAAGCGAATTATGAAAAAGGTAATGACATTTATGATGATGGCAGTGGTATGTCTCATCATGGCTTCCTGTTCAAGCAAGCCCGATCCTAAGGATGTAGCGGATAAAATCGCAGCCGGTCAGACACTGACAGAAGCTGATTATTCTACAATCATCGACTATTGCGGCAGTTTCGCCGAGAAGGCACAGCCCTATTACAATGTAGTAAACAGCGACACGGATACTTCTTCAAAGGAATACATAGATGCTGTAAATGAATTGGCCTCAATGTGGTCGAATGCCGTGTATCTTCCTACATTCTCCACAGTTCTTCGCAATGCCGATGCAAAAGAGCTTGGGGAGAAGAACGTGGCAAAAGCTGATGAACTCTCTAAATTCCTTGCATTCCCGATCCCCAATATTCCGGATTCTCCGATGATGAATCCTGATGTGGTAGGGGATATCGTTGATATGCCTTCTTCCGACACTTCCAATGTCATCGCTACCGGTGATGGCGAAGTGGTGGTAGATAACCAGGCAGCTGGTAAATAATCCGACTAAAAGAGATTATAGAGACTATATGCTTCCAAGGCAAACGCGCTTTGGAAGCATTTTTATTTATATATATGCGATATCCTATTTAATAAAATGTAAGTAATTGCACCTATTGCGCGTAAATTAACGTTATTTCGTTGAAAAATTGGAATAATGGAATATAAAACGTAATTTTGCGTTAGTTTAAAGGCGACGTGTATATATGGCACGCCGTTTTACGCTATTACAAAACATAAAAATATGTGTGGAATTGTAGGATACATCGGAAACGGAAATGTTTACGATATTTTGATAAAAGGACTTCACCGTCTTGAATATCGCGGTTACGATAGCGCGGGAATAGCCCTTGAAGGGAACGACGGGAAGCTGAAAGTATATAAAGCCAAAGGGAAAGTAAGCAATCTTGAGGATTTCTGCCGTGATAAATCGACAGATGCGGGAGTCGGGATTGCACATACTCGCTGGGCCACCCATGGAGAACCATCGGATACAAACGCTCATCCCCACTACAGCGAGGATGGAAATCTTGCGCTTGTGCATAACGGCACAATCGAAAACTATAAAGTGCTCAAGGATGCGCTGATTCAGCATGGCTGTTCGTTCCAGTCGGAAACCGATACAGAGGTGCTCGTGCAGCTCATAGAATATATAAAGGTGAAGAACAACTGCTCCTTGGTGGATGCTGTCCGCGAGGCCTTGAATCAGGTGATCGGCGCTTACGCAATCGCCGTGATCGAGAAGGATCATCCCGATACGATAGTGGCGGCTCGCCAGAGCAGCCCACTCGTGATCGGAATAGGAGAGGGTGAGACCTTCCTCGCTTCCGATGCCACTCCCTTTGTGGAATACACCAAAGATGTGGTGTATTTGAAGGATGAGGAGATTGCCGTGATAAAGAAAGGGGAGCCTCTGAAGATTGTGAATCTTGACAACCACGAGAGCAAGATTGATGTGAAGACCCTTGAGCTCTCCATCTCTCAGCTCGAAAAAGGCGGATATCCTCATTTTATGCTCAAGGAGATTTTCGAACAGCCCTCTACGCTTCGCGACTGTGTGCGAGGACGCATCATCGACCACGGCTCGAAGATCAATATCAGCGGCATCAACGACAATAAAGAGACATTCCTTAATGCCAAGCGCATTGTAATTGTGGCCTGCGGCACATCATGGCATGCCGCCCTGCTCGGGAAATATCTTCTGCAAGATATGTGCCGAATCCCCGTGGAGGTGGAATATGCGAGCGAGTTCAGATATTCCAATCCCGTGCTCGACAATAAGGATATTGTGATTGCCATTTCCCAGAGCGGCGAGACAGCCGATACATTGGCTGCCGTAAAGATAGCGCGCAATATGGGTGCATTCGTATTCGGCATTTCCAATATGGTAGGTTCTTCCATCCCTCGCGAAACCGACAGTGGAACCTACATCCACGTAGGTCCTGAAATCGGAGTGGCATCTACCAAAGCCTTCACCGGCCAGGTGATGGTGCTGACTCTCCTTGCCCTCGGAATAGCACAGCTTAAGGGTACAATGGATCAGGAGAAGATCACGGAGATAGGGCAGGAGGTGCTTCGCATTCCCGAATATGTGGAGAAGGTGCTTAAGCTTAACGACAAGATTGAGCGATTGTCGCTGATCTATACCTATGCCCGAAACTTCCTCTATCTCGGACGCGGCTACAGCTATCCTGTAGCTCTCGAAGGGGCGTTGAAGCTGAAAGAGATCTCTTACATCCATGCCGAGGGATATCCTGCGGCTGAAATGAAGCATGGACCCATTGCCCTTATCGATGCTGAGATGCCATCTGTAATCATAGCTCCCAACGATCATCTGTATGAGAAGATCGTAAGCAATGTGCAGCAGGTGAAAGCTCGTGGCGGAAGCATCATTGCAATCGTGACAGAAGGGGATACGGTGATACGCAATATCGCCGACCATGTATTGGAGGTGCCCGAGATTCCGGAGTGTCTCACCCCGATCATCACTTCCATCCCCCTCCAGCTTCTCTCTTATTATATCGCCATAAATAAGGGGAAAGATGTGGATATGCCGCGCAATCTTGCAAAGTCTGTAACTGTGGAATAAAAAACGCAAAAAAAAATAATCTGATTTCTTGAAATGTTAACTTTCAAGAAATCAGATTATTTCAACAGATATTTAATACTGCTTAAAAAATAAGGATAATTTTTTAGAAATTTTTTTACCGAAAAATTTTGCAGTAAAAGAAATTTGTTATAACTTTGCACTCGAAATCGGTTAACCACTGCATCTCTCGCAAGAAAGAGCGGTTGGAAAATCGGATGAGCAAGCCTCTTTAGCTCAGTTGGCCAGAGCACGTGATTTGTAATCTCGGGGTCGTTGGTTCGAATCCGACAAGAGGCTCAAAATTCAGGGCGAATACCAGAGTGGCCAAATGGGGCAGACTGTAAATCTGCTGGTTTATACCTTCGGTGGTTCGAATCCATCTTCGCCCACGAAAAAAAAAACAATCTGCGGAAGTAGCTCCGTTGGTAGAGCATTAGCCTTCCAAGCTAAGGGTCGCGAGTTCGAACCTCGTCTTCCGCTCCAGATTTGCCCATGTAGCTCAGGGGTAGAGCACTTCCTTGGTAAGGAAGAGGTCGCGGGTTCAAATCCCGCCATTGGCTCGAAAAATCTCTTTCCTCGTGAAGGTTTTAAAATTAACAATACAACAATAATAGCAAAACTATGGCTAAAGAAAAATTCGAAAGAACCAAACCGCACGTGAACATCGGTACGATCGGTCACGTGGACCACGGTAAGACTACTCTTACTGCTGCGATCACTAAGGTTCTTGCAGAAAAAGGTCTTTCAGAGCTTCGCTCATTCGATTCAATTGATAACGCTCCCGAAGAGAAAGAGCGTGGTATCACAATCAATACAGCACACGTAGAGTATCAGACTGCAAATCGTCACTATGCTCACGTTGACTGCCCGGGACACGCCGACTATGTGAAGAACATGGTAACTGGTGCTGCTCAGATGGACGGTGCTATCATCGTAGTTGCTGCAACTGATGGTCCGATGCCCCAGACTCGTGAGCACATCCTTCTCGCTCGTCAGGTAAACGTTCCCCGTCTTGTTGTATTCATGAACAAGTGTGACATGGTTGACGATGAGGAAATGCTCGAGCTCGTTGAGATGGATATGCGTGACCTCCTTTCTCAGTATGAGTACGATGGCGACAATACTCCTATCATCCGCGGTTCTGCACTTGGTGCTCTTAACGGCGAGCAGGAGTGGGTTGACAAAGTAATGGAGCTCATGGATGCAGTTGACAACTGGATTCCCCTTCCTCCCCGTGATATCGATAAACCTTTCTTGATGCCTGTTGAGGACGTATTCTCAATCACTGGTCGTGGTACAGTTGCTACAGGTCGTATCGAGACTGGTATCGTTAAGGTAGGTGATGAGGTTCAGATCCTTGGTCTTGGCGCTGACCGCAAAACTACTGTTACAGGTGTTGAGATGTTCCGCAAACTCCTCGATCAGGGTGAGGCTGGTGATAACGTAGGTCTTCTCCTCCGTGGTGTTGATAAGAACGAAATCAAGCGTGGTATGGTGCTTTGCCACCCCGGACAGGTTAAACCTCACGATCACTTCAAGGCTCAGGTTTATATCTTGAAGAAAGAAGAGGGTGGTCGTCACACTCCGTTCCACAACAAATATCGTCCTCAGTTCTACATCCGTACGCTCGACGTAACTGGTGAGATCACTCTTCCCGAAGGTGTAGAAATGGTAATGCCTGGCGATAACGTAGAGATCGATGTTAAGCTCATCACTCCGGTAGCTTGCGATCAGGGTCTTCGTTTCGCAATCCGTGAGGGTGGCCGTACAGTAGGTTCAGGTCAGATCACTCAGGTTTACGAGGATTAATACAGACTATAACACAAACTCGATAAAAAGGGGATCTTAAGATCCGTTCTGGGGTCCCCTTTTATACACGGGAATAGCTCAGTTGGTAGAGCACCGGTCTCCAAAACCGGGTGTCGAGAGTTCGAGTCTTTCTTCCCGTGCCAATTAACGAAAATATGAAATTATTCAAGGATATAAAGGAATCTTATGACGAATTGGTTTATAAGGTTTCTTGGCCGACTCAGAAACAACTCATCAATAGCTCGGTGCTGGTCTTGATTGCTTCCATCATTCTGGCTGTATTCATCTGGGCTGTTGATAAGATTTTTAGTCTTCTGATGGAGTTGATTTACAGTATCAGTTTTTAAACTTTTAACATAGGATTTCAATGGCTGAAAATAAGCAGGAGTGGTACGTATTGCGTGCCATCTCAGGAAAGGAAGCAAAAGTCAAAGAGGTGTTGGATGCTGCAATAAAGAATACCGACATCGGAAATTTTGTTTCACAGGTATTGATTCCCACAGAAAAAGTTTATACCACTCGCAATGGCAAGAAAGTGTTGAAAGAGCGCACGCTTTATTCCGGCTATGTGTTTGTAAAGGCACAGTTGACCGGAGAAGTGGTTTATGAGCTTCGAAACACGACTAATGTCATTGATTTTTTGCGTGGAAGGGAAAAGACGAGTAAGCCTGTTCCCTTGCGTGAAAGCGAAGTGATGAAGATGCTGGGAACTGCCGATGAGATGCGCCAGCCACAGGCTGAAGATGGCGACGTTTACGTAGTAGGCGAAGTGGTCAAGGTCAATGATGGTCCGTTCAGCGGATTCAATGGCGTGATCAAGGAAGTGATGAACGACAAAAAGAAGATTAAGGTGGAGGTCAAAATTTTTGGCAGAGCCACTGATCTGGAGTTGGAAAATTCCCAAGTCGAAAGAGAATGATCCGACGATTTGTTACGGTCAAAGGAGAAATTTTATTCGACACAACATTTTAAAAAAGTAGAACAATGGCAAAAGAAATTGCTGGACAGATCAAATTACAGATTAAAGGTGGCGCGGCAAACCCGTCTCCTCCCGTAGGTCCCGCCTTGGGTTCTAAGGGTATCAACATCATGGAATTTTGCAAGCAATTCAATGCCCGAACCCAGGATAAGGCCGGTAAGGTTCTCCCTGTAGTAATCACTTACTACACTGACAAGAGCTTCGACTTTATCGTTAAGACTCCGCCGGTAGCTGTGCAGCTCAAAGAGACTGCAAAGATCAAGAGCGGTTCTGCTCAGCCTAACCGTAAGAAGGTAGCTGAGATCACCTGGGATCAGGTAAAGACGATTGCAGAAGACAAGATGCCGGATTTGAACTGTTTTACTTTGGATTCTGCAATGCGTATGGTTGCAGGTACAGCGAGAAGCATGGGTATAACCGTGAAGGGTGATTTCCCTGAACTTAACTAAAAATCTTCAAAAAAATGGGAAAACTGACAAAAAATCAAAAGTTGGCTTTATCGAAGATTGAACCGGGGAAGGAATACACCTTGTTTGAGGCTGCAGAGAAAGTGAAAGAGACTTCATTCGAAAAGTTTGATGCTTCTTTCGATATCGATGTTCGTCTCGGTGTTGACCCCCGTAAGGCCGACCAGATGGTGCGTGGCGTAGTTTCGCTCCCCCATGGTACCGGTAAGCAGGTTAGAGTGCTCGTGTTGTGCGGTCCTGACGCAGAAGCGGCAGCCAAAGAAGCCGGTGCCGATTACGTTGGTCTTGATGAATATCTTCAGAAGATCAAGGAAGGTTGGACTGATGTTGATGTAATCATCACTCAGCCTTCAGTAATGGGTAAGCTCGGTCCCTTGGGTCGTATCCTCGGTCCTCGTGGCTTGATGCCTAACCCCAAGAGCGGCACAGTCACTATGGATGTGGCTAAGGCAGTGAAGGAAGTAAAACAGGGTAAGATCGATTTCAAAGTGGATAAGACTGGTATCGTACATGCTTCTATCGGCAAGGTGTCTTTCACCCCCGAGCAGATGCGCGACAATGCCAAGGAGTTTATCAATACATTGATTAAACTTAAACCCGCCACTTCCAAAGGCACATATATTAAGAGCATTTATCTTTCAAGCACGATGGGTCCCGGCGTGAAGGTCGAGCCTAAATCTGTTGCCGAATAATTAATAAAGAAACAGAGTAATGAAAAAGGAAGATAAAGCTATAATTATTGCCAATATAGGCGACCAGCTGAAGAATTACAGCTGTGTTTATCTGATGCAGACCGCAGGTCTTGATGCTGAGAAAACAAGCGCACTCCGTCGTGCATGCTTCGGAGCTGACATAAAGATGCTTTGCGTGAAGAACACTCTTCTCAAGCAGGCATTCGAGGCAAGCGAGACTGACTATTCCGGTCTTTATGATCTTCTCCACGGCGAGACCACTCTTCTTCTTAGCAATGTAGGCAATGCGCCCGCTAAGATGATCAAGAAGTTCCGTGACAAGAAAGATACTCTTCCTATGTTGAAGGGTGCTTTCGTGGAGGAAAGTGTTTACATTGGCGAGGACCAGTTGGATGTTCTTTCCAATATCAAGAGCAAGAACGAGCTCATCGCAGACGTTGTGGCATTGCTTCAGTCTCCTGCGAAGAACGTTATCAGCGCTCTCCAGAGCGGTGCCAATATCCTTCATGGTGTATTGGAAACTTTATCCAACAAAGAGTAATTTCAATTTAAAAAAACAAAAAAAACTATACGACAATGGCAGATTTGAAAGCATTTGCAGAGCAGCTTGTTAACCTTACTGTAAAGGAAGTAAACGAACTCGCTGAAATCCTTAAGAACGAATATGGCATCGAGCCCGCAGCTGCAGCAGTTGCAGTAGCAGCAGGTCCCGCAGCTGGCGCTCCCGCAGCTGAAGAGAAGAGCAGCTTCGACGTTGTTCTCAAAGCAGCTGGTGCAAGCAAGCTCGCAGTCGTTAAGCTCGTTAAAGAGCTCACTGGTCTTGGCCTTAAGGAGGCTAAGGAACTCGTTGACAACGCACCCAGCAACATCAAAGAGGGTCTTCCCAAAGCTGATGCTGAGGGCTTGAAGAAGCAGCTCGAAGAGGCTGGCGCTGAAGTTGAGCTCAAATAAGAATCGACTTAATCTATCTGTAGGTTAAGAACGCACCGATAGGTGTCGTTCTTAACCTATTTGCATATTAAAGTCATCTGATAGGTTCTCCCTGCGGATGGCTTATTTTTCCGAACCGGATATACAGGAGAGCGCAGGATTATAGATATTTCATATTTTTTAAATTATTTCCGGCTCATTTAAATTTTCATTAACATTATCCGGAAGGTATTTTGTGAGAGAAGTGTATCAATAACTTTTTCCCAATGTCAGTAAATTTAACCGAAAAACCGCGCGTTAATTTCGCGTCGATTAAGAATCCTCTTCCGTTTCCTGACTTCTTGGAAGTTCAGTTGAAATCGTTCAAGGATTTCCTCCAACTTGACACTCCCCCCGAGATGCGTAAGAATCAGGGGCTTTATAAGGTGTTTGCAGAGAATTTCCCTATTGCAGACACCCGTAATAACTTTGTCTTGGAGTTTCTTGATTATTATATCGATCCCCCTCGCTATTCTATAGATGAATGTTTGCGTCGCGGTCTCACATATAGTGTGCCTTTGAAGGCTAAGCTCAAGCTTTATTGCACTGACCCCGACCACGAGGACTTCGACACAACAATTCAGGATGTGTATCTCGGTCCGATCCCTTATATGACCGAGCAGGGTACATTCATCATCAATGGTGCGGAGCGCGTTGTCGTATCTCAGCTCCACCGTTCGCCCGGTGTGTTCTTCGGACAGAGCACCCATGCCAACGGTACGAAGCTTTATTCTGCCCGCATCATCCCTTTCCGTGGAAGCTGGATTGAATTTGCTACCGATATCAACAATGTGATGTATGCTTACATCGACCGTAAGAAGAAACTTCCCGTCACTACATTGTTGCGTGCTATCGGCCTTGAATCAGACAAGGATATCATTCAGATTTTTGACCTTGCTGACGAAGTAAAAGTTACCAAAACCAATCTCCAGAATGCCATCGGCCGCAAGCTTGCAGGCCGTGTGATGAATTCTTATCAGGAGGATTTCGTGGATGAGGACACCGGTGAGGTTGTCTCTATCGAGCGTAACACACTTGTTGTGGATCGTGGTAACGAAATCACTGAGGATAACATCGATGCCATCCTTGAGTCGGGTGTGAAGACTATTCTTCTTGAGCGTGAGAATGTGAGTGCTGTAGATTACAGCATCATCTTCAACACTCTTCAGAAAGACCCCACAAATACGGAGATCGAGGCTGTACAGTATATCTATCGCCAGCTTCGCAACGCCGAGCCGCCGGATGAGCAGTCGGCGCGTGAGGTGATCCAGAACCTCTTCTTCTCTGAGAAGCGTTACGACCTCGGCGAGGTGGGACGTTACAGAATCAACAAGAAGCTGGAACTCGACACTCCGATGGATGTGAAGGTGCTTACCCGTGAGGATATCATCGCCATCATCAAATATCTTATTGAACTTATCAACGCCAAGAGCGACGTCGATGATATCGATCACTTGAGCAACCGTCGCGTCCGCACTGTTGGCGAACAGCTATATAACCAGTTCGGTGTCGGACTTGCTCGTATCTCTCGTTCTATCCGTGAAAAGATGAACGTCCGCGACAACGAGGTGTTCACTCCGATCGACCTGATCAACGCCAAGACTATCTCGGCTGTGATCAATACCTTCTTCGGTACGAATGCGCTTTCTCAGTTCATGGACCAGACCAACCCTCTGGCTGAGATCACCCACAAGCGCCGTATGTCGGCTCTTGGTCCCGGCGGTCTTTCCCGTGAACGCGCAGGTTTCGAGGTGCGAGACGTACACTACACCCACTATGGCCGTCTTTGCCCGATCGAGACTCCTGAAGGCCCGAACATCGGTCTTATCTCTTCTCTTTGCGTTTATGCCAAGATTAACAACCTCGGCTTCATCGAGACTCCCTACCGCAAGGTGGAGAATGGCAAGGTGGATTTGAACAATGACGATGTGATTTACCTTACAGCCGAGATTGAAGAAGGCAAGATGATTGCTCAGGGTAATGCTCCGGTCAACGATGACGGTTCGTTCATCAATCCCCGCGTTAAGGCGCGTCTTGATGCCGACTTCCCGATTGTGGCTCCTGAAGAGCTTCAGCTTATGGATGTGGCTCCTATCCAGATCGCATCTATCGCTGCATCGCTCATTCCGTTCCTTGAGCATGATGACGCTAACCGTGCCCTCATGGGTTCGAACATGATGCGCCAGGCAGTTCCCTTGCTTCGCAGCGAGGCTCCTATTGTCGGCACAGGTATCGAAGGTCAGCTCATCAAGGATTCACGCACTCAGATCATGGCCGAAGGAGCGGGCGTGATTGAATTCGTGGATGCTACTGTAATCCGCATTAAATACGACCGCACAGAGGATGAGGACTTCGTAGAGTTCGAATCAGCTGTCAAGGAATACAAGATTCCGAAGTTCCGACGCACCAACCAGGGCACAACCATCGACCTTCGTCCTATCTGCGAGAAAGGACAGCGTGTCGAGAAGGGGGATATCCTTACAGAGGGTTACTCCACTGAGAAGGGTGAGCTTGCACTCGGACGCAACCTCAAAGTGGCGTTCATGCCTTGGAAGGGTTACAACTATGAGGATGCAATCGTGCTCAACGAGAGAATGGTACGTGAGGATATCCTTACTTCAATCCACGTTGACGAATATTCCCTTGAAGTTCGCGAAACCAAGCGAGGTATGGAGGAGCTCACATCCGATATACCCAACGTGAGCGAGGATGCTACAAAAGATCTCGACGAGCGTGGTATCATCCGTGTCGGAGCACACGTAGTTCCCGGAGACATCATGATCGGTAAGATCACTCCTAAGGGAGAGAGCGACCCCACACCTGAGGAGAAACTTCTCCGCGCAATCTTCGGCGACAAGGCCGGCGATGTGAAGGATGCTTCATTGAAGGCTTCCCCCTCATTGAAGGGTGTTGTGATTGGCACAAACCTCTTCTCTCGTGCAGTGAAGACACGTTCCACCCGCAACAGCGCCAATGCTCAGCTTCCTATCCTCGACGAGGAATACGAAGAGAAGCAGGCCGACCTCAAAGCCATCATGCTTGAGAAGATGACTACCCTTCTCAAAGGTCAGGTTTCTGAGGGTGTGAAAGACTTCATCGGCGTGGATATCATCCCGAAGGGTCAGCACTTCAGCGATGTGAACTTCGGAACAATCGACTACGAGACAATCAACCTCAGCGGTTGGACCAACGATGATCGCATCAATAACATGGTGGCTAAGCTTATCACCAATTATCTGCGCAAGAGCAAGGAGATCGACAGCGAACTCCGCCGCAAGAAATTTGATATCACCATCGGTGACGAACTTCCCTCCGGCATCATGCAGCTGGCGAAGGTATATATCGCCAAAAAGCGTAAGATCGGTGTCGGCGATAAGATGGCAGGTCGTCACGGTAACAAGGGTATCGTATCTCGTGTGGTACGTCAGGAGGATATGCCGTTCCTTGAGGACGGAACTCCCGTGGATATCTGCTTGAACCCGCTTGGTGTGCCTTCTCGTATGAACCTTGGTCAGATCTTCGAGACCGTACTCGGATGGGCCGGTCGTGAACTTGGCGAGAAATTTGCTACACCTATCTTCGATGGTGCATCACTCGACGACCTCAATGAATGGACCGACAAGGCAGGCGTTCCCCGTTATGGTAAGACTTATCTTTACGACGGTGGCACCGGCGATCGTTTCGACCAGCCTGCTACAGTAGGTGTGATCTATATGCTTAAGCTTGGTCACATGGTTGAGGACAAGATGCATGCACGTTCGATCGGTCCGTACTCCTTGATCACTCAGCAGCCTCTTGGTGGTAAAGCTCAGTTTGGTGGTCAGCGTTTCGGAGAGATGGAGGTTTGGGCGCTCGAAGCATTCGGCGCTGCCCACATCCTTCAGGAGATCCTTACTATCAAGTCGGACGACGTGGTAGGACGAAGCAAGGCATACGAAGCAATTGTGAAGGGCGACACAATGCCAAACCCCGGTATCCCCGAATCTCTCAATGTGCTTCTCCACGAGCTTCGCGGTCTCGGTCTGAGCATCACTTTAGATTAATCATAAATATCACGGACAAAGGCGATCCTCTTCGGAGGATTGCCTGAAATCCGACAAAATAAGGAAACACGTTTTATGGCTTTTAGAAGAGACAATAAGATTAAAAGCAATTTCTCGAAGATCACTATCGGTCTCGCTTCTCCTGAGGAGATCAAGGAGAAGTCGAGCGGCGAGGTGTTGAAGCCCGAGACCATCAACTACCGCACCTATAAGCCGGAACGCGACGGTCTTTTCTGCGAAAAGATTTTCGGTCCGGTGAAGGATTATGAGTGCCATTGCGGAAAATACAAGCGCATCCGCTATAAAGGTATCGTCTGCGATCGTTGTGGTGTCGAAGTGACCGAGAAGAAAGTGCGTCGCGAGCGTATGGGTCATATCGAACTCGTAGTTCCGGTGGCACACATCTGGTATTTCCGTTCGCTTCCCAACAAGATCGGTTATCTGTTGGGTCTCCCCTCAAAGAAACTCGACGCAGTAATCTATTATGAGAAATATGTGGTTCTGAATCCGGGTGCCGCTTCAAATGTGGAGAAACTCGACCTCCTTTCCGAAGAGGAATATATGGAGATCATGGAGAATCTTCCGGAAGACAATCAGTTCCTCGACGATTCAGACCCCAATAAATTTGTGGCCAAGATGGGCGCAGAGGCTATTTATGAGCTTCTGCAGAACATCGACCTTGTGAAGCTTGCAGCCGAACTCCGTCACCGTGCAAACACCGACGGTTCGCAGCAGCGCAAGACTGAGGCGTTGAAGCGTCTTCAGGTGGTCAATTCTTTCCTCAACTCACAGGATCGCAACAAGCCCGAATGGATGATCCTCAAGGCTGTGCCTGTGATTCCCCCCGAATTGCGTCCTCTCGTGCCCCTCGATGGCGGCCGATTCGCTACTTCCGACCTCAACGACCTATATCGTCGTGTGATTATACGTAACAACCGTCTGAAAAGACTCATTGAGATCCAGGCTCCTGAGGTGATTCTCCGAAATGAGAAGCGTCTTCTCCAGGAGGCTGTGGATTCACTTCTCGACAACAGCCGCAAGTCTTCGGCTGTGAAGAGCGATGTGAACCGTCCTCTTAAATCGCTTTCCGACTCTTTGAAAGGTAAGCAGGGTCGTTTCCGTCAGAACCTTCTCGGTAAGCGTGTGGATTACTCAGCACGTTCGGTTATCGTCGTAGGTCCGGAGCTCAAGATGCATGAGTGTGGTATCCCCAAACTTATGGCTGCAGAGCTTTACAAACCATTCATCATCCGCAAGCTCATCGAGCGCGGCATCGTGAAGACTGTAAAGAGCGCGAAGAAGATCGTTGACCGCAAGGAGCCTGTAGTATGGGATATCCTTGAATATGTAATGAAAGGTCATCCGGTGCTTCTCAACCGTGCCCCGACGCTTCACCGTCTCGGTATCCAGGCATTCCAGCCCAAGATGATCGAGGGTAAGGCAATTCAGCTTCATCCGTTGGCATGTACGGCATTCAACGCCGACTTCGACGGCGACCAGATGGCGGTTCACTTGCCTTTGAGCAACGAAGCCGTTCTTGAGGCTCAGATGCTTATGCTTGGTGCGCACAACATCCTTAACCCTGCAAATGGTGCTCCTATCACTGTGCCTTCGCAGGATATGGTGCTCGGTCTTTACTACATCACCAAGCTCCGCAAGGGAGATATGGGTGAGGGGACGGTATTCTACGGTCCGGAAGAGGCTGAGATTGCTTATAACGAGGGTCGTGTAACTCTTCACGCTCCTGTCAGCGTATATGTTGACGATGTTGATGAGGAGGGTAACCCTGTGAAGCGCATTGTTAAGGACACATCTGTAGGTCGTGTGCTCTTCAATCAGTTCGTGCCTAAGGAGATCGGTTATGTGAATGAGATCATCTCTAAGAAATCTCTTCGCACCATCATCACCCGCGTAATCAAGAAATGTGGTGTGACCCGTTCGGCTCAGTTCCTTGATGATATCAAGAACCTCGGTTACAAGATGGCATTCCGCGGCGGTCTTTCATTCAACCTCGGAGATGTGATCATCCCGAAAGAGAAAGAGGAATACGTGGCAGAAGGACATCGTCAGGTGGAAGAGGTGCTTGGTCAGTTCAACATGGGTATGATCACAGCCAACGACCGTTACAACCACGTGATCGATATCTGGACACACGTCAACGACAAGCTCGCTTCAACCCTTATGAAGCAGATGAAGGAAGACCAGCAGGGCTTCAACTCTGTATATATGATGCTTGATTCCGGTGCGCGTGGTTCTAAGGACCAGATTCGTCAGCTTTCCGGTATGCGTGGTCTTATGGCTAAGCCTCAGAAGGCAGGTGCAGAGGGAGGTCAGATCATTGAGAACCCGATTCTTGCAAACTTCAAGGAGGGTCTGTCAGTGCTTGAGTACTTCATCTCAACCCACGGTGCTCGAAAGGGTCTTGCGGATACCGCGTTGAAGACAGCCGACGCCGGATATCTTACACGTCGTCTCGTCGATGTGGCACACGATGTGATCATCAACGAAGAAGATTGCGGCACACTCCGTGGCCTTGTATGTACTGAGGTTAAGAATAACGAAGAAGTTGTGGCAACTCTTTCCGAGCGTATCCTCGGTCGAGTTTCCGTTCATGATATTGTGGATCCCTACAATCCTGATGAGATCATCGTTCATGCAGGAGAGGAGATCACCGACGCAATTGCCGACCGTATCGAGAAATCGCCGATTGAATCGGTTGAGATCCGTTCGGTTCTCACTTGCGAATCCAAGAAAGGTGTCTGCGCCAAGTGTTATGGCCGTAACCTCTCTACACACCGTATGGTGCAGAAGGGTGAGGCTGTAGGCGTAATCGCAGCTCAGTCAATTGGTGAGCCCGGTACTCAGCTTACTCTCCGTACGTTCCACGTCGGTGGTGTGGCCGGTAACGTCGCTGTGATCAAAGACCGTACAGCTCGTCACGAAGGTCGCCTTGAATTTGAGGAACTCCGCACCATCAAGGATGAGAAGGGTACAGATATCGTTGTAGGACGTATGGGTGAACTTCGCATCGTTGAACCCAAATCCGGCATCGTACTCGCTACTGCCGATATCCCTTACGGTTCGCGTCTCTTCTTCAAGGAGGGCGACGAGGTTAAGCCCGGCGATATGATCTGCGAATGGGATCCGTTCAACGCCGTGATCATTGCAGAAGAGGGTGGTACAGTCCGCTTCGAGAATGTAGAAGAGGGTGTCACTTACCGTGTTGATGCTGATGAGGCAACCGGTCTTCGCGATAAGATCATGATCGAGTCCAAGGATCGTACAAAAGTTCCTGCAGCTCAGATCTACAACAGCAAGGGCGAGCTCGTGAGAAGCTACTCACTCCCTGTGGGTGCGCACCTTCTCATCGACGACAACGCAACAATCAAGCCCGGCGAAATCCTTGTTAAGATTCCGCGTGCATCCAACTCTGCGGGTGATATCACCGGTGGTCTTCCCCGTGTCACCGAGCTCTTCGAGGCACGTAACCCGTCGAATCCTGCTGTTGTCAGCGAGATTGACGGCGAGGTTAAGTTTGGAAAGATCAAGCGTGGTAACCGTGAGATCAGTGTAACAAGCAAGCTTGGCGAGGAGAAGAAATATCTTGTGCCTCTGTCTAAGCAGCTCCTCGTTCAGGAAAACGATTATGTGCGTGCCGGAACTCCGCTCTCTGATGGTGCGATCACTCCGTCGGATATCCTTAATATCATGGGTCCGACAGCCGTTCAGGAATATATCGTGAATGAGGTTCAGGATGTGTATCGTATGCAGGGTGTGAAGATCAACGACAAGCACTTCGAGGTTATCGTGCGTCAGATGATGCGCAAGGTCAACATCCTTGATCCGGGTGATACTCGCTTCCTTGAGCAGCAGATTGTTGACAAGCGCGACTTCATGGAGGAGAACGATAATATCTGGGGTAAGAAGGTGATCACTGATGCCGGGGACTCTCAGACTTATCTTGCAGGTCAGATCATCACACAGCGCAAGCTTCGCGATGAGAACTCTGCTCTCAAGCGCAAGGACCTCAAGATCATGACAGTGCGTGATGCCGTTCCTGCCACTTCGGAGCAGATTCTTCAGGGTATCACACGTGCGGCTCTTCAGACTTCAAGCTTTATGTCGGCTGCATCATTCCAGGAGACCACTAAGGTGCTTAATGAGGCTGCCATCAATGGCAAGACCGATACACTTGAGGGTATGAAGGAGAATGTGATCTGTGGTCACTTGATTCCTGCCGGAACAGGTCTTCGTGAGTACAACCGTCTTGTTGTTGCCAACAAGGATGAGTATGCGGCTCTCCAGCTCACTGACGATCCCGATGCCATTGTAATGGCTGAGGCTGAATCAATAGCTGAGACCGGCAAGATCTAAGATCCGATCAATTAGCAAAAATTACTGACATTTAAATAGGGCAGGCGGCCTCGTGAAATTTCACGAAGCCGCCTGTGTTTTTATTTGCATTAATTAATTCTTTAATTAGACGAGTAAACCATGGGTATGAGAAATATATTTAAGATTTACTTCTCTTGCTGATTGAGCTTATTAAATGCATCTTTTATTATTGACATATCCTCAATGGTGAATTGGTATGTGCTCGGCACACCTCCATAATCCTTTTCTTCAGTTAGGAGAAATTCGGTTTTTCCTCCGACATATATATACGGTGACTTATCGCACATATGCCTTTTATTTTCTTTATAGGCCAAATAACCCCAGCCATTCCGACGAATATTCAAATGTTCATTTTGATAGATTGTTGAATCATTCTGTCTAACTTTCATGGAATGTTTCTGATCTTTTACCATTTCACTGCCATATTCATATAAAGCAATCTCTATCGTACTGTCTTTTTCAACTGTTAAACGAACTCTGAGATTTGAATTTGTTGTGGCGCTGTTGGAGAAAGAACCAACAAGATCTAAATACAAATATTTCTCTTTAGTTCTGGCTCCAAAATCATCTGTCAGATAACCTTCCGACCAAATCGATTCTTCGTTTTGCTTTTCTTTACTGCCACCGAAAAATAGTGCCAATATTAATAAAAATGCAATCGGAATGACAATAATCCCTCCTAATACACATAATGAAATTAGGATTATCTTTTTAGCCCTCGAACGTTTAATTGGTGGAGGAGTGGGCTTGATCCCGTTTTGAGGTTGCATAAATAGGTATTTATTTGGTTATATTGCAATATTGCCTTTATTATTGCCACCACCAAACAAAAGTGGTGGGCTTTCGCATCCTGTACGATTCAGAGGCACTGCCATACCCACACAACATACAAAGACACTAAGCCCACCAAGAGTCATACTAAGATGGTACGACTATTCAGTAGGCGTTCAGTGCATTGTCCCCGTTGTGTTTGAAAATTGGCAGTTTTCTGAACCGAGCACAATAGCATTAAACGCTATTCATTTACAAGATGTAAAGATTCCGCTTTCGGAATCTGTATGCAAATTTATGATAAATAACTTAATTATTCAAATTTTTGTGTGGATAATCTAATATTGTTTTAAAGTCCTTTTATTTTACGGAGCAATCATGGAGTGGTTTTACTTCCTGTTAACTGAGGGTTGGGCTATGCCCAAACACTCGGCTTTCATGAATGCGTCGGCCTCAGTCCTAGAGGGGGTGAACTTTGATTTTACCGAGATTCACCCTCTCCGAGGCTGTTTGCCAGAGATTGACCTAAACCGTAGGTGCGCTCCCTATGTTCGCGAACCCACGGTTAATAGAAGGTGAAACCGCTCCGCGGTTACCTCGTCAGTGTTGGTATGGGGAAAGTGCTCCGCGATTGCTTTTTTAGTGCATTTAATCCAAAGGGTTGTACACGAGCGTGATGCAACCTGCTCCGCTTTCTATAATTATATGCAAGTTTTCATGTAATTATTTTGCGAAAAAATGACCAAAAAAATTTTTTTATGTTTGGATCGCTCTTGGGGGCGGTTTAGGCCGCCCCGTCGGTTGGAAGAATGCAATATTTAAGTTGATCTATTCAAGTCTGATTCTAAAGTGGTGCGATGTATGAATCTGGTGGAGAGCTTCCACCCATATCCATTGGAAGCGTATTATGCGACTTTTCCAGTTTCGATTTCGGATTTAAGGAACTGAAAGATATAGACTGCGCCTTGATAGTAGAGGCCACATTCGGGGTCGTTTAGCTTGGCGAAGGTGGTTGATGAATAAAGCTCGTCAAGGGCACGGTGTATGTCCCAGCTATATTCTGCCATAAGCATTTCTGCGAGTTCTGCAGCAAGGCATTCGATTTGAAATTGTATGTCTTGTGTCATAATTCAATGCGTTTTAAGAGGTTAATGGCTTTTGGGGTGCCAAAGAAGTATTGGACAGCATGGTCGCCCTTAAATCTCAGTTCTTCAACCAATGCTGATGCCGACAGATAGCCCATCATGAAACGGCGAATCTGAACTCCAACCGTATCATCGGCAATAGGTCCTATAACAATATCATACGGATGAGCTGGAACATCGGAGTTGTTTTTTCGATTCATCACGACGAATTCGGCCCACTCCTCGGAGTATTCATGAAAAACCTTTATATTCAGTTTGTTCTCCATAGCCTCGTCTTCATCAAACTCAAAGCATGATAACGTTGGGGTTCCCTCATTGAGAAAACGAGTTGTTCGAGCTGCCATCTCCATAGCTTGGTCGGGATTGGCATTAAGATAAAAGCCTTGTCCGAAATCCTTGCCACGTTTACTGCGTGAAAGATCAATCTCCTTAATAGCTACGTTTGAGCCGTGATATAACCGGATCATATTCTACCTCCTTCCCGTTGGCAAATGACTTGGAGATCTGAGACAGCATCATCGATGGATAGGGTATGCTCGGCAGCATAGCAGTCAAGAAGGAAATCTATACCTGTGAAACGGCGTAGATAGGCATAGGCCTGCATATTGGAGAGGTTAAATCGCTGTGCGAAAGCTCCAACACAAGCTACTACATATTCTATTCGGTCAAATATCTCTTTCTTGTCCATGACTTTGCTTATAACAATTTGTTGATATTAAACACAAAGTTAAAAATAAATTTTGAGATTTCAATCGGAATAAGTATAAAATATGTTGCGATACCCCGTTCGTATCCAATCGTGGGAAATCACCGGATTTATCCTATTCTTACCTTTCAGTGTTTTATAATTTGCAATCGCAACCACGGTTTCCGCAACCGGGGTTGCGGTTGCATCGACAGATTTATTCAGGAGGAATTATTAAATGCTGCGCGTTTGCGGAAGTTGGAAACTCCCGCCCCATATTTATCTTTCCCCGTCCGTTCCTGCTCGTTCAAGCGTAAGCCGGAGGCTTGAAAAAAGTCTCCGCTTGGAATTTATAGTTTCCCAGGGTTAAGGAAATGAATAAATCCAAGCGAAGATCTTTAAGGCTGTCGCCTGCGCTTAAACGAGCAGGAACTTACGGGGAAGGAGTTTTTCTTTATACCGATTCTGAAGCCTAAAGGCTTCCGGAGAATAACGCGGAAAGATTGACCAATGACAACACATCTAGCTTATATTAAAATATATTTTTGGGAATTATGAGGATTAAATATTTGCAATATTTCAGTAAAAAGTAGAATGAGGGAAAACGCTTTAATTGAAATATTACAGTTAATCTATTTTAGGAAAATTATATATTATTTTTGCAGTGAAAATTTATAAAAATCATTGTATTATGTGTAAAGTTAAATCTATTTATCTGCCTTGCGATAGAGAGGCGGCTGAGAAATTAAAAAATTTGTCGGTGACATTGAAATCATTTTTGGAGAATATGTCGGCAATATCAAGTGTAAATTCTTTGCAACTTGCAAGATTATCTACGAGCCTTCACGGTGTGATCAGAGTTAAGGGTGTGAGGAAGGATGTAAGGAATCTTTCTATGACTCTAAGAGATCTTTTGGTGGCTAAAAATCCTGAAGGAGGAGAGATCGTGCGTATCACTAAGACATTGCTTGATAAGGCGGAGCTGGATCTTAAATATAAGGCTTCAAAATATATAAAGAAGGAGAAGGATGATATAGGAATGACTGAGCGTTATCGTCATCTGACCACTAAATTAGGAAGAGAACGACTCCACAAACTCGGCAATAAGCATATTAATCTTATGGATATGGAGTTTGATAAGAAAGCCGATGTGAAATTGGTGAGACGGATTGTAGAGAAAAGGGCAGCCCAGGAGGTACATAAAACAAGAAAAAAGAGTGGGAATGGGAATAAATTCCGTCAGCAGGTCAGAAGGGTCAGTTCATTTTCGCTTTACAGCACATCGTTCACTGATTATGATAATGGAAAACGAAGTTTTGGAACGCATTGGACAGTGACACACATTCCGGGCAAAGGTTACAGAAAACTTAGGGCCAAGCGCAGTTATGGCAGTTATGAAGAGGCTTGGGCTGCATGTGAAAACTATATGTCCAATTTTCCTGATGACCCTAAACCTGTCAGTCCCTATATATGCGAGCAGTGTGGCAGATGGCATTTTGGACATGATAAGTATATGGCTCCGTTCCCAAAGGCTCCGGCTGTTTAGGCTGGCATTAAATAGGTAAGTATTGAAATAAAGAAAAGACAACAGGGCATAGGTCTCCTTGCTGTCTTTTCTTTGTTGGTTTATTCAAGTATCCTTCTATTCCAGCGATTTCAGGATTCGGGCTAATTTATCGCCGAGATTTATGGAATAGCCGCTGCGGGAGAAGACTATTCGGTTGAAGGTGTCGGCCACTACGAAATAGGGGAGGTCGGAAGTGGCGATTGTCCCGATTTCCAATCCGGTTTCCAATCCCTCTTTTATGCTTCCATTATCTAATCCGAAGATTACATTGGAAGGCAATTCCCCATAGTCGGACAGACGGAAACGGACGAGCGAATCCTCATCGGGGAAAAGAATCAATATTTTGTTGTTTATATCCTGAAATTCTTTTGAGGAGGCCGCTATGTCGTTGAGAGAATGCGAACTTGGTTCGTGCCCAGGGAGGATATATCCAAGCACATAGTAGCCGCGTCCGGTGGATGACAGGATAGAACGCGGAGAATCTTTCTCATATCCTGTGGGGATGAAAGAAACGGGAGTATAAAGAAGCTCGGCATCAAGATTCCCTATCACCTGCAACGCAGTGGAATCCTGACGGACAATCAATTTCGGCGCTGTGGAAGCTCCTTCGGAAGTCTTGAAGATTTCCGAATGTGTCAGCACAGATCCATCTGCAAGCCGTTGACCGCTCACCATAAAATACTCGCCCTGAGAGAGAGGGTGGCGACGATTGTTAATCTCCTCCACACTCTCAAAATCGTCAAACTCCTGCAGTTCGGGTTTGCCATCCACTATGCGCGAGATAGTGAAATGGGAATAATACTTCGGTTGGCGACCGGAATTATCAGAATCCGCCACAATCTGCAATATACTTTTGGAATCAGTTTCATTTTCAGCGACGGAGATAGAACCAAAATTCACATCATGCCATTTATATGCGCTGTCGGCAAACTGTGTGGCATGGCTCACAGGATCTATGCGCGCCGGGATTCCAAGACTGCGGCATATGGCCACAAAAGCTATCGAACGCCCTAAAGGATCGGTGGTTCGGTTGCTAATGGTTGCCACGGGAGATTGGCGCAAATGCCCCGGATTGAATATGCTGTCGATAGTCAATCCCTTCATCAGATCCTTTTCCAGATTGCGGGGAGAGGCCATATAGCTTTCAGCCTGTTCAAGAGTGAGAGCTTTCTGAATGTAAGCTTTGTAAGGGTGAAGCATCTCTCGCTCAATGCGTGGATTGAGAATATAATCTGCAAAGAGAGGGGATTCTTCATCCCCCATGGAGGAATAAAGATGATCGGAAAGAACATCCGGAGTGATGTCATGAAGGTCTTTCTCTGCCATAGCCCCCAATAGCATCACGGCTTTGGCGCGCATCTGAGCAGGCGTGTCGCGAAGGAAGGTTTCAATCACACGATGATTCCCTCTCGACTTGACAAGAAGATCTGAGGCAACCGAATCTAAACCCAATTCAGAAGAGATTCCAGAAGCTTGCTTATAAGAAAGAAAAGTTCCGACATATGCTAAGCGTATGCTATCTTCGCAGGCCTTGCGACGTTCATTTTGCAGACGGGCTTCTTCGCTCACATAGGGAAGATTCACTCTCTGCTGAGGAGGGGTGAGATCAAAATCGAATGAGCCTGCAAAATCCTTATCCTTATCAAGCGCGAGGCGTATTGTATCGCCTGCAGAAAGTTTGGAAAGGTTATAATTCGTGCCGTCGGATGCCCATACAATCATATCCCCTTTGCCGGATGTGAATTGAGCGAACCCATTGGAATCGGTTTTTTTCTCCGCTAAGGGGTAAAACTCTGCATAATTATATAATGAGAATCTAACGGAAGCATCCTTTACGGGTTCGCCATGAAGATTAGTGACATAAACACCGGAATTACAAACAGGAGCATAATTCTCGGTAACATTAATCACTGTGGTGATTGGATTTGAAGAGATCACCTCCTCCGGACCGTCATAACGTCCCGGAACATTAGTATTCATCAGCATCCCTCTCGAAGCGGGGGCATTAAACCATGCAAGGTTTGCCACAGGTTCGGGTTCGCATGCTCCGAGGAAATACCATTTGCCATCGGCCCAGGCTTCGACCCATGCATGATTGTCGTCGGTGTGAGCCCATCGAGGGGTATAGACCTGACGGGCAGGGATTCCGATGCTTCTAAGAGCAGCCACAGTGAATGTGGATTCCTCACCGCAACGCCCTAAAGCGTTGGCTACTGTAGCAAGAGGCGAGGAGGTCCGGGGATCTGAAGGCTGATAGCTTACTTTTTCATGACACCAATGGTTCACCTCCAGAATTGCATCAAGCATGGAAAGACCCTTTACCCTTTCTTTCAGTTCGTCGTAAAATACTTTGCGCGAATGGTCGAGATTTTCATTATTCACTCTGACCGGGAGCACGAAATGGCGCCATTCCCGATCAGGCACGATGTTCCCCCAAGGCATCTCCTTTGTAGCTTTTAAAGATAAACGGATATTTTCGAGATAAAACTCCGGATCATAGTCCAGAATGTCGGGAGTGGGGAGATAGGCGTAAAGAAATTTCAGAGCCTCCGTCTCATCGGGAGACAGATTCTTGGGCATAGCTAAAGATTCAGCGATTTCCGGCTGAGCCTCAAGGCGTTTTAGATAATCCTCGTTGGCTTGAGGGGTAAGGATATTACCGGCGGAAAGGATCATGGCCGACGATAGCGACAATCCGAGAAAAGAATATTTAATTTGAGATTTCATGGTGAAGATTAGAGGGTTTATTTTATTAGATCCTTGATTTGTGCCACTATGCGAGGGTCTGTGCCCATCCGGCTTCCATCGGCTGCATCGGCGCTCCCCATAGTGGCGGATCCGGCAGGCGATGAAGATGAATGTATGCGAGATCTGGCCGAGGTATGTATTTCATCTGTATTCGAAGCTGAGAGTAACTCTGCAGCATTGTCCGGCGTCACACCGGCACCGGCCATTATGATTATTCTTCCGGCTGCTCTTTTCTTTAGCTCGGCTATCAGCTGCGCCCCCTCTAAAGCTGAGGCAGCTTGGCCGGATGTCAGTATTCTCTTGAAACCTAAAGAGATTATATCCTCAAGTGCGCGAAATGGGTCAGATGTCATATCGAACGCGCGATGAAAAGTATTATCGAGCGATGAGGTATTCTTGATTAAACGGCGGCAAGCATCCATATCTACATTCCCATCCGGGGTGAGGGCTCCAACCACTATTCCGGCTGCGCCTGAATCGACTGCCATTCGGATATCGCCCTCCATCACATTCAATTCCTCCTCCGAATAGATGAAATCGCCGGCACGAGGACGGATAAGGACATTGGTAGGGATTCTTTTTGAAGAAAAGCGGATCATAGCGGCCGACGGGGTGAGACCCCCTTCCGCGAGTCCGGAGCATAGTTCCACACGGTCGGCACCCCCTTCGATTGCAGCCAAGACCCCTTCCGGATCGCCGGTGCAGATCTCAAGCTTGGTTGGCGCCGGCTTATTAAGGATAGACCTTCCTACAGCGGCTGTGCCCAGCAGTGCGGCATCCGATTCATGGAGAGTGGAATGTAGGAATTGAATCTTGTTTTTGAATATAGAAAGGCAGTTTTTGTTGAATTCTGTGATCATTGCGTCCTTGAAAAGAGGGAATGAATTAGCCACTCCTCCAAAGAATATAAAAGCCTCAGGAGAGGAATATGCTGCAAAGTCGGCACACGCTTCTCCCAACAGTCTTCCTGTAGTCTTTACAGCTTCCAATGCGAGCGGATCGCCATTTGCAGCTGCCACTCCGATGGTTTTTGCGTCGAATTCGGGGATATCGCGGAGAGAGGAGGGGAGATCGGAATTAGAGATGAGATCAAGCGCCGTGGTGACAAGCCCGCGGGCAGAGACGTAGGCATCCAGACATCCTTTCTGACCGCAGTTGCAGGGGCGTGCCTCTTTTCCGCGCCGGATATGCGTATGACCTAACTCTCCGGCAAAGCCTTTCTTTCCGTGAAGCAGGTGGCCGTCGCATATGATTGCCGATCCCACACCTGTGCCTAAGGTAAGCATTATAAAATTGGAGAGATTCTTCGCTATTCCATAATATTTCTCCCCCAAGGCAGCCACATTGGCATCATTCTCGCCTGCGGCGGGAAGATGGAATATGCGTTGAAGTTCGTCGGTCAAAGGGAGAGGGGAGGGCCAAGGAAGATTCACGGCTCCCTCAATCACACCGGTTTCCGGACTTATGCAAGGGGCACCGACGCCGATAGCCCCAAGGGCTGAATAGGGGACAGCAGCTTTTTCCATTGCAGAAGCGACTGCGCTATGAAGAGAGAGAATAAAATCATGAAAAGAGGGATAGCCTGTGGTGGGTATTTCGCCTCTGACAATAATATTTCCTGATGCATCTACAGCTCCAAAGAGAGTGTTGGTGCCTCCGATATCGATTCCGAGGGTTAGAGAAGACTTAGATATATTATTCATTTGTAAAATACGTTCGTGTTTTACAAAGTTAATATGAAAGTCTTAAAATTCAAAAGAGTAGTTGATAAAAAATTATTTTATGGAAGTTTTAATCCGTCAATATCGGAAGTGGCTGGAAGAGAAAGGGCGAGGATTAATTCGCTGATATCTGTATGGGAGCTATGAGAGGCAATGATATTTACAGTGGTCTTTATCCCTTTTGCTAATTCTTGGAGTTCTTTTACGTCGGCATCGCCTATAACTATCACGCGGCATATGTAGGAGGATACATATGGGAAACGTTCGCGATGTTTTTTCCAAATCGGAAGGAGAGTCATTGCTTCTGCGGGGTCTGCAACGATAATATCCACGTCTCTCCATGCGGATAGAAGGTTTTCGAATGATTCATGGATAGCAAAAGGATAATATCTCACCCCCTCATCATGAGCCATCCGTTCTCCTTCTTCTTGACAGGAATGGATCATAGCTACTTTACAATCCGCTTTGAGAAATGCACGTGCTATGGAGTTGCGGCATGCAATTTCGGAGGCTATGACAACACGTTTGGGAGGGAAAGCGAATTGCACGAACCCTTTTCTTTGCACGGCTTTCCTTCCAGTGAAAGTTTTATCAGAGCCTCTCCGTAGCTCCTCCATTTTCTTTTCAAGATAATTATCTGCCATCTTATTATTTTCGATTAATAAAGAGACGCGATTTCTGATTCAGACCGACCAAGAATGGCAGCAATTTGCCTTATAGATGAGCCTTGAGATTTTAGATGTGATATTATCCCTGAAAGGAGATTCCTTTCCCCTTTCTCAATCCCTTTCTCAATCCCTTCTTTCATACCCTCGGCGCGTCCTTCAGAAAGAGCTTTTAATCTCTCCTGAGCCACCTCATATTCCAAGGCTTCGCGATCATCTTCAAGCTTAAGGCGTGACTGGCTATAAGCTATGACTTGGTCTTCAGCTAAATCTCTGATATCGGCTGCATCAAACAAATCATCGAACATTGGATAATCCTTCTCTTTCCCTTCCATTTTCTCCATGTTTTTAACTAAAAATAAATACCTTTCAACATTATTCCTACACTCATGGAAATTCTTCCTCTGCATACACTTAAGATCAAGGAACACCATGTGTATTTTGTCAGAGAATATTTCTTTTGTTTCCTCATCCATAAAGGAGATTTTACGTGCTAAACGAGGCTTATGGTATGCAAGATGTGATCCCATTATGTAAATCCCATACACCTTTTCATATTTATATCTGTCTCCTTTACTAATCTGATTGAGAACAGCATGTGAACAATATGCTATTGCTCTGTCAGTAAAAGTAGGGGGTACACGAACCTGCATTTCTACGATGATATGCGAGTCTGTGTCAGTTGTGCAATAAATATCGAACACCATCCTTTTGCCGTCTTCCTTTATTGGAAGTTGTTCTTTATCGCGGAAGTCAATATCCACAATTCTCTCTTTCCCTTCAAGAATGGTGTTGAGGAATTTGATGGTGACTTTCTTGTGTTTCTCCGAACCGAAAACGAATTTGAATGCGTAATCGGTTAGGAGGTTCATATATCTTGCCATGGCTTTATATTCTTTTCTTTGCAAATATAAGGAATGAAAACAAAAAAACAAAATAATACTTCACTAATAACAAAATATACATCAATTTATTGGATGGTCCCATAGCTCGTTTAAGCGGACAGGATAATTACAGCAGAGCTTCTATGAAGAGCATGGTCATAACCCCGGCCACGAGAGCATATGTAGCTCCTTTCTGGAATCCGTGGGAGTGAGTTTCGGGAATCATCTCGTCGCTTATCACATAAAGCATCGCCCCTCCGGCCAACGCCAGGAGGAAGGGAAGGAATATAGCTGATATATCGCCGATGAAATATCCTGCAAAAACGCCTATAATCTCCAATAAAGAGATTGCGATCGCAATGATGGTGGTGCGCCAAAAACTAATGCCATTCATAAGCAGGGGCGTCACAACCACCATCCCTTCCGGGATGTTCTGCAATGCAATTGTAATCGACATAGCAATCGCATTCCCTTCTTCTCCATTGAATGTTACGCCTGTGGCTAATCCTTCGGGAAGTTTATGAAGGGCAATGGCAAGCACAAAGAGGAGGGTGCTGTTGAGCGAGGAATTGTTGATATGGCTTTCTTCATCAAGACCTGAGAGATGATGAAGGTGAGGGGTGAATTTATCCATCAGTCCGATAAGCATAACTCCGCCTATCACCCCCAATGCAGGCTGCCACCATCCTGAGACCGGAGTGGCCTCCACCGACGGCACGAGAAGGCATACGATGGAGGCCGCCAGCATCATGCCTGCGCAGAAGCCCATGAATATATCGTTCCACTTATGTGGAATCTTTCTAACGGTCAGTCCGATTGCGGAACCTATTATGGAGGCCAGCCCAAGACCAAGGGCTGAGATCAATACTTGTTGTAACATATAATTACAACACCGACTGTCTAAATCTGTTCAGCTTTTTACGCCTTTAGAATCTGTTTAATTCTTCTACGCCGGCTCCGCGCCCCTTGTATCGGTCGCGAGATGTATTGAAGGAATATTGCAGGGTCAGAATGAATGCGCGGGATGTGGCGAGATCTCGGTTGGTGACTGTTACATCATGACTATACAATGTGCTGTTCTCACGATTTTTGTTGAATATATCATTTGCTTCGAAAGATATGCTAAACTGATTATTGAAAAAAGCCTTGTATAGCTTGGCATTAAAATATGACGATGCGCTCACCTTTGCATTCTCCCCATTACCTGCGCTTTTCCATTGTAAATCCACATTTAGCCAAATATCTGCCGGAAGATGGATTGCATTCTGCCATTGCACTAATCCTATCGGATTATCAAGACTCGTTTTGTGTCCGTCATAATCAAATGTGAACCAATGCTTGATGATTCCCAAATTCACTTTCGGTTGCCAGATTCCCAATTGAAATTGACTTCCTATGAATGCCTCCAGTTTCTGCATCTTTGGGAAATTCTTCTTTATGATAAGTTTCACCTCTCCATCCTCGCTATATGGAATGGTGGAATGAAGTATAGGATTCTTTATATATGAATAGGATAACTGACCGAAGAATCTGCTCCACGCTCCCGACAGCTGAATATTATGTATATTGGCAGGCTTGAGATAGGGGTTTCCTCCTTCAAGAGTGAAACGGTTGATATAATCGATTGCCCCATCCAGATCGTCATAAGATGGACGTTGAATCTTATTGGTGTAGCTCAACGCCATTTGCACCCTATTGAACATAGTGGAAACCGACAATGAAGGGAAGATATTGTTGTAGGTATGGGTCATATCATCGCGGTTGTGCCCATTTTCCATATATTTGAACTTCACGTGCTCATATCTCACTCCGGCCGACACGCTCCACATACCAAACTGCTGACCTAATTCCACAAATCCGGCGATATTATTCTCATCCACTCTCGTGTCGGTTCCTCGCACTAAAGATGAGCTAATGGAATAATCAGTTGAGAAACGAGAGGAGGTGTATTCTTCTCCAAATTCGATCCCTCCATTCCAAAAAGGATAGCTGAAAATCAGTTTTTCTGCAAACAGGCTACTGTGATTGTTGGAGAGGGAAGTCACTAAGTTGTCATCATAGTTTTGGCTGAGTTCATTGTTTGTAAGAGATGAACGATCCTTACGCCACATATAGTCCATATTGAAATCCACTCCCCATTTTCCTGCCCGACCATTATAATAGAGATTAGCATGGTGCTTGGGAAGCTGTTTCTTATGATTTTCGGCTTCAATAGAAATTTTGTCAAATGGAATATCATTTGCCCATACAGACGTTGTGCCTGAGAAATCTCCATGGATATCAGTGAAACCATTGGAATAATATGCTCCTATAGAATGATTGGAATTAAACATATAGGAGAATCCCGCTTTTCCATAGAAATCACTTGAATTACTATGACCATACATGGAGATTTTTTGATTCCAAATCACGGAAGAACGGGTAAGATAATCAATGGAATTGTTTGTTTCAAATTTTCCACCTAAATATCCGAAGTTGGCGAAAGCCTCTAATCCTCCTGTGCGATATTTAAGGTTGATCTGATCAAGGGTGCGGAAATATTTTTGAAGAGTGGCTTGCGCACGCAGTGTTCCACTGAATCCATCTCCTTGCGGAGCTTTCGTACGGATATTGATCACAGCCTTCACAGAGGCATCATATTTAGCTCCCGGACTTGTGATCACTTCCACATTCTTTATATTTGCGGAATTGATCTGTGAGAGTTCGGATAGATCTTCTACGATTCTGCCGTTCACATAGATTGCCGGCGCGCCCTTGCCGAACACTTCAAAATTTCCATTTTCGCCAAGCACCATAGGCACCTGTTTCAACACATCATTTGCCGTGCCCGCATGTTCGAGCTGTGTTCCGCTCACGCGGGTAAGAAGGGCGTTCCCTTTGAGAGTGGTTAAGGAAGGATCAACCTTCACAATCACTTCATCAAGCATGTATGTCACGCTGTCTTCAGGAGTCTGAGCATTGCTCTTTACTGCTGATAAAAAAGCAGCGAGAGGGAGGAAGAATAGCATCAAATTTCTTTTCATATCTACGTAATTTTTTATTTCACATTTGCATCGAAACTATCTTGATTCGACACTGCAAAATTACATAGAAAATGATGGTCCTACCTACTTAATATCTAATTAAATTCTCTTAATATTGATTGGTTATGTTGTTGGTTATCAATCTTAATCTGTTGAGGAAATCTAAATGGAGCGTTGAGGAATCTAAATGGTATCATCTGTGGCTATTTTCCGGTCGATTTGAGCGATGAAATCGCCACTGTCAGGCGTTGACAATTTCTTTCTGATGGAAGATTTGCGCACATATATTGTGGCAGACGACTGCTGCGTCAGCACCCCGATTTCCTTAGTGGAGAAGTCGGCTTTGATTAGACATATTATCTGAATCTCCTTATCGGAGAAGAGGGATGGATATGCTTTTAGAAGCTTTGAATGGAATCCATCGAAAAGTTCATCAATCATAAGATAGAGGCTATTCCAATCCACAAGATTATCTGATTTTTCCGTTGCCTGACTGATTGCAGAAATCTTCTTCAATGCCTCTTGATTATGCGCGGTGGGGGAGGAGGCGAATGTCTTGAGGATGCCCATCTGTTGCAGAAGTGTTTGTCGAAGTATTTCGGTCTTATCTTCAGCTTTTGATTTTTCCGATGCCTCCAGCATCTCTTTCAAAGTCTCGGTGCGCTCTTCAACATCTGCAAGATGCTGCGTTTTCCTGCGGTTCTGATAGACTATAATTCCACCCACTGAAATTGCGATTATTAGCAGAGAGAGGATCACCAACCATAGTCTCTGACGTTGCATTACCAATTCAGTCTGATTTCTGTCGAGCTGATAAATATTTTCAAGCGCTGTCTGTCTTTCGTTTTCAATCTTCCTTAGCGAGAAATTGTAATACTTCGGAATAGTTTGCATTATTTCCGGAGGGATATTTCCATTATTTTTATATTCCAGCACACTTTCTATGATACCCTTCTTTATATAGGTTTCGGGAGCCCTCAATGAGATGCTATCATCAATTAGATTGATATAATTTTGAGCTTTGATTAAATCACCGGCGTTGATATAAAACTCCGCCATAGAAAGATTGCGGCTCATTTCTTCTTCCTTGCATGGAGCCGGGGAATTTTTCATCATATCCTGCATAATGCTTATAGCTTCATCATATCTTTTCACCCCTTGGAGAGCATAAGCATAATCATTGATGAAATCGGCCCAAAGGAAGGAATATTTTTCGGGCATAAAATTGCTTTTCAGTATTGAATCTCCTGTGGCAACCGCTTTGTCGTATTCTCCTGCCATATATTGGGCAGCCATAAGGATATGGGAAAATTTGAGCTGATCTTCCGGTTTGGAGGTATGTTCAAGGAGCCATTGGGCATCGGCTGTTGTTGATTGGTAATCCTGTTCAGCCAAGCAAAGTTGGAGATGGGTGTTATGTATGTCCCATCGCATTTCGCGGGAGGTGGGGGTTTGGAGGAGCTTTTGATAGGTTTTTGATGCAGCTTTGGGATTACCGTTCGCATACTGATGCGCCGCTAAGAGCATGGAGGCAATTGCCTGGTTATCGCTATCCTTGACAGATTCGTAATAATCTTTTGCTTTGTATAGAAGGGTATCAGTGATAAGGGAATTTCCGGCGTAGGAGTTGGCTAATCCTCGCAAGATAGCGAATGAAGCCAACGAGCGAGGACGATCCTTAATATCATTGTAATGAATTTTATTAAGGATAGTCAAAGCGCTGTCGGGATTTGATTTTATTGCTTTCTCCGCTTCCCTCAATCGGCTATCGACAGGAGAAGAGCAACCGCAAAATACAGTAACAAGGATTATGCTACAGAGGTGGATAATGGATCTCATAAATGTCAACATTGATATGGAGTGTAAAGTTAGTCAATATTTTTAGATAATAATTTTTATTAGATGAATTTAAACAATAGAATGTAAAATATACTTGACAATATGAAAAGTTTTATTTACCTTTGTATAAAATTTAAAATAACGATTTATGAAGATGTACTTATTTCCACATCGATTCCGTACAATCGGATGGGTGATGTTTGCAGTTGGGATTATTTTGGGATCCTTATTATTTTTCGGGGTGATAGAAATAGGTGGCGACTTTTTTCATGTTAGTGTAGAAGAAACTATTTTAAATGATGTAGCTATAATCGGGACAGCCCTTGGCGCTTTGTTTGTAGTCAATTCGCGTGAACGCAAGGAGGATGAACTGACACAGCTTGTGAGACTCGCCTCGTTGCTTTACGCTTTGTATGGTTACATTGGGGTTTTGATTCTATGCACGCTATTGTTTAACGGCTTTGAGTTTTTAATCTTCTCGTTAGTTTATTTAGTATTTTTTCCGATAATATACGTAGTTATGTTTTCTATAAACATGCAGCGTTTAAAAATGCTTGGTTCAGATGAAGAATAGGATAAAAGTGGAGCGAGCCGAGCAAGATGAGACACAGCAAGATTTAGCGGAGGCGGTAGGAGTGAGTCGGCAGACGATTGTTGCGATTGAAAAGGGGAGGTTCATTCCCTCCACTCTGCTTGCACTCAAGATAGCGCGTCATTTCAACAAGCCTGTTGAATCAATCTTTATTCTTGAAGAGGGGGATTGATGGGGTCGTCAGCGTTTTATTTTGTAAATCAGAAACTTTTTATTAGATTTGCAGAAAATAAATTAATAAATGGAATATTCAACCCATATTCTTGATTAGAATTAGTAATCCTCTGCGCTTTCAAAAGGATGAGATTTTGATTTAAATCCTCTATGGGAATTAATCCTACTAATGGAGTGGGAAAACCAAAATATAAACAGGAACGTTAAATTGAGAGATAATATCCATTCTATGAAGGGTATAGAGGTGTAATTTTAATAGGTAATTGAATTTAAAATATAGGATTTATGTTGGGATATAAGGAATATACGGCTCCTTTGGGGGTAGAAGAAAGTAAAGAGATAAGAAATACGGCTCGAAGGGTGGCGAAGGGGAATCCTAATGCACAAGAAAAGAAAATGCTTGAGCATTATGCGCAACTCCGTCTGCGGAGTCGCAATAAATATATATGGAAATGAATCGAATAGTTGAGAAAGTAGATGATATTTCTTCCCTAACAGATTTTTATTGTGGTGTTAAGTCAATGGATACCTTTATCCATTCCAAATATAATGGTCTAAATGATTTTGTGACTCACGGGCTTACAAATTTATGGATTGTCAGGGAATGTGATGAGGTTATTGGATTTTTTGCATTAAGCAAAAGTGCATTGGTATTGAATTCTTTTGATATTAGAAATTTAGAGGATGAAACCAACTCAAATGATATATTTGAACTAAGAGAATCATTCCCTGCTTTGAAAATAGATTATTTAGCCATCCGTGAAGATCTGAAATTTAAAGGACTTGGTTCTGATTTATTATTAACAATTTGCGATGGAGCAAAGAGTGATAGATTTTCAGCTACCATGTTTATTATAGTGGATGCATTAGACACCCCCGAATACTCAGCTGTAGAATTTTATAATAAAAACTATTTTAAAGAAAGTGAGTATGGGTTGGTTAAAAATCAGAATAAACAAATTTATGGCGATAAGGTAGATACTAAATTAATGTACCTTCCTTTGTTTTAAAATGACTCAGAGCGTGTGCCGAACTTTTTTAATTTCTAAGATAGTTTGGTGATCTTTCTTTTTATTTCTGTGATTCCCCAAAATAAATTTTAGTGGAGGGAGCCTAATTTTTAATCTCCTTATTTGCAAAAAGATTTTTGTAAAATAAAATTTTGTATTAACTTTGCGACCAAGTGGCAAGAGTGTCGCTTGGTAAATTTTTATAGAAGCGTTTCATGCTTTATCCTTTCTCGGAAATCGCCAATTTCAAATGTACTAAGGAGAGAGCAGTCGATAGAACGCTCATGCTTGTCGTTTATCCACTCCCCGACAAGGGGTATCGATATCCGATAAGGCGTGGGAGTGGACTGTTTATTTAGTACAAGGTGTTTGGCGATACCTCCGAGAAGATAAACAAGAACATTGTTCCACGTCTTCTTTTTTTATTATACCCTGATGAGAGAGGGAACACTTTCATCTATCCTAACACAAAATAATCATAGTAAAATCGTATGAAAGTGAAAAGATTAATGACAGTAGTAACCTTCTTGCTATGCTTTCTGACATGTATGGCACAAGATGTCATTATTAAGAAAGACGGAGGGAGATTGGAAGTAAAGGTCGCTGAAATAAGCGATACAGAGCTGAAATATAGAAAGTTAAATAACTCGACTGGTCCTTTGTACACCATAAAGGTGGCTGATCTTGTAAGGGTGGATTTTGAAAATGGAGAATCAGAAGTTTTTGTAGAGGATAATCAGGCTTCACAGACTCCAGCTACAGTTCTTTCCGGAATAACAGGGGAAGTCAAGGACACTGAATTATACACGAAGTATTATAATCAAGAAAATTGCTATAAGATTCCTAAAAGATTACGTTGTGCCGGTTTATGGGGAGGCATAGGTCTCGTTGGTATCGGTGTAGCGATAATGGCTATTGATAATTTTGATATTAATGCAAGTTACACGAAACACGGAACAGCTATATGTGCCATTGGAGTTTGTGGAGGAATTGCTTGCTTTACAATAGCACATATTATGCAAAAGAAGTGTAGTGATAAGATTTATGATTTAACAACCATCCCGGTTTATAGACATAATATCCTTACCACTGAAAATGGAGGAAATATATCCGTAGGAATGGATTTCATTACTAATCGGATAAATACAAGAACAATGGGTCTTGGATTAACATATACATACTAAATATGGACATGTTTAAGAATTATCTGAAGATATTTTATTTGGCTTTTGCTGCATTTTTCGTTTGTTCTTGCAGCGTTCTAAAAAACACTTCAAAGGATGAAAACAGCCATGTGACGGTTGCTCCAGAAATCGTAAGTTACAATGAATTGACCATGGATCTTGACCCGGTAGGGGTAACTTACACTATTGATATCTCTAATCAAGAGGGACGCCTGAAACTTCATAATATAAGTTTAGCAGAGGCTCGACAGTTGGCACTTGTGGAATGTTTGATTAAATATAATTGTGCCACATTATTTAATCCGCAATATACTCATCTCAAAAAGGGAAAAGATATATTGAGAGTAACAGTCTATGGGTTTCCTGCAAGATACAAGCGGGTGGAAACAGAGAAGGAAGAGGAAAAGGAAATAATTGAAGAGAAGGTGAACCATCAAGATAATGAAGTCACCACTACTAAGACCACCACTCGGCAGCGTACACCACAACGTGTGGCGACAAAAGGAAAAAAAGGGTAACTTAAATAGCAATAGAATCAAATGTGCAGATAGCAATTTGATTCTATTGTTTTATATTGCTGTCCTCAAAATTTTTATCGGACAGCAATAAAAAAAGAATTTCTCGGATTAGAATAAAGGTCGTATCCGAGAAATTCTAATTATAGCTTTCCGATATAATCATGAAGCTTGCGATAGAAGGGATGGCGGCATAGGGTGGAGGAATCGCCTACGATGATAAGCTTCATGCGCGCACGTGTCATTGCCACATTCATGCGGCGGAGATCGCGCAAGAAACCGATGTCGCCCTCTTCGTTGCTTCGTACCAACGATATAATAATGATGTCGCGCTCCTGACCCTGAAACCCATCGACAGTATTCACTGAAATGGAATTTCGGAAAGGCTTGAAGAATGATAGCCTATTGAGCAGTTGACGAAGATATTTCACCTGCGCTCGATAGGGAGAGATCAGACCGATATCCAATCGCTCGTCAAGGAAACGCTGCTTCCCAATCTTTGTGATGTAGTTTTGGAGAGTGAGTAATGTAAGCTGAGCCTCCTCCTTGTTAATGCGTCCGAAAGAATTACCAGACAAAGCTTCACGATATGCTCGCAAATCTTCATTTTCATCGGCTATCTCAGCAATCTCGGAAATCATTTCGGCTGTGTCAATCCATTCGATTGGTGTGTCAAAATCAAGAATACCACGATGCTTCGCATCTTCGGCCGCCACCATCTCTCCTCCATAAAACCAATCAGAGGAGAATTTCATGATTTCCTCATTCATACGATACTGAGTGGTTAGCAACGTCACGGCCTCCGGATGATTCTCCACTAATCTCTCCATAAGCGAACGTCCTAATCCCTGCTTCATAGCCTCAAAGCATTTCACGGTAGGCGGAAGCTGACAATGATCGCCGGCAAGAACAACACGTCCGGCACGTCGCATCGGAATCAGACACGCGGCCTCAAGAGCCTGCGCAGCCTCGTCAATGAAAAGTGTAGAAAATTTCATTCCGGAAAGTATGCGGTTGGCACTCCCGGTGAGGGTGCATGCGATGACATGAGCTGTATTAAAAAGGTCATTGTTAATACGGATTTCAAGTTCTGTGGCGCGTCCCCTAAGACGATCCATCTTCTGATGCCATTGGTCGGTTCCCTTTCTTTTAGCACCCTGCAACTCACGTATTGATTTGCGGATGCTCCAGAGCGAAGGATAATCGGGGTGATCTTCAAAACGACGCTCGTAGGTGAAAGAGAGCATCTTGTCGTTTACTCTTGCAGGATTACCTATACGTAGAACATGCACACCGCGGTCAACAAGTTTTTCGCTTATCCAATCCACCGCCATATTGCTTTGCGCACACACCAACACCTGACTTTCTCGACGCAAAGTTTCATTTATAGCCTCGACAAGAGTAGTGGTCTTGCCGGTTCCCGGAGGGCCATGTACAATCGCCACATCCTTAGCACGGATCACCTTATTCACCCCCTCTTGTTGCGAGCTGTTTAGATAAGGAAACCGCATAGGAGAGAGGGTAAGCTCGCGCATCTTTTTCTTTGAATAAATAAGATCCCGCAATTCAGCGAGTCTCCCCTTCGCACTGAGAGTCCGATCAATTGCCTCGAACATTGCCCGATAGGTTGTTTCATCGAAAGAGATCATCACCGAAACCGACTGCGCCTGCTCCAGACGCGACACCATAGCCGATTCGGGGATAGCCACAGCCATTCTCTCGCCATCCACGAAACTTACGGTTCCGGTAAAGGCTATTTTGGGCTTGGATCCGGCATCCCCCTCTGAAATGATAAAAGCTACCGGACGACCAAATTCAAAATGATGATCCTCCTCGGTATCGACCGATCGGAACACTTCCAAGATACGCTGATTCAGAGAATTGTAATAGACTCTGCCGATTCGTATATCCATCCATGCATCGCCTCGCTCAGCAAGACGGCGAAGTCCAATCTTTTCAGTTATAGAAGAGTATGCTCTTTTTTCCGCCTCATATTCCATCTGGAGAAGGCGACGTTGCTCGGTGAGAGCTTTCAGTGCGTTATCCATAATATCAAAATAATAATAGGGAATAGACTAAGAATGCATCTCTTTCCATAGCGTTATAGCCTCCGGACGTCCGAGATTCACTCTTTCAGTCCAATGGGCATCGGAATTTACAAGAATCTTCTTATGAAGCATAGATTCAGGAGTTTCTCCCTTGGAACGATCGATCAAGCGAGGCCATATAGAGGGAGTGGGGAAAAGACGCTTCTTATCGAATAGGGATTTAGTGTTAATTTCTATATAAACGCCCGAATCCTTGGCTGAGCGGATCACGTCGTCGATCAATGCCTGATACCATCCCTGTTCCTCGATAGAGGGATCAGCCAAAGCTGCATTGGCTGCTATTTTGTCGAAATGTCCTAAGATATCAAAACCTCCACGCTCAATCATTGTCAGCTCTTGCTCATAGAACTTTTCTACAACATATCGGAGATCGTTGCGATAATAGTTTTTTAGATTCCTCGAGAATCTTTCAAAACTCCCGTCGCAGTCAATGTCTTGTCCATCCTGTGTCGGAACGAAATGCACTGACCCGATCCGATAGTCGAGCGGCAGATTCTGGAAATAATCGATGTGCGGTCCGAAATCGGGAGAAAGGAAATCTATCTCCATACCGGTCAGCACAACCATTCTTCCATCGTATTCGTCACGAATGGCGGAGGCGTTGCTAAGATATTCCGGTACGGACTCCTTGGTCATATTGCAATCCGACACAGCCGCAATAGGGGAGTGAGGGGAGAATCCCCATATCTCCATGCCGGCATCAAAAGCAGCGGCCGCCATATCCGTCATAGGGAAGCGGCCGTCGCAAAATTGTGTATGTGAATGGTAATTATATGTTTCTGTTTTGGGAAGAATCATAATTCTTTAATTCAGTTATTTCATCGCAATGTCGCTGTGTTTTTTTATTTCGGCTCCTCACGCTTAGTTTCCCTCTTCGCGATAAACTTCATTGCGCACCATCTTCAGATTCTCGCGCTCTTGCTCGTTCTCTATTTCCAAAGTGCGGATCTTATCCTTGATGGTGGAGGTGGGAGAATCGGCATACTGACGGCGAAGGTTTGCTAATTCAGCAGAGGAAGCCTTGAATTGTTTTTCCGCTTCCAAATAGCGGCGCATGGCGGCGCGTCCGCCAGCAGTGGTGAAATCTTCAAGAGTAGTGTAAACTCTTCCTCCCGACATAGGGAAGGTGAAATCCACTCTTTTCTTCTTCTCCACGCTGATATTCTTTACAGCATCGAGGAGTTCGGAATAATCTTCATCCGGATTTTGAGTGGATTTATAATCGGAAATTAGGGCCAATTGCTCAATATCCGCCTCTTCTTCATCAGGATCATAATTCACGCGGGTATCATTTACTTTGAAAAGATATACGGTGAGGTTATCATCCAGCAGGTTACGGTCGGTGGCCCACCATCCCACGCCGTTGAGCTCATCGATAGCCAATAGATAGTCATCGTGTGGTGAATTGTAAGGCATACCGATATTCTGGGGCTGTAGATACTCTCCGGTCTGCGGATCGCGTGTCACCACAAAGATATCATATCCTCCTATCGATCCGTCTCCGTCAGAGGCATAGTAAAGAGTCACTCCATCAGCCATCATAAAAGGGAATTCTGCGTTTCTTTCATCGCCGAGTTGAGAAGGAGCGAATGATGGCTTGCTCCATGAGCCATCGGTAAGGAGGATTGACTCGGCAATGTTATAGAACCCTGTGCTGTCAGGCTGAGCCCACATTTTGAAATCTCCATCCTCATTTGTGAAAACATATTCCACTTCGCGAGCCTTATACGGGAGAGCTTCCGGACCTTCGAGCGAACCGGAACTTGATGGAAGTCGATAAGCCTTGAAGAAATTCTCTTTGGGCACAGAAATGGAGTCGAGAATTTCGAGTTTCTCGACTCTTGTTATGAAGCTCTTGGCAAGTTCCATTTGTCTTTGCAAGGAGCCGACCACATCCTGTTCGATTGGATCGCCGGTGGTCATTTTCTTCTTGGCGTTGGCCAGATGGCGAGCAGCTTCGGAGAAGTCATAGGCTTCATATGCCACTCGCGCCTCATCCACATACTCATCAAAGGTCTGCGCCATGGCTTCTTGCGAATAGAATGCGCAAAAGAGTAATCCCAAAGAGGGGAGTGCTGGTATAATGTATTTTGAAACTTTCACAATAAAATGGTTTGTTATCCTAATAAAGTAGAGCAATTTCTGATTCAGGTCGACCAAGGATTACAGCAATTTGCTGCAAAGATGAACCTTGAGATTTTAAATGCGAAATTATGCTTGCAAGAAGATTCCTTTCCCCTTCTTTTTTCCCTTTTTCTATTCCCTTTTCTATTCCTTCTTTCATACCTTCGGCTCGTCCTTCAGCTCGTCCCTCCGAAAGAGCTTTTTCTCTTTCCTGAGCCACCTCATATTCCAATGCCTCTCGGTCGTCTTCAAGCTTAAGGCGCGACTGGCTGTAGGCGATTACCTGATCTTCGGCCAGGTCGCCGATATCGGCTGCATCAAAGAGGTCGTCGAACATTGGATAATCCTTCTCTTTTCCTTTCATATTCTCCATGTTTTTAACTAAAAACAAATACCTTTCCACATTGTTTCGACACTCATGAAAGTGCTTCCTGTGCATGCACTTCAGATCAAGGAACACCATATGTATCTTGTCGGAGAAAATCTCTCCAGTCTGCTCATCCATGAAGGAGACCCTGCGTTCGAGGCGCGACTCATGGTATGCAAGATGAGACCCCATGATATATATGCCATACACTTTCTCATATCTATACTTGTCCCCCTTGCTGATCTGGTTGAGCACGGCATGGGAACAATATGCTATCGCCCTGTCGGCAAAAGTAGGTGGGACACGGACCTGCATCTCAACTATGATATGCGAGTCCGTATCAGTGGTGCAATATATATCGAACACCATTCTTTTCCCATCTTCCTTTATGGGGAGCTGTTCCTTATCACGGAATTCCACATCCACAATTCTCTCTTTCCCCTCAAGAATAGTATTCAGGAATTTGATGGTTACTTTCTTATGTTTCTCCGAACCGAAAACGAATTTGAATGCGTAATCGGTTAGGAGGTTCATGTATCGTGCCATGTCTTTTTGCTCTTTTCATTGCAAAGATAGGCAATGAAAATGAAAAAACAAAATTATAGGCCTGTCAGATTATAATGTTATGGGGTTAAAGGATTTCAGATTGCGCTTCCAACGGATGAAGAGGGCAGTGCAAATCAATGTTGCGAGGATTCCGATGCATTCCGAATATTCCACCGGCAGACCTACTCCTTCCGTATATGCTCCAAGCGGGGCATAGCAGATGAATGTGACGCATAGGGCCGTCATGAACATCGCAGGAATCATAGTGATTTGATATCTCTTTCCGGTTTTTGCCAAGAAAACAGTGCAAGCCCAGAGGGTGAAGATGGAAAGAGTCTGATTGCACCATGCAAAGTAACGCCAGAGAATGTCGAAATTGACTTTCAGGAGCACGAAGCTGAGAAGGATGATCGGAACAGTGACAAGCAGACGTTTCAAGAATGGTCTCTGGCTTATTCCGAGAGCATCAGCGAGGATGAGACGCAAGGATCGCATAGCAGTGTCGCCGGTGGTGATAGGAGCTGCGATAACCCCTAATATGGCCAACACGCCGCCGAATGCTCCGAGCCAATTTACACAAACCTCATGCACAAGAATACCTGCATCCTGCCCGTTCTCCGACATATATGAAGCCAATTTGTCGTAGCCGCCGGTGAATGCTATGGCAGCTGCAGCCCATATGAGAGCCACGATCCCTTCAGATACCATTGCCCCATAAAATACTTTCCTTCCATGCTTCTCATTATTCAGACACCGAGCCATCATCGGGCTTTGAGTGGCATGGAAACCGGAAATGGCACCACATGCAATGGAGATGCACATCATCGGGAAAATAGGTGCGTTCTCCCCAGAAGGATGACGATTGAATAATCCATCCGAGAAACCATCGGGAATATCCACGCCATTAAAAATCATATATCCCATGATTCCTATAGCCATAAAAAGAAGGGCGAATCCGAAAAGAGGGTAGAGGTTGCCTATAAGTTTATCCACAGGAAGGAGTGTGGCGAGAACATAATAAAGGAAAATGCAGATAGCCCAGAATGTAGCGTCCAGATGTTCGGGAGTGAGCGTGGCAAGCAGATTGGCAGGTGTCCTTACAAATACCGCAATCACCATTACGAGTAGGACGCAAGTGAATACGCTCATCACCAATTTTATCTTCTTCCCTAATTCCGAACCGACAATCTCAGGCAGGGATTTTCCCCCCAAGCGAAGGGATATCATTCCTGAAATAAAGTCGTGGACCGCACCGGCAAAGATTGTTCCGAACACAATCCATAGGAAAGCAGCCGGTCCATACATCACGCCCATGATCGCGCCGAAAATTGGTCCGACGCCGGCTATATTAAGAAATTGAATAAGATATACCTTCCATGTGGGCATTGCCACATAGTCGATGCCGTCTGCCATAGAGGAGGCAGGGGTAGGGCGAGAAGGATCGGTCTTGAACACTCTCTCCACAAATGAGCCGTAAATAAAATAGCCGGCCACGAGCGCTACAAGCGCAATTAAGAATGATGTCATAATAGGATAGTTAAATTATTAAGTCGTACACCGGAATGTGTACGACTTAATTTTAGATTTGTAATTGCAAAAATAATCAAAATCCGTGAAAATAATCCATTTGATTAAAAATTTATTTTGATGGTTTCGCTAATTGAGGATTCTGCCACGGACAACTGCGAAGTTCCGGGCCATCTGCGGTCATAACCCAATTGTTGGTAAAATCCAACCCTCCGAAAGAACTTTCCTTAGTGAAATCCGCCTTCGAAACTTTTGTTGCGCTTGGCCAGTTCTTTCCCGTCCCTTCAAGGAAATATAGCGAACCATGATCGAAGAGAGAGCCGGTCTTGTGAGTTCCTATTGTGGCATTTCCATGCGACACCATCCCTCGGTTGACACAGCGGTAGATATTTGTGAGATGATCCACGGTGCCGATGATTCCGCCCGAATCGTGGCTCTGCTTGCAAGGCACATCCCCGGTGTTGTAGCAATCGTTCACATCGCTCTTATTCCCTTCTTCAAGATAGCCGATGACGCCCCCGACATATGTATCCTTTTGTCCTGAGCTTACCGTCGCAGAATTCATGCATTGCTTCACATCTACATTGCGGAAACGATTGAGCGACCCCGCCAGGGCAGAATCATCTCCGGCCGATCCTGCAATTCCTCCTACTCCGTGGAAACGTCCCACACCATAAATCTCGCCGTGGTTTGCACAATTCATAATTCCTGCATAAGATCCTGTGAAACCGATTATCCCTCCTACTCCTGATTTATCTTTAAATACGCCTCCAACACTGTTATCCACACCCTCAGCTGTGATTTTTCCGCCGTTCATGCAATAAGAGAAGACAATATCCGGATTCGATGAGGTAAGATAGTCGTTCTCATTCCCTATATAGTCGTAGTTGTTGTTATAGTGAATTCCGACGATCCCCCCCGCATATCTATTGGCTGAAACCGAACCAAGATTCACACACCATTTCAATTCAAAGAGACGGGAGCTTGTGGTCTGGAGAGCGTAAGGATACTCCTTGTTGAGCTCACCCAAAATTCCGCCGGCCTCTTCTCCTCCCGAAATATTGCCATAATTGATGCAATCGTGGATAAGACCGGTCTTCTCCGCATAATAAAGCCCAGCAATCCCTCCGACATACTCAGCTTCCGGACATTCGATTTTTCCTGTGAAAGTCAGGTCTTCCAGATAATATGATTTATCGGCAGCCTCGCAATGGCCGATCACGCCGCCTATTTTTTTCTTGCCTGAAACATTTGCTCCTGAACTTAGAGCTTTCAATTTGCAATCTTTAGCATAGCCAATCAGGCCGCCAACGCATTCATCCCCGATAACAACTCCGGCAAACAAAGGTGTGAAGCGTGAAGGCTCCGGAACTCTGATGCCGTTCCCCTCATTATAATCAAAGGCGCTCTCTCCCGAAAGTGTTGACTTCTCAATATGCCCCACGAAGCCCCCTGTTTCTTTCCCTCCGTTGATGCGCATTGTAGTGGCAGTGTTGAGATTTGTTTGACCGATAGTGAATTTTGAAGCGTCGAGATTTGTATCATATATAGCTCCGAATCCGCCGCCTGTCTGTTTTTCTCCCTTGACCGGAAGATTTATCTTTACATCCGCTTCAGTGGAGATCGTGCCTCTCCACCATCCGGCAAATCCGCCGACATACTCCTTACCGGAGATTTTAGCATCTGCGTCATCTGCCGAGACACGGACAGAAGGAGACGCACCGATTATTCTTACCCCGATGCCGGCCGAGGGGAGATCAGCTTTGCCGAACATTCCACCGATATATTTATCACCTTCGATAATGGAAAGCATCCGGCAATCGTTTAAAAGAATTTCAGAAGATTGAGTGGTCATTCCGACAAGCCCCCCTATATAGGATGCTCCCTCACCTCCGACAGGACACATTACCCTGCATCCGATAAATGAATGGTTTCCTGCCTCCTGACTGATTAATCCAATCAGGCCTCCACCACATTGAGAGGTGGCTTCGATTATATTGATATCCGAATCCTCACTGCTCACCTTATGATCCAATCTGATATCGTTTGCAGAGAAGGTGCCTTGGCTTAGCCCGACAATTCCGCCGACATTGCTATCCCCCTTGATGTTGAAATGAGAGGACGGCGTATTCACCCCCGATACGTATAGGGCAGTTCCAGTATCTATACACCCTACAATGCCGCCGATATTCTTTTCTCCGCTCACCGAGAGCGAAAGATCAACATTATCAACATATAGAGTGCCATTCTTGACACACCCTACCAATCCGCCTATCTCCGTTCCATCCTCTATGAAACCCTCCACTGAAATATCCGACAGACTGATCTCTCCGAGGGCCTGCCCGGCAATGACGCCGGATTCTTTACATAGACCAGACATGGCCACTCCCGTGAGCGAAATATTCTCAACGGAGGCTGTGCCCAGAAGGCGGTTGAAAAGTCCGATACTGCTGTCAGCATCATCGCGACCGCTGCCACGATAATATAAATAGCGTATTTTATTCCCCTCTCCTTTATATATTCCTGCAAAAGGTGCCCCCCAATAGCCACGTCCCGGAATAAGCGAACTTTGGTCGGGCGCCGTCACATCCGACGTCTGTTTGAATACGAGACCTGCACCATAGCTCTCCTCATCATCGGCAAGATTGATAAGGAACATTGAAAAATCGTCGTCGTTCTTGATAAGATAGGGGTTCTCTTCCGTGCCGGCTCCGTCGAGCATATACTTCGGAATGATAATCGATAATGATGAAAGCATCCTCGACTTGAACATAGTGGATAGTCGTCCCGGGATAGAACTCCCATCCGGGCGGCGCATCGTAAGAATATACTTTCCGTCGGGAAGATCAGAAGAATCGGGGACGACCATACGGAAACGGGTCAGTCCGGCAGAATGCTCTACGCCTGCACCGAAGCATTCTGTAGTGCCCGACATCCCTATGAGCGAGACCCGCACTGAATCCACATCCTCCGGAATATTAAAATGGGCAGATTCGAGCGAGAATGAGGTGATTGTGTGTCCCTCTTTCTCAATCACCTCGGAATCAGGCGAAAAATAGGTTACATCATCCCGGCACGACCCCATGAAGAGGGCCGGGATGAGAAGAGCGCAAAACTTAGTTATCTTTATTATCTTTTTTAACATTATGAAATTCTTGGAGTTTGTTGGAATAATTATTTTATTCTCTCATTTCCGACCATGCCGGCACAGGGAAACTGTTGCTGACCGAGGGGATTATCCAAAGGTCGTTTGTTCCGTTGGTTTTCCAATCTTTGTCAACGGCAGTATAGGTAGCCGGGTCGGAAATATCCTTTCTATCCTTAACCAATCTCATATGGCTTCCATCCCAATCATATTTGGCATCAGGGTTATAAATCACCATCTCATGCTTTGTATCGGGAGCTTTCGTTTCATCCCAAGTGGAGGAATTGGCTAAGGATATAAGACGCATTTGGATTATATTGCTTCCCGTCTTCCCTACAAATGTGCGTCCATGTCCCGGACCGTCGCCTGTGTTGATACAGTCGCGGACGATGCTATTATCCTGAAGCACCCCTACAAGTCCGCCGGTTTGAGAACCCGATGCAGATGAGATTGCACCTCCGTTGACGCATTGTGAGATGATCACTGCATTCTCTTCATATTCAAGACAACTCTTGGTGATGGCATTCAGACCTCCTGCCACAGAAGCCGCTATCCCTGCCACCACGAATGGCGCTGCTGCCCCTCCTGAGGCTATAATTCCGCCGATTGAAGCCACTGTGCCGACAACGATGCATACACCACCTACAACCTGATGTATAATCTCATTAGTTTTATGCACTTTTTCCAGGTATTCCTCCCTCTCTTCACGGGCGAGATTGATTTTCTCATTGAATTTCTCGTCGCCTCCATCGCTCTCATAATAATTGAGAAGATTATCCACCTCCTGCATATATGAGGAGTCAAAAGGGGAATGATTGAAATCTTTGAGATTGAATGTGAAATTTCTGCGCAATGCCGCCATCTCGGCTTTTACCGTGCTGTTCACGATGTCGATCTCCTGAGAAAGCTCGGAGGCCATCTTTTCAGCCTCAAATTCCTCAATCATCTCCTGCACACCAATGCCCCACATCACGGAATCTACCGTAAGCAAGCCGCAATCAGTCATAGTTTCAGCTATATGCAGAAACACTTCCAACGTCTCGCTGAGAGCTGCTATAGAATGTCCGGCCACAGCCATAACTGCACCGAATCCGGCCATTGCCACCTCCGCTGATCCTATCACACACTCCACAATATTCATGGCCGTCCATTTTCTCGGATCCCCGATCTCGCCAACAATGCCGCCAACCGGTCCTGATCCTGTGGATTTGAGCGAGCCATAATTGCCGCAGTAATGAATGATTGTATTATTCCCGGCCAATGCTGTGATTCCGCCCAGATGGGTGCCGGTGCCATTCACCTCTCCGTAATTGTGATCAAGCGCAAGCGAACCGAAGGCTGTTTTTCCAACGATTCCCGCCACATAATCCCCACCGGATACCTTTCCGAGATTAATGGCATTATGTGTTACTGCTATTGAAGTGGAGCCTGCAATTCCGCCGACATATCTTGTGCCCGAGATATTCCCTTTGTTATATACTCCATATGTTCCGCACTGAGCTTCTCCCGTGAGACCGCCCACACAGTCAGTGCCATTCACGTCACCCTCATTCCATGAATAACGAAACATCACATTGTTATACATGTATGCCTCTGTATCGCTCCCCTTCACACGCGCCGAGCCGACGAGTCCGCCGACCCCCGCATACCCCGAAACTGTTCCCGCATTAGAACAGGAAGTCATAGTGGCTGTGCCTGCACCTCCCACAAGTCCGCCGGAGCCGATTCCTGTGTTCTTCGTATCGCCCGCTCGATATAGGGCTGCGCCTTGTATACGCCCTGTATTGGAAGATACGGCTGCCTGAACAGTATCGCACGAACCTATAAGACCCCCCGCACCCGAAAAGTCGCTTGTCACTGACGATGAGTTTTTACAAGAACTGAAAGCTATCGATGAATATAATCCGGCTCCCCCTGCGAGGCCGCCTGCATTATATGTCCCTTTGATAGTATTCTCTGATGACGTGCAATTCTGGAGATATGCCCTCGACTGCATATCGATAGCCCCGATTATTCCTCCAATGGACACAGATTGGTCGCTTCCGGTGATTTCAGATCCCGTTACCTCGCACCCTGTGATCGTGACAAGTCCACGATCTTTTCCCGACATCAGGGATGCCCCGACAATCCCTCCGGCAGCAAAATTCCCGGTGACTGAAGAATTGGAGATTTTTAAATCATATATTGCTGCATTATGCACATGTCCGAAGAGTCCTACTGCAGCAGAATTCGGGCGGTCGATGATCATGGTGGAAAGTTCGGCTCCATGATAATGACCCCGGAAGGGGAGGGCGGAATTTGCCCCTATAGGATTCCAGCCATAACGGCGGTCGGCTTCGCGTGAAGCCTGATAGAGGTCTATTTTCCCTGTCTGGCGGAAGTGAGTCTCTTTTGTTATCAGCTCATTCTTCTCTTCGCTATTCACTATTTGAGCGAGTTTGAGAAGACTGTTATAGGATGATATTTCATAGGGCTCTTCTGCCGTTCCCTTACCCGGAAAACCAATCTCTTCATCAAAGCTATCAAGAATGGTTATTGAGCCGTTTTTCACCTCAATCCTGCTTCCCAATCCGAATTGGGTGGTGGAGAACTGGTCGGCCAGATCCGCAAGTTGGGGATTGTCTTCAATGGGATATTCGAAATATAGAAGACGGTATATTCCGTCGGATAATCCCGAAGAGAGACTTAGATGAGATTTATAACCCTGACGGCTATGGGAGCCTTCGCGTTTGATGATGGTGCCGTCGGGAGCCTCGATGGCCAAAGTGAAGGAGGAGGAGTTGAAACCGTTTGTTTCCGGACCAAGAGTCATTTCGCTTGCCGGACCGATATATTGGTCCGCGTTTCCCGCAGTGCCCGATCCGGAAGGGGAGTCGTCCTTGCAGCCGACAAGAAGCGTCAACGATGCCAGAGTCATCATTGCGCCTTGGGCGAATCGATTTAAGTTAAGCCTTGCATTTCCTCTTTCCTTGAAAGAGAATGGTGAATGGTTCATCTCAGATCTGTTTTATAATGAAGTTTAGCAAATGAAAAACATATTTAATGCAAAAATAGCATTCTTCCGGTCAAAGAATGCTATTTTCCATGCGACAAAAACGTCTGATATATGCGACAATTTTAATTATGATTGTAGATCAGGGTTTTGCAAGTCGTTGGACGCCTCCCTGTATTGAGTCGGCGACATTCCATATCTCTCCTTGAATGCTCGCTGAAGGGTTCGTGGGGTGCCGAATCCAAGCCTCTCCGCCATATCGGCAATCGTTTCAACTGAATCTGAACCAAGCACTCTGCGGGCTTCCTCAAGGCGGAATGAGTTGATATACGCTTTGACTGAAACTCCCCTCTCGTGCTTAATCAATGCTCCTATGGCATCCTGACTTATCCCCATGAATTCTGCGAGTTCCTTTCGGCTAAGAGAAGGATTAATGTAGGGCTGACCCGTTGCCATAAAACGGTCGAGACGTTCGATGTCGGTTGTAGCCTGATCATTGACATTTTCCTCCTTATGCGATGTGTTGTCGGCTGATCGATCAAGCTCTTTGAGGCGCTCCACTAAGATACGATTCTTTTTCTTTTCCTTTGCAGCAAGAACGATGGTGATAGTAAAAAGTATGAGAAGGAATAGGATCATAGCTCCCGAGGCAAAGAGTTTGAAACGTTCTGCACGTTTCTGTTCGCGATCAATTTCGGTGCGATATAACACGGTCAGATCATGGAGTCTTCTATCGGTTATTTTGTTGGATAGAGAGTCATGAAAAGCTATGTAATCCGAATAGGCATTTGCACTTTTCTCATACTCTCCTGCCCGGTTAAGGATATCTGCCTTCAGAAGAAGGTCTTTGAGATAGAACCAGGGATATTCCTTATGAGTGGAAAGAAGAGTGTCAACGTCAGCGATTGCTCCAAGCCAGTTCCCTTCATCAGCTCTTGCCAAGCATCTCACCTGGTAAAGATGTTCGTAAGCTCTTGAGGGGAGAGTCGGGATCATATATGCCCCGGCGCTGTCAATATATTCCTTGGCTAAGCTGTGATTGTTGTCCGAAAGAGCAGCAGCCGCCTTGAAGGCGAGGGCAGAAACGGGGTAGTGGCCTGTGGAATCGGTCCAATTGTTACGCCTGCTTAAATTTTCCACCATATCCGCATAGGCAAGCCCCTCTTCATTCATGTGCAATGTATCGCCAATTTCACGGCATATGATCCATAGCCATTCATGAATACTTGTAGATGTGCCAAAATTTGCCCTTGAACTAAAGGGATCCTGTATAGTTCCTTTTACTTGATTGAGTTCGTTGAGAGCGCGATGTGGTTGGGCGAGCTTGTAAAACATCTGGGCCCTCACTCTCTTTGCCATGGTAATGGAGATTGAATCGGCCTTCTCTTCCGCCTCATCATACATCCTCACTGCCAAGGAGTCTGCTTCAGCGAAACGGCCTTCAGAGAATAGACGATCGATAAGGACATTTATGGCTGCAAAATAATATGGATTGCGTCCTTCGCGGCGCATGCTGTCGATAGTGGTTTCTATTTGAGGAACTATATTCTCATCGGGGGTAAGATTATATAGTTGCTGCACTCGTAACACTCTCTCCAATCCCTTATCTGCATTTTCGGCTAAAGCGTGTTCGTTAGTTTTGCCGGATCTGTCGTATCGATCACATCCTGATATGACGCCCAACACGCATCCATAGATGCATGCCGCTATTATAAATATGATTCCTCTTGTTTGCTTAGCCGACATAAAAAAGAATTTTCCACAAAATTAGTGAAAAATTCTGATTATTTTAGAAAACGCGCATTTATGCCCTAAAATAGCATTGCGATTTCATCTTCGGATCTTCCTAAAATAGCTGCGACCTGCTTGATGGAAGACCCTTGTGATTTTAGATGACTGATTATGCTTGAAAGAATATTTTGTTCGCCTTCTTTAATTCCCTCGGCACGTCCTTCAGCTCGTCCCTCCGAAAGAGCTTTTTCTCTTTCCTGAGCCACCTCATATTCCAATGCCTCTCGGTCGTCTTCAAGCTTAAGGCGCGACTGACTGTATGCTATCACTTGATCTTCTGCCAGGTCGCCGATATCAGCTGCATCAAAGAGGTCGTCGAACATTGGATAATCCTTCTCTTTTCCTTTCATATTCTCCATGCCTTTATGCTATTTTCGTTGCAAATATAAATCAAATATAAATAATGAATGGGAAATAACAAAATTAATGAAGATTTCTCTAATTTTTTTGTAAAGGAAGCAGAATATATCTGCACATTTGAAGAAAAGATGTGCAGATTTTTTATTTTATTAGGAAATTTTTATTAACTTTGTTCCCCAAATGTGTGGAAACGATTCCATTGTGCATTTGATATCCTGCATGTTTTGAAAAAATAAAACTAAACATAATTCAAATTATGAGTTTAAATATTATTGTATTGGCCAAGCAGGTTCCCGATACTCGTAATGTCGGGAAAGACGCCATGAAAGAAGACGGCACCATCAACCGTGCCGCGCTGCCGGCAATCTTCAACCCTGAAGACCTCAACGCCCTTGAGCAGGCTTTAAAGCTCAAGGATATGTATCCCGGCACAAAAGTTACTCTCCTCACCATGGGTCCCGGCCGTGCGGCAGAGATAATCCGTGAAGGACTCTACCGCGGAGCAGACGATGGTATCGTCCTTTCCGACCGTGCCTTCGCAGGTGCTGATACCCTTGCCACAAGCTATGCCCTCAGCATGGCGTGCCGCAAGATTGGTAAGTATGACCTCATCATCGGCGGCCGTCAGGCTATCGATGGCGACACAGCCCAGGTGGGTCCCCAGATTGCTGAGAAACTCGGTCTTCCCCAGGTGACATACGCAGAAGATATCATCTCTGCAGAAGATGGCAAAGCCCTCATCAAACGTCGCATCGAGAGCGGTGTTGAAACAGTGAAAGCGCCTCTTCCCCTCGTAGTGACCGTGAACGGTTCGGCCGATGAATGCCGTCCGCGCAATGCACGCAACGTCCAGAAGTATAAATACGCTGCTTCCCCCTCGGAGATCGGTGCAGACGAAGAGAAGAAGGCCTTCATTGAGAAGCGTCCGTATCTCGCCATCAATGAATGGAACACCCAGACCGTAGAGGCCGACCTTTCACAGTGCGGTCTTGCCGGCTCGCCCACAAAGGTGAAGGGGATAGAGAATGTGGTGTTCACTGCTAAGGATGCCCGTCGCGTAGAGAATAACGATGAGGAACTCGAAAACCTCATCAAGGAATTAATCGCTAACCACACAATAGGCTAAAAGAAATGGCAACTGACAAGAATAATTTGATCGTATATTGCGAGTATGAGGATGGCAAGGTGGCCGACGTCAGCCTTGAGCTCCTCACAAAAGGTCGTGCGCTCGCCGATAAGCTCGGCATCAAGCTTGAAGCCGTTGTGGCAGGCGACAACCTGAAGGATATCGAGAAGCAGATCTTCCCTTATGGCGTTGACCGTATATATAAGGTGGAGGATGCGCGCCTTTATCCCTATACTTCTCTTCCCCATAGCTCAATCCTCATCAACCTTTTCAAGGAGATCGAACCCCGCATCGCCTTCATGGGTGCCACCTCAATCGGCCGCGACCTAGGTCCGCGTGTTTCTTCCGCTCTCCACAGCGGTCTGACTGCCGACTGTACTTCTCTTGAAATCGGCGACCATAAAGATCCCAAAGGCACAGAATATAAGGATCTTCTTCTTCAGATCCGTCCCGCATTCGGTGGTAACATCGTGGCTACGATCGTCAACCCCGAGTGCCGTCCTCAGATGGCTACCGTTCGCGAAGGCGTGATGAAAAAAGAGGTGAAGGATTCCAACTATGTAGGTGAAGTGGTGGATCTCGACGTGAACAAATACACCAACAAGGAAGACTTCGTTGTAGAGGTGATCGACCGCAACATCGAGAAATCCAAAGTAAACCTCAAAGGAAGCCCGATCATCGTATGCGGAGGCTATGGTATGGGAAGCAAGGAAAACTTCGAGATGCTCCAACAGCTTGCCGATGTGCTCGGTGGCGAAGTGGGCGCAACCCGCGCCGCTGTGGATGCCGGATGGGCCGACCATGACCGTCAGATCGGTCAGACTGGTGTTACCGTGCGTCCGAAGCTCTACATCGCATGTGGCGTTTCAGGCCAGATCCAGCATATCGCCGGTATGCAGGATTCATCAATCATCATCTCCATCAACACTGATCCCAACGCTCCGATCAATGCGATTGCCGACTATGTGATCACAGGCAAGGTGGAAGATGTGGTGCCCAAATTAATCAAGTATTATAAAAAGAATTCGAAATAAGGCAATGGCAAATTTCTATAACGACAATCCGTCATTCAAGCTTCATCTCACGCATCCCTTGATGGAGAAGATCGTGAAGCTGAAAGAACGCAACTTCGCGGATGCAGAAAAATATGACTATGCACCCCTCAACTATGAGGATGCAATCGACAGCTATGACCGTGTGCTCGACATCGTGGGCGACTTGTGTGGCAATATCATCGCTGAAAATGCTGAGGATGTTGACCATCAGGGTCCTCATGTGGAGAACGGCCGCGTGGTTTACGCCGACGGCACAAAGAAGAACCTCGACGCTTGCCGCAAGGCCGGCTTGATGGGTATGTCAATGCCTCGTCGTCTTGGCGGTCTTAATTTCCCCATCACCCCCTACATCATGGCTGCCGATATGGTGAGCCGTGCCGATGCAGGGTTTGAAAACCTCTGGGGTCTCCAGGACTGCGCCGAGACAATCTATGAATTTGCCGACGACGCACAGAAGGAGAAATATATCCCTCGCGTATGTCAGGGCGAAACAATGTCGATGGACCTCACCGAGCCTGATGCCGGATCCGACCTTCAGTCGGTAATGCTCAAGGCCACTCAGAAAGAGGACGGCTCATGGGTGCTCAACGGGGTGAAGCGATTCATCACCAATGGTGACTCTGATATCCACTTGGTGCTTGCTCGTTCCGAGGAAGGCACAAAGGATGGCCGTGGTCTTTCAATGTTCATCTACGACAAGCGCAACGGCGGTGTTGACGTTCGTCGCATCGAGAATAAGATGGGTATCAAAGGGAGCCCCACATGCGAGCTCGTATATAAGGATGCTCCCGCGGAGCTTGTAGGCAGCCGCCGCCTTGGTCTCATCAAGTATGTGATGGCCCTCATGAACGGCGCCCGTCTCGGCATTGCCGCACAGAGCGTCGGTATCAGCGAAGCCGCATATCGCGAGGCTCTCCAATATGCAAAGGAGCGCAAGCAGTTTGGCAAGGAGATCATCAATTTCCCTGCCGTGGCTGAGATTCTTTCCACAATGAAAGCCAAGCTCGACGCAAGCCGCACCCTTCTCTACGCTTGCTCACGCTTCGTGGATATCTACAAGATCTACGACGACATTGCAAAAGAGCGCAAGCTTGAGATGGATGAGAAGAAAGAGGCTAAATATTACAGCCGTCTTGCCGATGCATTCACCCCCCTCGCCAAGGGTATGACTTCTGAATTCTGTAATCAGAACGCCTACGATGCAATCCAGATTCATGGCGGTTCGGGCTTCATGAAAGATTACGCTTGCGAGCGTATCTATCGCGATGCACGCATCACATCAATCTATGAGGGTACGACTCAGCTTCAGGTAGTAGCGGCTATCCGCCACGTCACCACCGGCACTTACCTCAACTGGATCAAGGAGCAGCAGGATATGCAGGTGGCAGCCGAAGACGAGAATGTAAAGGCTACCCTCGACTTCATGGCTCAGCGGTATGCCGCAGCCGTAGAGAAGGTAGTAGGGGAGAAGAACGATGAACTTCTCGACTTCATGGCGCGTCGTCTCGTGGAGATGGCAGGCTATACCATCATGGGCTACCTTCTTCTTTCAGATGCACAGCGCGACGAAGAAAGCCGTCGTTCGCTCCATGTGTTCGTGAAGTATGGTCAGGCAGAAGTGGCTAAGCACGTAAGCTTCATCGAAAACTTCATGGCAGATCAACTCTCAGATTATTTGTATAAATGAAAATAATTTATTAACTTTGCGGCGGTTTTCGCGTGGAGGATGCTCCAAAGGCGGAAACCGCCGCAAATTTTTATGCCCGAAGGAGAGATTCGGAAGGCACGAGATTTGATAAATTAACAATTAACAATTTGTAAAACGTATGAATTACTACGAAACCGTTTTCATTTTAACTCCCGTTTTGTCTGACGACCAGATGAAGGAAGCGGTAGAAAAGTTCAACGACGTTCTCAAGTCAAACGACTGTGAGATTGTCAGCGAAGAGCTTTGGGGTCTGCGCAAGCTCGCATATCCTATCCAGAAGAAGTCAACAGGCTTCTACGTATTGGTTGAGTTCAAGGGTGAGCCCACAATCGTGAAGAAACTCGAAACAGCGTTCCGCCGCGACGAGCGCGTTCTTCGCTTCCTCACATTCCGTCTCGACAAATACGCACAGGAATATGCTGAAAAGCGTCGCAAAGTGAGAGCACAGAAAGCAAATGAGAAACCCGCTGAGGCTGCGGCTGAAGCTAAAACACAGGAGGCATAATCATGGCAGCACAGAACGAAATCCGTTATCTCACTCCCCTCTCAGTTGACACTAAGAAGAAGAAATATTGCCGTTTCAAACGCAGCGGCATCAAGTATATCGACTATAAGGATCCTGAGTTCCTTAAGAAGTTCCTCAACGAGCAGGGTAAGATTCTTCCCCGTCGTATCACCGGTACTTCTCTCAAGTTCCAGCGTCGTGTGGCACAGGCTGTAAAGCGTGCACGTCACCTCGCACTTCTTCCCTACGTGACCGACTTGATGAAATAATCGTTTTTAATTAAAGACACAACACAAATGAAGATAATACTTAAAGAAAATGTGCCCAATTTGGGTTACAAGGATGATGTGGTTGAGGTTAAGGACGGTTATGGCCGCAATTATCTCATCCCCCAGGGAATCGCTATCATCGCATCTGCTGCCGCTCTCAAGCGTCTTGCTGAGGATCAGAAGCAGCGTGCCCACAAGATTGCAAAAATGCGTGCTGAGGCTGAGGCTGCAGCAGCTGCTCTTGAGGGTGTAAAACTCACTATCGGTGCCAAGACAAGCGCTACAGGCACTGTATTCGGTTCTGTTAACACAATCCAGATTGCAGACGCTCTTGAGAAAGCAGGTCACAATGTTGATCGCAAGCTCATCGTTCTCAAGGAGCCTGTTAAGGAGGTTGGTGTTTACAAAGCCACAGTTAAGTTCCTTAAGGACGTAGTTGCAGAAATTGAATTCGAGGTTGTATCTGAGTAATTCGCTTCTGCTTCAAAATATAAGGCCGCACGATTTTTCCGTGTGGCCTTTTTCTTTTTATGCTTATCCTCGTTCCTTATTTTTAAACTATTCCGCTATCCCGACGTTTTAAGGGATATATTATTTTAAGGGATATATTATTAAAAATTGGAAGTTATGCATTATATTTGGTTTTTACTCATAGGGATAGTGATAGGATTAATAGTTGCCGGCGTGTTAAAAGACAAAGGATCCGGATGGAAAATCGACCTTGCGATAGGAATAGTAGGAGCAATCTTAGGCGGCTGGTTGTTCGGTGTGATAAGCTTTGCCGCCTATAATCTCATCGGCGCCTTAATCAGCGCCCTGATTGGTGCGCTTCTCCTTCTATGGGTGGTGAGGCTCATTCGGAAGCGAATCAACGAGAAGAAAGGTCAAGATTGATGAATTCCTTTAGAAAAATGGATGGAGTCTTGTAGAATACTCATCTTTTTTATTTATATTTGTAATCTAAAAGACAAGTAGGTGAAAGCAACTGTGAAATATCCAATCGGGCAGCAAGATTTTAAGACTCTTCGTGAGTTAGGTTTTATCTATGTTGATAAGACCCGATTCATTGAGCCAATCGTAAATGGAGGGCAATACTATTTTCTTGCGCGTCCCCGTAGATTCGGTAAGAGTCTTTTTCTTTCCGTTTTAAAATATTTCTTTGAAGGGGAGAGATCTCTCTTTAAGGGATTATATGCTGATACTATGGAATGGAATTGGGAATCTTATCCGGTTCTTCGTATGGATCTAAGCACCGATCGTTTTGCTGAGCCTCACCGATTGAATGTCGCCTTAGACGATATCTTTACCCAATGGGAGGAGAAATATGAGGTGAAATATAAATCGGACCATCTATCCGTAAGATTCCGTAATATCCTAAAATCGGCGTATGAGAAGACGGGAAAGCGTGTGGTGATCCTCGTAGATGAATATGATCATCCTCTCGTAGGCAATCTTAATGATGAATCAAATTTCAATCATTATAGAGAGGCTTTATCCGGACTATATTCCAATTTCAAAAGTTGTGCCGACTATATTCGCTTGGTCTTCCTTACGGGTGTAAGCCGTTTCAGCAAATTAAGTATCTTTTCAGATCTTAATAATCTTAAGGATATAACCTTCACTGATGAGTTCGCGGATATATGCGGCATCACGGAGATGGAATTGATCAGCGATTTCCAGAAAGGAATAGAAAATATAGCAAGAAAAAATTCATTCGATTATCAGGAAACCCTAAATATAATCAAGGAAAATTATGATGGATATCGCTTCGCAATAACAGGAAGCGATATATATAATCCTTGGTCGGTGCTGAATGCTATGAATGATGGCCGGATCCAGAATTATTGGAATCATACAGGGATGCCCACAATAATAGCGGAATCATTAAAAAAGATAGATGCCGACTTAGAGAATGTTTTCAACACTCATTGCGACATTGACACTCTTTCCGGGCTTGACCTGCAAAGTTTAGACCCATTGGCGCTTCTATGCCAGACCGGTTATCTCACAATAAAGAACTACGATTCCTCCACCGGACTTTTTACTTTAGGGATACCGAATAAAGAGGTCACAGCAGGAATTTTTAAGGATATCCTGCCTTATTATGTAAAAGTAAAAAGGGGATCAACGGAGTCGGTGGTTCAAAATATCATCAACAGCATTCTTCTTGGGCGCCCTAAGGATATGATGCGCTATCTTGAGACGTATTTTGCGTCCGTGCCGTATGATTTGAAAATGGATAATGAGAACAATTTTCAAAATGCATTCTATATTCTTCTTTCTTTGATTGGCGTAAAAACTAATGCAGAGGTTCATACGTCAAACGGCAGAATTGATATGCTTATACGCACCTCAAAATATATCTATATTATTGAATTGAAATTTGATGGTTCCTCAATTGAGGCATTGAATCAAATAAAAGATAAGGAATACCCTCGTCAATATCTCACTGACAGCCGTAAAGTTTTCCTTATCGGCGCAAACTTCTCTTCAAAAACGAGAAACATCGAAGATCCTTTAATTGAGGAGATAATGTAATTCGACTTTTTGTGTTGGCAAATTTTATTTTAATTGTTAGTTGAATATGGCTCCTGAAATAATAAAAATTGATGAGAAGCAAAAGATCTTAATGTTTGCAGCTTCATGTATAGAATGGGTTGCAGATAGGCTTGAATGTGATTATCAGGATATATTTGATCGTTTGGATAGGGTTGGATTAATAGATGGGTATATAATTAAATGTTATAATGTGCTTCATCTCGAAAGCAGAGATAATATAACCGAGGATATTATCCAGACACTTAATATATGGGAAAATAATCTGAATGAAATATGATTGATGTAATAGAAGTATATCATGCGGGCGTTGACCATATTCCTACCCCTGATGTTGTCCATAGTCGTACTCAGCTTGATTTTGGACCGGGATTTTATCTAACGGATATATATGATCAAGCTATTAATTGGGCAATAAGGAGGTCAAATAAGTTTGGAAAGGCCCCTGTAATTAATAAATATTTGCTTAGAAAAGAAGAGTTGCTAAGTCAGATAGGGGATAGATATGTCATTTTTAATGAGTATAATGAAGATTGGCTTGATTTTGTGGTAGGCAATCGACTTGGTCAACTTTTATGGAAAGATTATGATTATATAGAGGGAGGAGTGGCAGATGATAGGGTAGTTGACACGATCGATCTTTATATGACAGGATTCATCTCTCGTGCTGAGGCGATTGAAAGATTGAAATATCTTAAGCCCAATAATCAAATATGTATAACCAATCAGGTGCTTCTTGATGAATATTTAAGCTTTACTGATTGTGTAGTTGTTGAAAAGATATGAACCAAGATAAAATTCATAGGGGGCGAATCATATTGCGTTCGGCCAGAATTGGAATGATAGTTGCAAAGATATCCGAATTACTTAAAATTCCGGATATGGATGCATTGCGAATGTTTTATAGAAGCAAAACATGTAGAAATTTTCATGATCGTTCTACGGGAATGTATCTCCAAGGAGATTTATATGTAGTGGAAGAATTTATGAATGAAATGAATATTTGTTAAAATTAGTTTAAATGACTATCCTCCTAAATCCCCAATGAGATCTATTTTTATTTGAGAGCAGACATACTTTTTTCCTTTAATATCCACATTTAAGTAATATCCGAGCTTTGTTTGTGAGAGAAATTTACCGCATCATGGTATAAATGTGATCGCAGAAATAAAAGAAGTTCACCGAATTTTCGCAGAACTTTTAAAAAAATCAGTGATATGTAATGGAATAACAAAACCTGCCGGTTTTGGGAAGGATCTCAGAACGACAACGAATTTATGGGGCTCTCACAGAGAAAACACAGAGTCACTGCTTTAGATAATCCCTCTTTCGGTTTTTCCCACAGAGGGAGGAATGCTTCGCATTAAGCCCACAGAGCCGGGATACCCCCTTTGACAATCAACTCCTGTTCTACTGTTCTCCTGTCAATAAAAACTCCTGTCCTCAAGTTCTATTGTCAAAAAAAATACCTGTCTCAGCTCTGAGATCTCCATGCTAAGGCATGTTCCCCTCTGTGGAAAGAACCATGCCAAGGCATAAGAAAAACTCTGTGCCTCAGTGTAACTCTGTGAGAGAAAATATTTTATCTATAAGATGGATGGATTAAAATTGATTTTTGAAGGGTATCGTGAATAAGCCTGATGGCTTATTCAGGCGCGGATAAGTCCGTACACAGAAGAGTCTGCTCCCATCTGCCACGACCGACAGGTCTAATCTGCTTTTATCTCACAGATAATTGTTAAAAAAGCTGAGGATAATCGGCAAAATTTTGTATCTTTGCATATCAATATAATAAAAAAGAACTAACCCTTTTCAAGATATGACAGAACAGGAACTTGCCGGAATGATTTGGAACATCAAGGAGATTATTAGAGGTGTCTATGACGATACGGAAGTGGAGAACGTGATCCTCCCTTTCACACTTCTTCGCCGTCTCGATTGCGTGTTGCAGGACAGATATGACGAACTCTATCAGCAATACCGAGCCTTCCCCGAAGAGAAAAAAGAGGTGATGCTGATGGCCCTTATGCGACGTAATGGACTTACATTCTTCAATACCTCAGGACTCTCCCTAAATAAACTCTTGGCCCAGCCCAAGATGCTTGCCGACAATTTCAAGGCATATCTTGACGGGTTCACCCCCAATGTGCGTAACATCCTCCTTGCCTTCACTCAGGAGGATGGGGAGAATGGCGATATCACACGCATATATTCACGCCTCGACCGTAACGACCTGCTCTTTCAGGTTACAGAAAGTTTCGTAAATAATGCCGACCTGCACCCCGACAAGGTGGATAATGCAATGATGGGCACAATCTTCGAGATCATTATCAGGAAATCAAAGGAAACAACCAATACTAAAGCCGGACAGTTCTATACACCCCGCGAGGTGGTGCGTCTGTTAGTGTCGCTCGTGATGCATGGGCGCGAGGCCGAGGTGAATACGATAGGGAAGCATTTCCAGATCTACGACCCCTGCTGCGGCACCGGCGGAATGCTCACCGAAGGGAAACGATATCTCCAGCAGATGACAGATCGCAAGGATATGAAAGTGTATCTTTTCGGGCAGGAACTCAATGAGAAAACCTACGCCATCTGCAAGTCGGATCTTCTCATCAAAGGAGATCTGGAGAAAGACCGTAACATCGCGCTCGGCGACACATTGGCCAATGATCAATTTCCGGGAGAGCACTTCGGATATATGCTTGCCAACCCTCCCTTCGGCGTGGATTGGAAAAAGATTGAAGGGAAAGTGAAAGAGGATGCAGCGAAAAGCGATGGACGATTCTCTGTGGGACTTCCCTCCACATCCGATGGATCGCTCCTTTTCCTGCTTCATATGATCAGCAAGATGGATCCTAACGGTTCGCGGATAGGGATAGTGCTTAATGGGTCGCCTCTCTTCAATGGATCAGCCGGCAGCGGATGGAGCGAGATCCGCAAGATGCTCATGGACCGTGACCTGCTTGATGCCATCGTGGCTCTTCCGAAAAATCTCTTTTACGGCACAGATATCTCCACCTATCTTTGGATTCTCGACAACAACAAACCGGAACAGCGTCGCGGCAAGGTGTTGATGATTGATGCCACACATCCCCGCTATGCTCGACTTCTCCAACGCAGTTTGGGTAAGAAACGTTATGAGATACCCGATGAAGCTATTGAGGAGATTCTTGAAATATATGGAAATTTCGACGATGCCTCTCTTCCGGATGACGAGGAGGTGAAAGTGGCGCGCCTGATGGATGTCGAAGATTTCCTTTACACCACAGTCACTATCCACCGTCCTCTGCGTCTCCATTACTGTATGCCGGATGCAGAGGCTTTGGACTTTGCTAAAGTAGAAAAAAAGAAGAGCAATGCAGATCTTTTACGGAAGATTGCAACAATTAAATTCCCTGCCCACGATATGGATGATGCAGAGGTATTTTCCATTATTGGCCAGCATATCAAACTCACTAAGAGCGTCATTAAGTTTATCCGCGATACATTTGGCTTGATTTGGCCCGATGCTGAAATCGTATATAATACTCCTGGAGATCCTAAGAGTGGAATGGCGATTGATCCTGCTCTAACCGACACTGAGACCATTCCTATGAAAGAGGATATTGATGAATATATCGCGCGCGAGGTGTTGCCCTTTGTGCCCGATGCTTGGCACGATCCTTCGAAGGATAAGATAGGATGTGAATTTCCTCTCACACGTCTGTTCTATCGCTATACACCTCTTCGCGACAGCTCCGAGATACTTGCTGAATTAATGGCTCTCGAAAGCGACACCACTTCCGCATTGCAAACCCTTATTTCCGAAGCAAGATGAAACAACGTTACGATTCATATAAGCCATCCGGAATAGATTGGATTGGAGAGATTCCGAGCCATTGGAAGACTGCGGCAATTAAAAATTCGTTTAGGTTATATGCAGGAGCAACCCCAAAAACTGAAAGAAGAGAATATTGGGATGGTGAAATTATTTGGGTTACACCTGCGGATTATAAAACAGATGATCATTATATAAATCGGGGTAGAAAAAATATAACAAAAGATGGATTAGCTTCATGTGCAACTGAAATTGTTCCAGCAGAAAGTTTAATTTTTTCTAAGCGTGCCCCGATAGGAACTGTTGGTTTAGCTAAGAATCCATTATGTACAAATCAAGGGTGTATAGCCTGTGTTCCAAAGTCGAAAACAGTTAGTAATTACTTCTATTATTTGTGTAGAATAGCTACAAAAGAATTTGAAATATTAGGTTCGGGTGCAACATTTTTGGAAATTTCTACATCAAATTTTGCAAATTTTAAATTTCCTTTACCTCCTTATTCTGAACAAGAGGCGATAGCTACATGGCTTGATGAGAAGTGTAGTGAGATTGATGCGGCGATAGCGAAGGTAGATCGGGAGATTGAGTTGATCGACGAGTTGAAGCATAGCGAGATTTCAAGAGTTGTAACTCGCGGATTGAATCCGGATGTTCCCTTAAAGCAATCCGGAATTGATTGGATAGGGGAGGTGCCGGAGCATTGGGAGATTTTAAAAGTCAAATATTTGGTTAGGTTTAGTAGTGGAGATACAATTACTTCTGAGCAATTTATCGATACAGCCGAATATCCAGTTTATGGAGCTAATGGATACAGAGGGAGGTTTGATAAATTTAATTATAGTGGTGAAAGGATATTAATTGGACGTGTTGGGGCGTTATGTGGGAATGTCCATTACACTAACGAAAGAATTTGGTGTTCGGAACATGCTTTAATTAGTTCAAAAGTATTAGGAGGACAGGAATTTGATTATGGATGGTTGTGTTTATTGTTTGAGAGTATGAACTTAAATCAATATGGTGGAGGATCTGCCCAACCCGTCATAGCTTCCTCAACGATAGAAAATTTATCTATTATTTTCCCTCCTCTTACTGAGCAGCAGTCTATCGCCGACTATCTTGACAAGAAATGTGGTGAGATAGATGGATTGAAAGAGAAGTTGGTAAAGAAGCGCGAGACGCTGAAGGAGCTTCGGCAGTCGATCATCTCCGAGGTGGTGACAGGTAAAAGGAAAGTGATCTAAATTGACGATTCTTAAATATCATTCTAAAGATTTGAGATTATGGATCAAGGAAGATTTATTCCTCAGCAAGGGTTTTACCGAAATCTGCGAGCCTATCAGTTGGCTGAGATAATATACGATATAACTTTCCATTTCACCGCCCGATTTCTTTCCAAGGGTGATCGCACGGTGGATCAGATGGTGCAGGCTGCCCGCAGCGGAAAGCAGAATATTGCGGAGGGTAGTGCCGCCGGTTCAACTTCCAAAGAGACGGAGATAAAGTTGACTAATGTGGCGAAGGCAAGTCTTCAGGAGCTTCTGATAGATTATGAGGATTATCTTCGTGTGCGCAATCTCGAGATGTGGGGAAAGGATAGCGAGAAAGTTGCTCAGACTAAAGGATTCTGCCGAAAGCAGCGTGATTCTTCAGAAATCATCAGACGTTTTCCGGAGCGGTCGGATGAAACGATAGCGAATATCGCAATCACTCTGATTCATCAGTGTGATCGCCTTCTGTATGGGCTGATTGAGCGCCAAAAGCGCGATTTCTTGCAATATGGAGGAATCCGAGAGCAGATGAGCCAGGCAAGAAGAAATTATAGGAATAATGGGAGGCCGGAGCCCGGCAGGCAGAATGGGAGTAATGGGAGTAATGGGAGCAATGGGAGCAATGGGAGTAATGGGAGTAATGGGAGGATGTGATGGCATTCCCATATCTCCCAGTTCTCTCAGATCTCCCATAACTCCCAATTAAAAGCAAAAGCAATATGAACATCGACAACGAAACTTATTTTGAATCTTATATAGAGGCTGCCTTGTTGGCCTCTCCTCAATATATCTCACGCAAGCCGGGTGATTTCGATATCAAACGCTTGGTGGATCCCGATATGCTTTATCAATTCCTCAGATCGCAAACTGATACGTGGGCCAGGATGATCAAACGTTTCAAAAGCGATGATGCCGCTCTGGATGCCGTGATCAAGGATTATAATTCCAAACTGCGTAATGGGCACTCATTGGTGGATATCCTTCGCAAGGGATTGAGAATTCAGGGAATCCCAATCAAACTGATGCAAACAAAGCCCACGCTTGCCGGAGAAGATTCTGCCCTTCATGAACTATATCTCGCCAACCGATTCGCCGTGGTGAGACAGATGAAATATTCCCTTGAAAAGGGAAATAAGAATAATGAGCTCGACCTCTGCATCCTCCTTAATGGATTTCCTATCATCACTGCCGAACTGAAAAATGAAGGCACAGGCCAGAACTATACCAATGGGATCTGGCAGTATCGCCACGACCGTGATCCTAAGAATGAGATGCTGCGCACGGCATTGGTGCATTTTGTGGTGGATAACAACTATGCATTCATGACCACTTTCCTAAATGGAGAAGACACAGCATTCCTTCCATTCAACGTGGATTCGGTGAATCCGCAGGTGGAGGGGGATTACGCCACATCCTATCTTTGGCGCGATATATGGCAGGCCGATTCTTTGCTCAATATTATCGACCATTTTATAAAGAATGTGCAATCAAATGGCAAAAATATCACATATTTCCCTCGCTACCATCAATTGCGTGTGGTTAGAAATCTTGTGAAATGGGTGGAGCAGGATGGGCCGGGACATAACTATCTTATCGAACACTCCGCCGGATCGGGAAAGACAAAATCTATGGCATGGCTCGCCCATCAGATTGTAAACCTTGTGAATCCCGATCAGACACCGGTGTTTGATTCCGTGATTATGGTGACCGACCGCATCGTGCTCAATGCGAATATGGCCGACGATGTGAATGCCTTCGCCACGGAGGCAGGAGTGGTGAAAGATATTCGCCGGGGGGCGAAGAAGCTTGCCAAAGCGATAAATGAAGGGGGGAGAATAATAGTCAGCACGGTGCAGAAATTCAGTTATGCGCTCGCCGAACTCAAACGCGAGAAGCATCGCAACTATGCCGTGATAATCGACGAGGCACACACAGCGATAGGGAATGAAAGTGCAAAGGATATAGTCGCCGCCCTTTCCACAGATGCCGATATTCAGGCAGCCATGGAAGCAACCGATGCCGAGAACTATGAAGACCAGATGGATGCCCTCATGGCCTATATGCAGACACAGCGTCAGCAGATGGGTCATATAAGCTATTTTGCATTCACTGCCACGCCCAAAGACAAGACATACGCTCTTTTTGGCAAAAAGACTCCTGAAGGGTATGAAGCCCACGACTATTACACCATGAAGCAAGCCATTGATGAGAAATTCATCCTTGATGTGCTGAGAAACTACACCACCTACCGAACTATGTTTGAATATGTGGAAAAGAATTCACCGCATCCTACAATGGCATTGACCACCGAAGGAGTGGCCCAAGATTCGGAAGAGCTTTACGGCGAGAAGAAATCAGTGGCGCTCATTCTTAAGAAACTGAATGCAGAGCCGGAGAATATGATGATGAAAGCCCGGCTTGCGTTGAGCTATTTCATGCAGCACACCCGCAATAAGATAGGAGGGAAAGCCAAGGCTATGTTTGTGAGCGACAGCCGGGCATCGGCCGTGGTCTATAAAAAGATATTCGATCAGCTCCTTGCCGAAGAATATGATAATGAATTCAAGACCTTAGTGGCATTCTCAGGAGAAGTGGAGCTCCCCGACGGCACTAAATATACAGAAGATAAGATGAACGGATGGGGGATAAAGGATGATAAAATACGCGAGACCTTCGATACGCCCGACTATCGTCTTCTCATTGTGGCCGATAAATTTCAAACCGGTTTCGACCAGCCCTTGCTCCACACAATGTTTGTGGATAAATCGCTCGGAGGAATACAATGCATTCAGACCCTTTCACGCCTCAACCGCTGCTACGACAAAGGGGGAGTGAAGAAGGAGGATACAATGGTGATCGACTTCCGCAACGATGCCGAATCTGTGCAGAAAGCATTCCAAAAATATTATCAGACCACAATCCTCACCGGCGAGGTTGATACCCAGCGCCTATACTCTCTGCTGGATGATATAAAAGGATTCAAGATATATAGCGATGCAGAGCGGGATCAGGTGGTGGAAGCCATGATAAAGCAAGATGTTGCCTCAGCTGTTTCGGTGTGCAATGCAATTGTCAAGGAAAGGGAGACCCCCCTTCGCAATGAGGATAAAGATAGATTCCGCAAATTGGTGAACCGTTATATCCGAAGCTATGGCTTCATGGCTCAGCTTCTAACGTATTGCGATCCCGAACTTGAGAGGGAATACGTCTTCCTGCGCGCGCTGTATCCTCGATTGCAATACACCCGCGAGACACTCCCGATGGAGATTCTCGACCGAGTGGATCTCAATAAACTTCGCCTTCAGATGATTCAGGATGGTACAATCACTCTTGAAGAGGAGGATGCTGCTCTCAAATCCTCGCGAATCGGAGATGTCAAGGCGCCCCAAGAGGATGAGAAGCGCTCCTTGCGTGAGATTCTTGATATAGTGAATGAGCCATATAAGGGATTCTTAGAAGAGCATGATGTTGTGCTTCGTCCGCTCAACAATATGATACTCGCCGACCAAGAGATAAATGAGGCTATCAGGAGCGATAACTCGTATAGCGTGTTGCGCGAGCTTTGCTCCGACCGTGCGCAGAGCCTGTCATTGGATATAAGCGAGAAAGGGATAGATATATTCGAGGAATTAGCCAACGACACCCCCTTTGCACGAGAATATATCCGCAGCATCCTCGACTTGGCTCTCCGCAACAATCAGCAGAGCGGAATAGAGCTCGACCTGCATCGTCTGTCGGAAAAGATTGCGGAGGAGATTAAAGATGAATTTACGGCTTTCGCACAGACATCGCGCCGTCTGGATGAAGTGGCTGAATATCTCATTAATGTGATTCAGAAGCGTGTGGCAAAACCGAAGTTGAACGGAGCAAACGATCTGTTGATCCATTCCTTCAATCAGTTGCTTTGCAACGATAGGTTGAGCGAACTGGAGCGCCGCGTGAATTTCAACACATTGGTGGGGAAGTTCGAGCCATTCCTCAAAAAGCTTTACTACATAATCAATAACCGGGAAGTCACCAATCGGGCGGCATCGGCTGATAATGCCACATTCGCCGATTGCATCTTCGGGCACGAATGGCTTAGAAACTTGAGGCATACCACCGACTCCAGATATTACCGATTCCGTGACTACTTGGAGAAGGTGAGGGAATGGAGAAATGATGAGGCTCACAGCGCGCCCGAGATAGCCGACGATGATCTTCGCGAGGCGGTGCATATCCTCATCACAATGTATGCCTATATCATAGCCCGTTCGCTCCCGGAGCTAAAGGTTTCATTATAGATTTAAATAAAAAGAGGGATAAAAATAAAGAATATGGCTAAATTTTGTTATCTTTGCATATTGAATTGCTATGCCCGAACAGGAATAGCCTAAACCAAGATAACAAAACAACGCAACATAAGATATGAAATTCAATGTATCCGGCAAAACCTTTCAGAATCAGCTTCAGGCTGTGAGCAAGGTTATCAACGCCAAAAACGCATTGTCGATCCTCGATAATTTCCTTCTTAAAGTGGAGGGCGACCGACTCAGCATCACCGGCAGCGACCAGGAAAATGTGATGACCGCTTATATGGAAATCACAGAAAGCGAGTGCGACGGAGAGATCGCCGTGCCTGCAAAGCGCCTTTTGGAAGTGATTAAAGAGATTTCAAGCCAGCCCCTCACTTTTGTGATCAACGATGACACAAAAGAGGTGGATATCCGCTTCCTCAACGGCCATTTCAATTTCATGGGCGTGGATGCCGCAGAATATCCATTGAGCCGCACTCCCGATGCCGAAGCCAAGACCATCATCTTCCCTGCCTCTATAGCTCAGAAGGGGATCGAAAACACGCTCTTCGCTGTCAGTGCAGACACAGTGCGCCCGATCATGACCGGTATCTATTGGGATATCCATGAAGGGGACATAACTTTCGTCAGCTCCGACACGCATAAGCTCGTGCGCTATATCAACCGCGAATACGCCCCCGGTTTCGACGCCTCATTCATCATGCCATCCAAACCCGCTTCAATTCTCAGAAGCATCATAGGGAAGGATGACGCTGATGTGAAATTGACTTTCGACAGCAAAGGGGCAGTATTTGAGATTGGCGACTTCATCTTAAGCTGTCTCTTCATCAAGGGAACATATCCCAACTATAACCGCGTGATCCCCACCGACAGCCCGTTCTCCCTCACAGTGGATCGCGTGTCGCTTCTCAATGCATTGCGTCGAGTATGTCTATTCGCCGCAAAATCTTCAAATCTTGTGGTGCTCAAATTAGACACCGCCGGGATAAACATCACTTCGCAGGACCTCGACTATGGCACATCCGCCGAAGAGAATGTTTCATGCGATTATGAAGGCAACAAGATGACCATCGGTTTCAATGGCCAGTTCATGATCGAGATTCTAAATAATCTTCACGACGAGGCAGTGGTGATCAAGCTTTCAGATCCTGCACGCCCCGGAGTGTATAGCCCCCTCAAACAGCAGGAGGGTGAAGAGGTGATCACAATTCAGATGCCGATGCAAGTATTATGAAGCTAAATCTTAAACGCCCGATCATATTCTTCGATCTCGAAACCACGGGCACAAACGTGGTGAAAGACCGTATCGTGGAATTGAGTTACATAAAGGTCTATCCCGACGGCACTGAGGAGACCAAGGCACGCCGTCTGAATCCGGAGATGCATATTCCGGAGCAGGCAAGCGCCGTGCATGGGATTTATGACGAGGATGTGAAAGACGAACCCACATTCCGCCAGATTGCAAAGGCTCTGCTTGCCATCTTCGACGGATGCGACATTGCAGGATATAACAGCAATAAATTCGATGTGCCCCTCCTTATAGAGGAGTTTGCCAGAGTAGGGCTCAATTTTGACATCTCCGGCAGAAATTTCGTGGATGTGCAGAATATATTCCATAAGATGGAACAGCGCACTCTCGTGGCCGCCTATAGATTCTATTGCAATAAGGAACTTGAAGGAGCCCATGCCGCCCTCAACGACACTAAAGCAACTTATGAAGTGCTTATGAGTCAGCTCGACCGCTACGACACGCTCGAAAACGATGTTGAGAAACTTGCAGAGTTTTCACGCGCAGGAAGAGGGATCGATCTTGCCGCACGCTTCGTGCTCGACGACAACGATGTGCCGGTGATGAACTTCGGCAAGCATAAAGGTCAGCCCGTGAAAGAGGTGTTCCGCCGCGAGCCATCATTCTATGCCTGGATGATGCAGGGAGATTTTGCCCGAAACACAAAAGATGTGGCAACTCGTTTCTATAACGAAGTGAGACAAGGAAAATGATAAAAGGGAAACATATTGTATTAGGAATAACAGGAGGAATCGCCGCTTATAAGTCGGCGATTCTTTTAAGGTTATTGATAAAGAGCGGTGCGGAGGTGCAAGTGGTGATGACCCCTGCTGCAAAGGAATTCATCACTCCCGTCACTCTTTCCCCCTTGAGCGGAAAGCCGGTGGTGAGTGATTTTTTTGCCGCCAACACAGGCGAATGGCATAGCCATGTGGATCTCGGTCTCTGGGCCGACCTCATGGTGATAGCTCCCTGCACAGCCTCCACCCTCGGGAAGATGGCAAACGGGATTGCCGACAATATGCTCGTCACTACATATCTCTCAGCCAAAGAGCATGTGATGGTGGCGCCGGCTATGGATCTTGATATGTATGCCTCCCCATCCACTCAGCGCAATCTCGCCACACTCGCCGCCGACGGCGTGGAGATCATCGAGGCTGCCGAAGGGGAACTTGCCTCGCATCTCGTGGGGAAAGGTCGCATGGCCGAACCCGAAGAGATTCTCAAAAGGGTAGAGGCTTTCTTTGCCCGAAAGGAGGATATGAAAGGGATGAAAGTGGCTCTCACTGTCGGTCCGACATACGAAAAGATCGATCCCGTGCGTTTTATCGGTAACTATTCCTCCGGAAAGATGGGATTCGCCATAGCCGAGGAATGTGCCGCGCGTGGTGCAGAAGTCGTGGCTGTTTCCGGTCCGGTGAATGCGTATCCTGAGAATCCTTCAATCAGGATTATCAAGGTGGAAAGTGCATTGGAAATGGAAGCTGCCGCTAAAGAGGAATTTAAGAAAGCCGATGTGGGGATATTCACGGCAGCCGTGGCAGACTACCGTCCGGAGGTATGCGCCGATCAGAAAATCAAGCGTGAGGCCACGGATGAGATGACCATCCGCCTTGTGAAGAATCCCGATATTGCCCTTAATGTTTCTAAAGAGAAAGAAAAGGGGCAGACTTTCGTAGGTTTTGCACTCGAAACCCAAGACGGCGAAGCCAACGCGCAGAAGAAACTTGAAAAGAAAAACCTTGATATGGTGGTGCTCAATTCGCTTGCTGATAAAGGTGCCGGGTTTCGCACGGATACTAACAAGGTGACAATAATCACGCGAGATCGCAATGTGGCATTCCCGCTGAAGAGCAAAAGGGAAGTGGCTGCTGATATCGTGGATATGATAATGACTCATCGTGCCGCCGCTGATGGCGTGGCCGATGAAAAGAACACAGCCAAATAAGAAATAATCAGATAAGCTATGATGAAACAGATTCTCTCCTCATTCTTCTCCTTTTTCTCATCCTATTCCCGGATGCTTTTATCATCCTGCGTTGCTGTTGCAGGTCTTATTTTCTATGCGCCCGATGCCGATGCGCAGGAATTGAGATGCAACGTGGAGGTGAATAGCCAGCAGATAGAGGGAACCAACAAAAGTGTGTTCGAGTCGCTTCAGGAGGCTATGAACAACTATATGAATGAAACAAAATTCACCAACGCCACATTCTCTCCCAACGAGAAGATAGAATGTCGGCTCTTCCTCACTGTGGCTGAATATACCGACGACCGCATAAAAGGGGATCTCCAGATTCAGCTCTCTCGACCCGTATATAACAGCACCTACACCACGACCCTTTTCAATTTCCGCGATTCTAAGGTGGAATTTGATTATAGGGAAGGGGATCCGTTGGTGTTTAATGAAAATACGGAGGAAAGCAACCTCATAGCAATTCTCGACTATTACGCCTATCTGCTTTTGGCTCTCGATTTTGATAGCTTTTCGCCCAATGGCGGACAGCCTTATTTTGATCGCGCCTCTTCGATAGTGCAGCAGATGCAGAGCAGCGGAGAGGTGGGATGGCGCACCTTTGAAGATACAAAGAATCGGGCCGCAGTCTTGAGCAGCTACACGGATGCCAATACCTCCGGAATGCGCAAGCTTCTATATGACTATCATCGCCGGGGGCTCGACGAAATGGTTACAGCCCCCGACAAAGGGAGGGCTGTGATTACGGAATCGCTTAATGAATTGAAGGGGGTCTATGCCAACGCTCCGATGTCGGTGGCGCTCTCCATTTTCCGCGATTCCAAGCTCGACGAATTAGTGAATGTCTATTCAAAAGCTCCGCAGACCGAACGCGAAAGCGTATATGATCTCCTCCAACCTATATATCCCACCGAATCGCAGCGGATAGACAAAATAAAGAATCCCGATCAAAATTAGATAAAAGATGCTTGAACGACTTACCATAAAGAATTATGCACTCATTGACAGTCTCGAATTGGAATTCCGCGAGGGTCTGACTATCCTCACAGGAGAGACCGGAGCCGGAAAATCCATCATGCTCGGGGCTTTGTCGCTCCTGCTCGGCGGAAGAGCCGACACGAGAGTGATCTCCGATGGAGGAAGCAAATCTATCGTGGAGGCTCTATTTGCAGAAGTTGACTTGGAACTTAAAGAATATTTCGATCGCAACGACCTTGAATGGAACGACGGTTATGTGATCATACGCCGCGAGATTGCCCAGAACGGCCGTTCGCGCGCTTTCATCAACGACCGGCCTGTCACGCTCGGTATCCTTTCCCAACTCTCCGAACAGCTGATCGACATTCATTCCCAACATGCAAATGCTCGGATCAACGATCCGCAGGTGCAGCTCGAAATCATCGATGTGATGGCCGACAACGATAGCCTGCGGAAAGATTATCTCGAGGAATTTGCCTCATATGTGAATCTCCGAAGCCGTATTCATCGCCTTCGCGACAATATAGAGAAAGCGCGGGAAAACAGCGAATTCATGCGCTTCCAGCTCGAACAGCTAAATAAACTCAATCCCAAGCGCGGCGAATTGGAACAGATAGAGGCGCGTTTCGAACTCCTCTCCGATGCCGACGATATTAAGGAGCGTATGGCTGCTGTGGCATCGCTTCTCGGAGGCTACGACAATGGCGTGCTCGACAGATTAGGGGAGGTGAGATCGCTGGTGTCGGGGATCGACATGAAGATGTTCGAATCTGAGCAAGAGGGACCGGCAATTGCCGAACGACTCGAACAAAGTGTGATCGAGCTTAAAGATATTTGCGAATCCTTTGAAGACTTTGCAGCTTCAATTGATTCCGACCCCGCGGCCCTTGCGCGGACGTCCGAAAGGATGAATCAATATTATGACGCAGTGAAGCGGTTTCGGGTTAAGAATGCTGACGAGCTCGTGGATCTCCGCGACCAGCTCCAGGAAAAGCTTCGCGCCATAGATTATGGCGACAGCGAACTTCCGGAACTCGAACGTGAATATAAGGCAAAAGGGAAGGTGCTCAAAGAGCGTGCCGACCTGCTCTCGGCTTCCCGACATCGCGCCGCGCAGGATTTCTCTGCCATATTGAATGAGACGGCGCGTCCGTTAGGATTGAAGAATATGGAATTTGGAGTGTCATTCCAGCTCGGAAAACTCACCCCACAGGGTCAGGACCGAGTGGAATTTATCTGCTACTTCAATAAGAATCAGCTCCCCGGACCAGTGGCTAAGATTGCATCCGGCGGTGAGATTTCCCGATTGATGCTATCGCTCAAGAGGATTCTTGCTTCCAGAATGCACCTTCCCACAATTATTTTCGACGAGGTGGATACCGGCGTATCAGGCGAGATAGCCGACAAGATGGGAGAGATGATGGTGGCTATGAGCCGCGATATGCAGGTGATGACCATCACTCATCTTCCGCAGGTGGCAGCGAAGGGGAGGAGTCATTTCAAGGTGTATAAAAGGGATGGCGACGACAAGACCAATACGCATGTCCGCGAGCTTACACCCGAAGAGCGTGTAAGGGAAATTGCAGGAATGATGAGCGGAACAAACGTTACGGAAGCCGCCCTCGGAAATGCCCGCGATCTTTTAAAGAATTCCGCTACAGGTTGACGGATTCCTTAATTCCCTTAATCCCCTTATCTCCCTTAATCTCCTTATTAATTATTTAAGCAATGGAAAAGAACAATTATATATACGGCATTCGAGCCGTGATTGAAGCAATAGAATCGGGAAAGAGTATCGACAAGGTTCTTGTGAAACGCGATCTTTCCGGCGACCTCTCTAAAGAACTCCTTGCGAAGATACGCGAATATGGAGTGGTGATGCAGAAAGTGCCGCAGGAGAAACTCAATCGCATCACAATGAAGAATCATCAGGGTGCGATCGCTATTCTATCCCCCGTGAGCTATCAGAAACTGGAGAACCTTGTGCCCCTTTTCTATGAAGAAGGGAGGAATCCCTTCATTATCGTGCTCGACGGAATCACCGACACAAGAAATTTTGGCGCAATCGGTCGGACCGCAGATTGCGCCGGAGTGGATGCAATCGTAATCCCCGAACGTAACAGCGTTTCCGTCACACCCGACGCGATGAAGACATCTGCCGGCGGTCTGCTCTATGTGCCTGTATGCCGGGAGAAATCCACTCTCGAAGCAGTCAAATTCCTTAAAGCCAATGGATATAGGGTGGTTGGAGCCACCGAGAAGGGGGCGCGGGATTACACCGAAGCCGACTACACTGTTCCCGTGGCAATCGTGATGGGAAATGAAGAAACAGGTATTTCCGACGAAGTGTTGAGGCAATGCGACGACTTGGCAGCCATCCCAATCTGCGGAAAAATCGGTTCGCTGAATGTCTCAGTGGCAGCCGGAGTGATGATGTATGAAGCCGTAAGACAGCGACATAATTTGTGAAATCCAAAGGAAAATTGTATATTTGCAGTCAGAATAAATTCATAAAGAGTTATGATAAATCGCGTATTGATTAGAATTAAGGCTATACAGATACTGTATTCCTATCTTTTGGTTGAAAAAAAGTTTTCTTTTGAAAGCATGCCTTCCATGCCTACAAAGGAGAAGAGGTTTGCATATAGCCTCTATCTCGACATGCTCATGCTTCTGAACAGAATAGCCCATTCCATTCGTCGCCGTGGAGGCGATGAGCCTTTGGCGGATACACGTTTTATCAAACGCCTTGCCAATGACGATCAGCTCAAGCCTGTCTTAGCCAAATACCGCTCCTCACATTTCGTGTTTGAGCCTGCGGCTGAGAGGATTGCAGAGACTATAAAAGAATCTGCCTACTATAAAAACTGGCTGAAGAAGAGCGAATCCGGCGAGCTTGGTGCCGAAGAGGGTCTTTGGAAGGATATCTTCAATATCTTCGTGATGCCCGATAAGGGGGTGAACGATATCATCGCCACTCGTGAAAACTTCACCCTCAAGGGGGTGGAGAGAATGAAGGAGATGATGGAGACCACATTCACTAATTTCCTTGCTTCCCAAGACGACGGTACCGATGCTACAAAAGCTTTCGCGAAATCTATCGACAAGGCGCGCGAACTCTATTTCCTTCTGCTCATACTCCCCTTGGAACTTACCGATCTCCGCGAGCGTCAGCTTGATGAGAACCGTCATAAATTTCTCACCACTACCGAAGATCTCAATCCGAATCTGAAGTTTGTGGAGAATTCTCTTATAAATGAGATTAGAAATAACGATGAAATCATCTCATTTGTGGAGAAAAACAAACTCTCATGGATTCAGTCAGAACCCATAATGATGCAGAACCTGCTTCGTGCCATTATGGAATCGGAGGTTTACACCGAATATATGGAAGATCCTGTTTCATCACCTGCAAAAGATGCTGATTTCTGGAAAAATATCTTCAAGAAGGTGATTTTTGAAAACCAGGATTTCCTGGAGACTCTCGAAGACAGTTCGGTGTTCTGGAACGATGACCTCGAAATCATGGGCACTTTCGCTCTCAAGACTCTCCGTCGCCTTTCGGAGGGTGATCGAAATGCGGTGCTTGCTAAATTCAAGGATGAGGAGGATGCGCGTTTCGGCTATGATCTTATCCGATATGTGCTTAAGAATAAGGATGAGTATCGTGGATATATCGATGAGGTATTGGTAGAACATCGATGGGATCGCGATCGACTCGCCTTTATGGATGTTCTTGTGATCGAAACGGCTATCGCGGAAATCCTCAACTTCCCGAAGATCCCTCTTCAGGTGAGCATCAATGAATATATCGAGATTGCAAAGAGCTATTCTTCCGCAAAGAGTGGTGCGTTTGTCAACGGTCTTTTAGGGTCGGTGCTTAAAAATCTCAAGGAACAAGGAAAATTACATAAACAAATATAAGAATGAATCAGTTGAACACATTGTTTCTCCAGGCCCAGGCAGGTCAGGGAAGCAGCTGGACAGGAATGTTGATGATCGTGGCAATGATTGCGATCTTCTATTTCTTCATGATCCGTCCGCAGTCTAAAAAACAGAAAGAGCTCAAGAAACAGCGTGAAGCCATGAAGAATGGCGATAAAGTTGTCACTGCCGGCGGAATCCACGGCAGGATTCGCGAAATAAAGGAAAACACTATCCATATGGAGGTGGCTCCCAATGTTTCTATCACTGTTGACAAGAATTCTGTATATCCCATCGTTGAGGCTCAGTCGAAATAAGGATTGTTTCCGGCGAATAAAATAGATATTCATGGGGAAGAAGCTCCGGATGATAAAAGATAAATGGCGTAGGGTGAAGGCCTCCAAGGGTTTTCACAGCGCCATTGTTTTTTTAGCGTTTGTAGCGGTATCGACTATATTTTGGTTTATCCTCGCCATGAACGATAGTGTGACAAAGACCTTCGATGTGGATCTTAAGATTGTGAATGTGCCGGATTCCGTCACATTCATCACTGATCCTCCGAAGAATATCCATGTCACTCTCCGCGACAAGGGCACCACCATGTTCCGTTCCGGAGTGATGCGTCACCCCCAGATTATCATTAATTTCCGCGATTTCGCTTCCGACACCTATTTCCGCTATTCCAAAACCGATCTGGATGCTGCAATCAAGGCTGTATTTGGAGGGGCGGCCCAGATAGGATCCGTTTCTGTTGATTCCTTATCCCTTCGTTACACCACTGCCAAGGGACATCGTGTGCCTATCGTTGTGAGATCTGATGTATCAGCGGCTGCCGGGTATGTTATAGATGGAATCCCTGAGCCGGTGCAGCGTTCGGTTCGCATCTATTCCGTATCCAACAGCATCGACACCATCAATCGGATTTACACCGAGAAGATAGTGAAGCGCAATATGTCGGAGACAACAGAGGTGGAGGTTCCTCTTTCTCCAATCCCCGGAGTAAAGATTGTTCCCTCTAAGATTAAGATCCGGATTGAAGTGGATCCTCTTGTGAAGAAAGATGCGATGGCCACGGTGAAGGCTCTCAATGTTCCGGCCGGAATGACTCTTCTTTTGTTCCCGGCTGTGGTGCCGGTGTCGTATTATGTGCCGATGTCGCATTTCAACGATCACGATATCCCCGTTAAGGTTACGGTGAATTATGATGATGTGGAGCGCACTCCGGTGAGCCGTATCCCTCTTTCCATTTCCACGACAGAGAGCTATGTGGCGTCGCCGCATCTCGGTCAGAGCGACGTAGAATATACGTTGGTTAAGGATTGAGATTAGAGTTATAAGTTATAAGAATCTTTGAGTGATGAGCAGGGTAGAAATAATCGGACTTACAGGAGGGATTGGAGCCGGGAAAAGCGTTGTGGCAAGAGTATTGCGCACAAAGGGGATTCCGGTCTATGATTGCGATCTTCGCGCCAAGTCTATAATGGAGGAGTCGGAGGAGATAATCTGCAAACTCAAGGATCGTTTCGGCGAAGAATGTTATCATCCTGCCGGAAACCTTAACCGCAAATTGCTTGCCGATCGAATCTTTTCTTCAGATGAAGAGCGCAAATGGCTTAATACTCTTGTGCATGCCGCCGTGAAGGAGGACATCATTTCATGGAGAGATCAGAATAGCGAGGCTTCGGTGATTTTTGTGGAATCCGCCATACTCCACACCTCCCGTCTTGATGAGTTATGCTCTCGGATATGGTTGGTGGATGCTCCCGAAGATATCCGTTTCCAAAGGGCGATGGATAGGGGAGGGATTTCAGCCGAAAATCTTAAGGCGCGGATGGAAACCCAAAAAATGGAGTTTGATTCTCTCCCGGCAGAGAAGTTGGATCGAATAGATAATTCCGGTAGATTTTCAGTCTTATCGCAGATTGATTCTCTCTGCAGGCAATATTAAATTAAGAAGAAATTTAAAATTATAAAGATATGTTACGCACAATATTAGCAGTGACCGGACGTCCCGGTCTTTTCAAAATCATATCTCAGGGTAAAGGCACTCTCATCGTAGAGGAGCTCGGCACAGGGAAGCGTCTTCCCATCCATGCCCGTGATAAAGTCAGCTCACTCGGCGACATCGCCATGTACACTGAATCCGGCGATACTCCCCTCGGCGAGATCCTCGACAAGGTGTATGCAAAGCATAATGGCGAGAAGATCGATGTGAAGGAGTTGGTAAAGACCGATGGTCTGAAAGCAGCCTTCGAGGAAGTGGTGGAGGATTACGACCGCGACCGCGTTTACAACAACGACATCAAGAAACTCTTCACTTGGTATAACATCCTCGTGGATAACGGCTTCACCAAATTCGCAGAAGAGGAGAAAGAGGAGGCCGCTGAAGAGGCATAACCATTCTGCAAGGGATTGGTAAGCATAAAATTTAAGGGAGAAGCGCAGATCGCTTCTCCCTTAAATTTTATGCTTCGATTATCAATATATGAATATCAATCTCGCTTGGATTATATTTTCATGACGCTTCGCCACATATTCCGATGCGCGAACATCTGTGTAGCTGTAACGTAGCTGAGCATTGAAATATTTATTCAGATAATAGTTGAATGTAACCGACCAATCATTCGAAATCCCTCCCATGATTGCCGAATGGCAATCCGAGGCATTAGTGTAGTCGTATCCTAAGATACATTCCAGGGTTTTCGAGCCGGGATAATTAAGATAGGCTTTATCGGAAGAATAGCTGTATTCTTTTTCTCCGATAAGCAGCGCTCTGAAAAGCCCATATGCTCCCTGCGCCTTATAGCTCCCGAAACCATGTCCGCGATCCACATTCATGAAATAATATTGCCCTTCCAAGGCAAAACGATCTTTGGATAGCAGAATTTCAGGAGAGATTTTCACGGCCCCCTTGGCGTGTGTCACCGGTGCCTTCAATAGAGAAATCGAATTCACTTTAGTAGGATAATTCGCCGAATAATTCAGGAAACCTTCAGAAGCAACCGTAACGCCATCTTCATTCTTTTCCGCCTTATGTTCGGGAGTTTGATATAGAGAAGAAAAACCTATCTGGGCAATATTCCCTTTCTCCCTCAATGGTCGCCATGCGAAACGTTCCATCACTCCCATGCTTATCTTCCCTTGTTGCATCGGTTGCTCGGAAAGGGAGGTGGCAGGAGTAAATACACTTCCGGCTGCAAAAATCTCATTCTTGGAATAGATATAATTGATTCCGAAATTATAGGGAGTCACTCCGAAGAATGTATCCGAAATCGGTGCGATTAATGAAGCTTTCCGCGAACTCGAAGTGGCAGCATTCAATCCGAACTGATTGATGAAATGTCCCGCCTTGATTGTGTTCCAGGAATTAGGCTTCCACATAAAATAGGCATCCATCAATTTAAACTTACCCATAAAATAGGCCATGCTAAGAGTCATGGAAATGTTGCCATAAGATGCATTCGCCCCAATTCTGGCATCAGGGATATAGACTCCGTCGGAAAAATCATCTTTATTCGGAAGAAACACAGCGCCATCAAGAAGCAGACGCGCTTGAGGAGTGAATTTGAATGTATAATTTTCTCCGGCATAAGCAGAGAATCCCCCGATAACTGCGAAGAGAGAAGAAGCAATAATCGCTTGTAGTCTTTTCATCTTAGTTTAGTTCGTTTAAAATCGAGCTAATTGCTCAATGATTTGTTAAAAATTGAGTGAATTGCTCAATGATTCGTTAATAAGAGCGAGTGGATCGCCATAAAAATTAATTCAACCTAAACCTTATTAACGTATGTTTACAAAACTTTATTATAGATTATCTTCAAAAATTACCGGACCTATCTTTCTGCGCCCTTCTCAATTATAATCATTCACCTTATAACCTTCTCAGAAACTGACAGTGACTTTTACCGGGAAATGGTCGGAAGGAACTCGCGATTCATATTTTCCGTCAGCAAGTGTTTTGCCACTCTCTTTGGCAGGAGTACGGTAGGTGTCGGTCAGCACTCCATATTTCTCTACCCTAACACCCGGCGTGACGAAAATATGGTCGATGCGTTCTTCTGTGAAGCCATCAGTCTCATAGCAATTATAGGTGCCGTTGGGAGCATATCGGAATTCTGTCGTTTCAAAAGAATCTTCAAATCCATTGTAGGAGGTGAGAGTGCGATATGATTCATGGGTCTGATCTACATTGAAATCTCCCGTAAGAAAAGCCGGAATCCCTTTGCCCAATTCCTTGCACTTCTGCTTCACAAGTTTGCCGCTCTCCACTCTCGCTTGCTTTCCTATATGATCCATGTGGAGGTTGAAGAAAAGGAATTCCTTGCCGCTCTTTTTATCGCGGAAATGCGCCCAGCTGCATATTCTCGGCAACACTGCATCCCATCCGATTGANGGNACNTCGGGNGTTTCGGANAGCCAGAAATCACCTTTGTCGAGCACATCGAATAGGTCGGTGCGATAGAAAATAGCAGAATGTTCACCCTGGTCGATACCATCCTCGCGACCAACACCGACATAGGCATAACCCGGTAGAAGTGCATTTAATTCCTCAAGCTGATTCTTATATCCCTCCTGAGTGCCAAAAATGTCAAATTCGTGAAAGCGAATTAGATCAGCCAAATGGGGCAAACGGCGTCCCCAGCCATTCCCTGCCACAGAATCGCTATGATTCTGCTGGCGGAGGTTATAGGAGGCAACATTGAATCGTGCCCGCTCGCGACGGTCGAGTTTCGGTTTTATTATGGATGAGGGGTCGGCGGTTATATCGAAGATCCCTTTCTTTTTCTTATTTGGAGTAAGATTGAGGGTGAGGATGCGGGTGCGACGCGGAGTGGCTACGGAATCGGAATTATGCACATGATATACATAACCGAGCTTATTCTCCTCTCCAGGAATGCGGAAGACATCACCATGGCCGCTCCCTTTCTCGCCGACAATCTCCTTGTTTATAATGGGGTTGTTAGGATTCTTTGTCCAAGGGCCGAGAGGGGTGGGGGCTGTGGCATATCCTACGGCATAATCCGGACTCAGGAAATGATTGCATGAATAGAAAAGGTAATATGTATCTCCGATTTTCACTACTCCCGGGCCTTCCATAATCGGATCGCAAGGATAGGCATCTGTCTTTTCCCAAGGCTGAGTGTTGGCGAAGCACTGCTTTAGAGTCTCCTTGCGTATCTCCCTTGTAGCAGGGTCATATTCCGCCACCCAGATGAAATTGCCATGGTCGAAACGCACATGATAGAGGTAATATTTCCCATCTTCGTCGCGGAAAAGGAAAGGATCTATATTATGTGCCGAACCATCCACAGGCTCTGGTTTTGAGGTAGTGTAACGCCCNGCGATATTGTCACAATCGGCCACTGCCACCTGTTCGTTAGCTGTATAGAAGATCTGATATTTTCCATCCGGAGTCTTATAGAATTGGGGAGCCCAGAAACCATGACTGCCATAATTCAGTGATGGGTCAACGCGAAGAATCAGGGAGTCGGTCGGGTTGGCATATTTCCAATTCACCAGGTCGGTGGATTCGATAAGTGCAAAACCTGCGGGGCGGGAGTCGCGTGTGCCGCAAAGATAATACTTCCCATTCTCCACAAACACTGTGGGGTCGGCATAGAAGATCTCTCCCGGTTGGCTATCAGCAGAAGCATTTCCCTGATGATTCTGAGCAAACGAGATTCCGGTGCCGGCAAGAAGAGCCAGTCCTCCGGCAATCAATAACATTTTGATTTTCATGTAAAGTATAGGTTTGTATCAAGATTTTACTGCAAAATTAATAAATTTTATGCGATTATCGGAGGGAAAAGAGGATATATTGATGAAATATATTATCTTTGCTAATGAATTTCCAAATCATCAAGATAGAAATGAATAAGGGTANCGAAATAAAATATCCGGTGGGGATACAGACGTTTGAAACCATCCGAAGAGAAGGATATCTTTATATTGATAAGACATCCTATATTGCTCGATTGCTCAAAGGGCAATATTTCTTCCTTTCGCGCCCGAGAAGATTTGGAAAGAGTCTGTTTTTATCCACCTTGGAATCCTATTTCCTTGGCAGGCGAGATCTATTCAAAGGTCTGGCTATTGATTCTCTTTCGGAGGATTGGGATCCGCATCCGGTGATGCATCTTGATCTTAGCCCGCGTCAATATCTATCGAAGGAATCATTGATTCAGGAACTAAATGCCAATCTTGAAATTTGGGAAGAGCTCTATGGGAACGAGAAACGGGATAGGGCAATTGAGGAGAGATTTGCTTACGTGATTCGTCGGGCGTATGAGAAAACCGGGAAAAGGGTAGTGATTTTAGTGGATGAATATGATAAGCCATTGCTTAGTGCGATTGACAACCCTTCGTTGGCTGAGGAATACAGGGGGATATTGAAGGCATTCTATTCCAATTTGAAAAGCATGGACCGCTATATCCGTTTCGCCATGCTTACCGGCGTGGCGCGATTTAGCAAGGTTTCCATATTCTCTGATCTTAATAACCTCAACGATATCTCATTTGTGGATGATTATGCAGGAATCTGCGGAATCACCACGGAAGAGATGAGTAAATATTTCTTAGAAGGGATTCATCATCTTGCAGAGAAATCAGAATTATCTCCGGCGGAGATCGAGAAGGAATTGAAAAGACGTTACGACGGCTACCATTTTACAGAGAAATCACCCGATATTTATAATCCTTACAGCATGATGAAGGTGTTCGAAAACAAACGAATGGATTCCTATTGGTTTGATTCCGGCACACCGAGGTACCTTGTGAAATTAATTGAGAAAGGGGAGTGGAAACTGCGCAATATTGCGCCTACAGAGATAGACAGCATGGTATTGACAACGGCAGGAATAACTACCGCAAACCCCATTCCTGTTTTCTTTCAATCGGGATATCTGACGATAAAGGATTATGATCCTGTGTTTAAAACATATCTGCTTGATTATCCCAATGAGGAGGTGAAGGAAGGTTTTCTTAAATTCCTCGTGCCTTATTATATTCAGAAAGAAGGGAAGGATGGTGGATTTTCCGTGAAGCGTTTCACCACCGCTGTGTTGAAAGGAGAGGTGGACGAATTTATGGAATTGCTTGAGTCAATGATATCGGAGGTGCCATATTCTGAGAAAGGTTCTGCGGAAGCTCATTTCCAGAATGCAATCTATCTTCTTTATACGCTTATGGGCTTCCATGTGAAAATGGAGGAGCGCACGTCAAATGGAAGAATTGATATTAAGGTGGAAACAGATCGATATATTTATATTTTTGAATTCAAGATAGATTCTTCAGCCGGAGAAGCTATGGATCAAATAGAAGAGAAGAAGTATTGGCTGCCATATGTAAAGACAGGAAAAGAAATAATCCTTATAGGTGCATCTTTTAATACTAAGATACGTCGTCTTGAAGAATGGAAGAAGAAGACTATAGGGTAGCTAAATTAAGAGGCATTTCCTNCGGGAAATGCCTCTTGATTTATTGCAAATAGGATGGATTGTCAGAATTTGAACATCACACGAGCCTGGATGATATTCACGTGTCGGTTGGGTGTGAAGTCGGCTGCGCGGACATTGGTGTAGCTGTAACGCAGGCGGAAGATCACATATTTGTTGAGATAATAGTTGAATGTAGCGGAAATATCGTTGGAGATGCCGCCGATCACTCCTGCATTCGAATCATATGCGTTTGTGTAGTCGTATCCGAGCACACATTCAAGAGTCTTGGGAGAGGGGGTAGCCAGACCGGCATCTCCTCTTGAATAACCATACTGCTTGTCGCCTAAGATGAGAGCTCTCACCGAACCATAGGCAGCCTTTGCATTATAGCTTGAATAGCCGTGGTCGCGATTGATGTTCATATAGTAGAACTGACCTTCAAGAGCGAAGCGATCTTTTGCCAACACAAGTTCCGGAGAAATTTTCAGAACACCCTTAGCGTTGCTCACTTTTGCCTGCACCAAGCCAACATTATCCACCTTTGTGGGGAAATTGGCAGAATAGCTGAACGATCCCGGAGAAGCCACGATTTCCCCTTCGGCATTGGTTTCGGCAGTGTGTTCCGCACTCTGATACCATGAAGAGAAGCCGATCTGAACCACGTTGCCATCCGTATATAGAGGATGCCATACGAAGCGTTCCATTGCTCCGACGCTGATTTTCCCTTGCTGTCCGGGAGTAGAGGTGAGGCTTGCAGCCGATGCGAATGCGCTAACGCCAAAGAAGATCTGATTTTTATCGTGGATGTAATTAAGACCGAGGTTTCTTCCGGTGGCATTAAAGAATGTATCGGAAGTGGGGGCGATCATGGTGGGTTTCATCGAGCTTGAAGTAGCGGCATTCAGACCGAATTGATGCACGAAATATCCAAGTTTGAAGGTGTTGAATTCATCCGGTTTGTAAGCGATGAACACATCTTTCAGACTCAGCTTGCCCATGCCATAGCCGATATCGAGTTTTCCCGAGAATTTGCCGTAGGTGGCAGTGCCTCCTAATCGAATATCCGGGATTGCCACTCCGTCAGAGAAGCCGTTTTTGTTGGGGGCGAACAATGCGCCGTCGAAAAGGATACGCCCGGCAGGTTTGAATGTGAGCTTGGGTTTGTCGGCATTCGAATCCTGAGAATAGGCATTGAAACATCCTCCTGAAATCATAAGGAGTGTTGCGGCTGAAATGGCATGGAGTTTTTTCATATCGGTAAGGTTTTAAGTTTTTCTTCGGTTGAGCATTGCGGAATGCAGAGCCGGTGGATTATGATTTTATCTTGGTTAAAGATTTTACAACATTATTAACTATTTTTTGTACAATTTTGTTTTTAAAAATAAATATGTTAAAAAACATATAAAATTCTATAAACCTATTTTTCATTCCCGATGTTATGAGATTATAAAAATTGCGTTTCCGTTATTGCATATAAAATGTATAATTATATAAGATTGCGGAAAAATTAAAATCTAATAAAAACTCATCGTATGAAAAAGCTTATGTCAGTGGCTGCTTTAGCGGCAATCTCCCTCCTTTTCCCGGTGTTCACAAATGCGCAGGCGCAACGTTCGAAGGAATTCAAGGATAAATATAAATTGAAAGAGGCAGTGGTGTTGAGTCGTCATAACATACGCGCCCCGCTCTCGGATGAGAAGAGCACCCTCGGACAGATGACTCCGCATAAATGGCATAAATGGAGCTCAGGCAAGAGCGAACTGTCGAGCCGCGGAGGAGCTTTGGAAACTATGATGGGGCAATATTTCCGCAAATGGGCGGTGGATGCAGGTCTTTTCCCTGAGAATCATGAGCCTTCCGCCACAGATGTGAATGTACAGGCCAACTCCATGCAGCGATGCATCGCCACAGCTCAATATTTCTCCTCCGGCTTTATGCCTGTGGGAGGGATTCGGGTGAATCATAAGTTTTCACCCTCAAAGATGGATCCNCTTTTCAATCCGCAGCTCACCAAATCAAGTCCGGAATTCCGTGCAGAGGCTATGAAGCAGATTGAGGCGATGGGCGGAAAGAAAGGTATCGTAGGAATCAATGAGAAAATCAAGCCGGAATATGAGTTTATGATGGAGGTGCTTGATGTAAAGGATTCTCCGATGGCAAAGGCTAACGACCCCAAGCTGCAGGCTCTCACTAATTATAACACGGAGATTGTACTCGACAAATGGGGCGAGCCAAGCATGAAATCAGGAAGTGCGCTTAAGGAATTGAATGCCGCCAGCGATGCCTTCATTCTTCAATATTATGAAGAGCCTGACACACTCGCCGCAGCTTTCGGACATAACCTCACCCGTAAAGACTGGGAGCGTCTCGCACACGTGAAGGATGTGTATCAGGATGTTCTCTTCACAGCTCCAATTGTTGCTGTGAATGTTGCCAAGCCTTTGATTCAGTATATGTTTGATGAGCTTCAGAGCCCCGATCGCAAGTTCACATTCCTTGTGGGCCACGACAGCAATCTTTCGAGTGTGGCCACAGCCCTTGGAATAGAGGAATATGAAGTGCCTAATGCGATTGAGAAGAAAACTCCGATTGGATCAAAGATGGTGATAGAGAAATTCGTGGGTCCTGACGGGGAGGAATATGCGGATATCAACCTTGTATATCAGAGTGTGGATCAGCTTCGCAATATGGAGCTTCTCGATCTCGACAATCCTCCTATGATTTATCCTCTTTCCTTCTCCGGCTTGCAGAAGAATGCCGACGGACTTTATAAAATGTCTGACGTAGCCAATCGTTTCGAGCAGGCGCTCCGTGCCTATGAGGCAATTCCTGACGGAGAATAAAATAANATAAGAAGATATAATTAAAAAATACGAAGAGTCTGATTTTTAATCAGACTCTTTTTTTCGTGAAAAGTCTCCGCTTGGGATTTATAGTTCGGGTTTAAGGAAATAAATAAATCCAAGCGGAGATCTTCAACCCTGCNCCATATTAGATTGTTATAATNNTGTANNNTTTTGGCACACTATTTGATACAATATTGAAAANCACAAAAATAAAAACTCAACTTTCGTAAGCCTCATGTTGAGGNTAATAAGTGGGTAAGGTGATAAGNTGTANGAGATGTGAATATTTCAATCCAATAATCTTATAACCNAATAACCTTAAAACTTATAACCAATTAAGTGAAGCTTGCGAAACTTAAATAATAAAAAATATGGCAACAGGTAAAATCGGGGTTACAACCGAAAATATCTTCCCCGTTATCAAAAAATTCTTATACAGCGACCATGAAATCTTCTTGCGNGAGCTCGTTTCCAACGCTATCGACGCAACTCAGAAACTGAAAACCCTTGCCTCTTTCGGCGAATTCAAGGGCACTCTCGGCGAGATGAATGTAAAGGTTTCCATCGATAAGGAAGCCGGCACTCTTACCATCTCCGATCATGGCATCGGAATGGATGCTGAGGATATCGATAAATACATCAATCAGATTGCATTCTCCGGGGCAGAAGAATTTCTTGAGAAATATAAAGACACCGCCAACAGCATCATCGGACACTTCGGTCTCGGTTTCTATTCCGCATTTATGGTGTCGAAGAAAGTTGAGATCCGTTCGCTCTCCTATAAAGAGGGTGCGAAAGCAGTGGAATGGGTTTGCGACGGTTCGCCCGAATATGAGATGAAGGAGATCGAGAAGAGCGAACGAGGCACAGACGTGATCCTCTACATCGACGACGACAACAAGGAATTCCTTGAGCAAGTGAGAATCGACACCCTTCTTAAGAAATATTGCCGCTTCCTCCCGGTGCCCGTGATCAGCGGAAAAGTGCAGGAATGGAAAGATGGCAAATATGTCGATACCGACAAAGACAAGGTGATCAATGCCACAGAGCCTCTATGGACAAAGAAACCATCGGAGCTCACCGACAAGGATTATCTCGAATTCTATCATGAATTGATGCCCGGTCAGGAAGACCCGATGTTCTGGATCCACCTCAATGTGGATTACCCCTTCAACCTTACCGGTATCCTCTACTTCCCCAAGATCAAGAGCAACATCGATATGCAGCGCAATCGCATCCAGCTCTATTGCAATCAGGTGTATGTTACGGATCAGGTGGAGGGNGTAGTGCCTGAATTCATGATGTTGATGCAGGGTGTGATTGATTCTCCCGATATCCCTCTTAACGTGAGCCGAAGCTATCTNCAGGCCGATCAGCAGGTGAAGAAAATCTCATCTTACATCTCAAAGAAGGTGGCCGAGAAACTCGACAAGATGTTTAAGGAGGATCGCAAATCGTTTGAAGATAAATGGGATGATATCGAGGTATTCATCAAATATGGTATGCTCACCGACGAGAAATTCTTCGAATCAGCCAAGAAATTCTTCCTCCTTAAAGATGTAAATGATAAATATTACACTCTTGAGGAATACCGCACCCTCGTTGAACCTACTCAGACCGACAAGGAAGGGAATGTGGTGTATATCTATGCCACCGACAAGACTGCTCAATATGCCTATATTCAGGGAGCCGAAGAGAAAGGCTACAATGTGCTTTTGATGGATGGTCAGCTTGACAATCATATCATCGGNCTCTTGGAAAGCAAATTGGAGAAGACTCGTTTCGTGCGTGTCGATTCCGACACTCCCGAGCGTCTTATCCCGAAGGCCGACGACAAAAAAGCTGATCTCACACCCTTGCAGGCCGACCTTCTTACGGGTATCTTCCGTGCTGAATTGCCTACAGTGGAGAAAGCTAATTTCATAGTGGAATATACTGCTCTTTCTCCCAATGATGTGCCTGCCACTGTTACGCAGAATGAGATGATGCGTCGAATGAAAGACATGGCGGCTATGCAGCCCGGCATGAACTTCTACGGCGATATGCCCGATATGTATTCAGTGGTGCTTAATACGGAGCAGCCTGCTGTGAAGAAGATCCTTGAGGATGCAGAGAAATCGGTGGGCGATGTGGTTCGTCCGATCCGTGAGGAGATTGAAAAGAACAACAATGAGATTCAGGAACTCCGCAAGAAACTCTCTGAGAAGGATGCCGATAAGGATGGTATCAACAAGCAGGTGAGCGATCTTGAGGAGCAGGTAGGCAAGGATCGTGAGCGTGAGGAAAGTGCAATAAAGGAATATGCAAATGGCATTCCGACTGTAAAGCAGATCATTGATCTTGCCCTTCTCCAGAGCGGGCTATTGAAAGGGGAGGCTCTTTCGGCCTTTATCCGCAGATCAGTGTCATTGCTGTAAGCTCTTAGAGCGATAGGAAGAGCTTGAAAGCTCTCCACAGAACCAAGCTTCTAAAAATAACTTTCAAAGATAATAGGAATAAAATTGAAAATATACCCATAATCTGCACAATCAGATTATGGGTATATTTTTTTATTTCCTTATCCTTTGGAAAATAATGATTCCGCAACGCTCGATATGTGATATTAAATTTTGATTTGTGAGGGTAGAGAAATTGGACAGGTCGAAAAGATAGGGGAGAGGTGATTCTTCCAACATATCGGCAATATGCAGTATATCGTCCGACGAAAGATTCTCCCCCTCTAATGTCAGATCCACATCCGAAAAGGGTTTATGAGTGCCCTTTGCGCGAGAGCCATAAACCACACCCTTTTCTACATTCTCAAACTTTGAAATAATATTAATCAAAATGGAAAATTCATTTTCGGTGATTCCGATTCTTTCGTTAAGCTTCATCTTTTAATCTAATCATAGTAGATTCAAACTGCTTCATCAAAGGGAAATAGACAGAGATAACTTTCTCAATGACTGTATTGGAAATCTCTTCATCATAGGTATGAGATGTGATATTGCGAGTTTGGATTGAATCTATCCAAAGAGGGCTTTCGATAATCCCTACGGCAAGAGATTTTCTGAATGCGTCTCTCGAACCCTTGATATCAGAATAGCCCTGATATTCCAGATAATCCTTCATCACTTTCCACGCTAATTCATGAGTAAACTCAAAGCGTTGTATCAACCCCTCTTTAAGGAGGTCGATATTAGGGGAATCAAAATTTTGATTCACGATTTCTACCGCTTCTTCCAGTTTTCTCAAGGCTTTGGAATAATTTTCCAGTCGCTGCAGCCATCTTATATCTTGTTCCATTTTAAATGCTGTTTTGCAATGCCTACAAATTTAAGAAATTATTTCTACGTATGCAATTTAATGTTTAAGAAGGATAAGCGAATTACACATTACTATTTATATTATTTTTGACTCAAAAAAGCGACGAAGTCAAGAATTTAACGGTTTTTAGGAGGATAAATATTGAACCTTGACTTTCTGTGGATTGTTGAAACTATAAGAGAAGGCTCTAAATTAAGTAGCTACGAATAATTAATTGATATATGTTAAACAAAGTAATTGGCAGCTACTTAGTTAGAACTTTAGACAATAGAAAGACTTTTAAATTTCAATATTATGAATTACCTATCGAATGACAAGCTCGTCATTATCGGTGCGGCCGGAATGATCGGCAGCAATATGGCTCAGACCGCCATTATGAAAGGCCTGACTCCAAACATTTGCCTCTATGATCCTTACGGACCCGGTCTGGAAGGTGTGGCTGAGGAATTGAAACAGTGCGGTTTCGAAGGTCTCAACCTTACTTTCACCACCGATATCGCAGAGGCTCTTAAAGATGCTAAGTATATTGTCAACTCAGGTGGTGCAGCCCGTAAGGCCGGTATGACTCGTGAGGACCTTCTTAAGGGTAATGCCCAAATCGCTGAGGATTTCGGTAAAAATGTAAAGAAATATTGCCCTGATGTGAAGCACATTGTGGTTATTTTCAATCCTGCCGATATCACCGGTTTGATTACATTGCTTTACAGCGGATTGAAACCGAGTCAGGTTTCAACACTTGCCGCTCTCGACAGCACACGTCTGCGCAATGAACTTTCAAAGCAACTCAATGTAGCAGCCGATAAGATTGTGAATTGCCGAACATATGGCGGTCACGGTGAGCAGATGGCAGTATTCGCTTCCACAGCCACTGTGGATGGCAAGCCCCTTGTGGAGGTGATCGGCACAGAGGCTCTTCCTGAGAGCGAATGGGAGGATTTGAAGCAGAGAGTGATCCAGGGCGGAAAGAGAATCATCGAGCTCCGTGGACGCAGTTCGTTCCAGAGCCCCGCTTATCTTTCAATCGAGATGATAGAGGCCGCTATGGGAGGCCCGATGTTCCGTTGGCCTGTCGGCACGTATGTCAACAACGATCGTTTCAGCCATATCATGATGGCTATGGAAACCACCGTGGATAAGAACGGAGTGACCGTTCAGCCAATCAGCGGCACTCCCGAAGAGGAGAAAGAGCTCGACAAGAGCTATAAGCACCTCTGCGAGCTTCGTGATGAAGTGATAGAGCTTGGAATCATGCCTCCTATCTCTGAATGGAGCAAGATCAACCCCAATCTTGGTTAATCCCCAAGTTTGAATAATTATTGATAGAATATGAAAATAGAGGATGTATCGGCCGATGCATCCTCTATTTATGTTTACTTAGGTAGGAAAGACCTTTACTTTGGCAATTCCTTGTTTTTAAGATTAGGTAGAAGGCAAGCCACTATTCCCATCAAAGGCATGTAGGCGCATACATTATATATAACTTCGATGCCATATGTATCGGCGAAATTACCTAAGACGGCAGAAGCAATACCTCCCACGCCGAAAGCAAAACCGAAGAAGAGTCCGGAAATCATTCCGAGCTTTGTAGGGAGAAGTTCCTGGGCATAGAGTAGGATGGCAGGGAAGGCAGAAGAGAGCATAAATCCCGCGCAGAAGCTAAGCACAGCAGTGAGAGGGAGCGAGACATGGGGGAGAAGGAGCGAGAAAGGAGCTGTGCCCAGAATGGATACCCAGATCACAAGTTTGCGACCATATTTATCTCCAATCGGACCTCCGACGAGGGTGCCGGCAGCTGTTGACACCACGAAGATAAACAGGAAGATCTGCGACATCTTCACTGACACTCCAAATTTCTGCATAAGATAGAATGTGTAATAGCTTGAAAGGGATGCCATATACACATATTTTGAAAAGATCAGAACCATTATCACGCAGATCACAAAGATTGTCCTTCCCTTGGAGAGAGGGAGCGAAAAACTCTTGGTATGCGATTCCGGATGGCTCTTCACATCATTGATATAGCCCTTATACCATTTCACTATTGGACGCATAGCAGCAAAGGCGAGTGTGGAGAAAACAAGGAACCATAAAACGTAATGACGACCGTTGGGGGCTACGATCAATGCCACCAACAGCGGCCCGATCGACCCTCCGAAGTTGCCTCCTACCTGAAATATCGACTGTGCGAAGCCTCTTCTTTCTCTTCCGGCAAGGGATGTGATGCGTGAAGCCTCGGGATGGAGCGTTGCCGATCCGATCCCCACGAGGAATACCGCCACTAAGATTCCGGTCATAGTGGAGCAATAAGAGAACATTATGATTCCCAATGAAGTGGAGATCATACCCATAGGGAGGGAATAAACGAATGGTCGTTTGTCGAATACGAAACCCACTACGGGTTGGAAGATGGATGCGGCAATCTGATAGACGAGTGTGATAAGACCAATCTGGGCGAAATCGAGGTTAAGATCCTCTTTTAGCATAGGATAGACAGCTGTGATAACGGATTGCAGTAGGTCGTTAAGCGAATGGGCCGCGCATAAAGCCAGAAGCACTGGAAAAGCCGGCATAGCCATCAGTGCCTTAAGCTTATGCCTGAATGATTCAATTTTACCTGTTAGATTCATTATTTAGATTATTTTATTCTTCATATCTCATTGTCTCGGCCGGGCTGATTCCGGAAGCAAACCAGGAGGGGAGGATGAGGGAGAGATAGATGATGAAGGCCACGCCAAGATTGAGGATGCCGAAAAGAGTCCAGTTGAATTCCACCGGCACAAAGTCGATATAATAGGCTTCCGGATTGAGCGGGAGGAGATGCCAGCGGTTCTGACAATAGAGAAGTGCGAGCATCAGACCGTTGCCTATCACCATCCCTAAGATGGCTACGCGCAAGGCGAGATATACGAAAACGGTGCGCACTTTCGATCGTCGCGCGCCCATCGAACGCAACAGCCCGATGAATCTTTTCTTATCAAGGATGATAATCAGCATTCCGGAGATCAGAGTGATGCACGCCACAAAAGTCATGAGAATAAGCACCACAATCACATTCGTGTCAAGAAGCGTAAGCCAACGGAAATATCCGGCTCCTTGCCGGAGCGCATTGTCGGTTTGATAAAGACGATAGACGGTGCCGTTGGCAAGAGCCTCGTTGAGTGTGGTCTGCAAATGGGCAGTATATTCCTCCAAACGGTTGAAATTATCAGTCTCAACCTGTATTGAAGTTCCTTGCTCACGATTTATTCCTCCCAACTCCTGAATAAGAGGGAGCGAACCATAAAGATAGATATCGTCGTAAGAGTCGAAATGTGAATTAAATATCCCTGTTACTTCTAATCGCCGAACTCTCACATCGTCAGAGATGAAATATGTGTCAATCTTATCTCCAGGCTTTAGATTCAGCTGATTGGCGGCAATGCGCGATATTACAATCTGCAATTTTGTGGAATCCTCCGGAAGATCGGCAGAGGGGAGTTTTCCTTCCTCCAAATTACTCTTCAAAAACGAGCGAATCTGATTCCCCGAAAGCGAACGGAGATAGACCCCCTTGAAATTATCGGGCGTCTTCAGAATTGCGGGAATGGAGGCCTCAAGGGAGAAGTCGGCTACATAATCCTGCTCGTTAAGGAGCTTGGTGAGCGAAGGAGTGAGCGACACGAGGTTATCGTCGCCTTCGCCTTGAGCCACGGAATAGAGAGTGATATGGGAATTAAACCCCACCACCTTCTCCCGGATCTCCCTCTTGAATCCGAGGACAATTGAAATAGCAGCCAACATCACGGCAATGGAAAGAGCCACAGCCGTTACGGCCACCTTTATAGCCGGCGAACTTTTGCGCCCTCCCGAAGAAAGCGACAGCCGACGGGCAAGAAATAGAGGATAATTCATAAGTAAAATGTCGGTTTAGACGATTTTGTCGATAGACGAATATCGCCGATTGCGCGATATTCTCGCAAAAGTAATAAAAAAAAACTCCCGCGACAAATGCCACGGGAGATTATATAAAGGAAATGAGCAAACATACGTCAACACGCCCGTTTGCTCACAAAAGGGGGGACATACTTTTATTAATCAAACAAGGCTCTCTCTTTCTTTGTTCAGAAAAATAGAGGGGATATGTTATTTTAACATTTGCAACCTACACGGCTTATGTCGGAGCAAAATAATTTACTCATATTGTTTGTTTCGGCAGAAAGAATTTTGTAATTTTAAGAATTGAAAACATAAAGCTTACCATTATGAGCAATGAAGAGATAGAGTTGATGCTCTCGGCTAATGTCAACCTCTTGGCTGTGCAGAGCGAAGAGGAGCGGAAAATGTCGCCATGCTGCGGCACCGGGGCATTCCCTTCAGTTCCGGCATTGAAGGAGATGCTGGAGCTTGTGAAGGGTGTGATTTTCCCTAACTTTCTTGAACGCCGGCGCACATCGGCACAGATGCGCGTCTATTATATCGGCGAAGGGGTGGAGCGGATTTTCTCTATCCTTTCAAAGGAGGTGCTCCATGCTTTATGCTTTGAAAAAGAACTCACCGAAGGGGAAAGCCGGGCTCAGGCAAAGGAATTGGCAATAGGTTTCGTTGAAAAACTTCCGGAAATCAAGCGGCTCCTTTACAAAGATGTTGAAGCGATGTATAATAATGATCCGGCGGTAGATAATTATGGAGAAGTGATACTGAGTTATCCGGTGGTGCAGGCAATGGTCCATTACCGTGTGGCCCATGCCCTTCTTCAGCTTGGAATCCCTGTGATCCCACGCATCCTTACTGAATTGGCGCATTCCGCCACGGGAATCGATATAAATCCCGGAGCAGAGATAGGGGAATATTTCGCCATCGATCACGGCACCGGGGTGGTGATAGGGGAGACATGCATCATCGGCAATCATGTCACGCTCTATCAAGGTGTAACATTAGGAGCTAAAAATTTCACTCTTGATTCCAACGGGCATCCTGTCAACGTGCCCCGTCATCCGATCATTGAAGACAATGTCACGATCTATTCAAACTCCTCAATCTTAGGAAGAATCACGGTGGGCGCCGGATCGATTATCGGCGGCAACGTATGGCTCACCAACTCCGTTCCCCCCGGGTCGCGGATATTGCAGCGCAAGGCCGTATCGACCACATTTACCGATGGAGCGGGAATTTAATGAAATAAAATTTGTATTTTTCTTAATAGTATTGATATTCAATTATTTAGATAGATTTATTTCTATAACTCTCTATAAATCAATAACCGGATTTAGTTAACAAACAGAGATTTTAACCGGATTATTGACATAGTTTTTCCCTCTAACTAATTGATAAATAGGGATAAAAATAAAACTATGGCTTTATATTGGATTGATACAGAGAAATTTAGACTATCTTATTACACCGGAAAACTCAATCTCCGGGGGTTTGGTGTTATATACGTTAGGATGATTGAGGGAGATAGAATAATAAGAATCTCAACCGGATTAAAGGTTAAGGGGATATATTGGGATAATGGTAAAATAAACCTCCACCAATGTAACCGGATAGACCTTAAAGAACACCGGGAGAACGATATTAAACTAAACCGGATAATTGCGGAGGTTGAGGAGGTTTATTTAAACTCCGGAGAGGTTGGGAAACATACGTTAACAAAGATAATTGGAGATATAACCGGGATGAAACAGAAAAAGAAATCAGCCATAAAGTTAACCACTCTTATGGAGGGGTGTGTATTGGATAATAATAACCCAAAATCCCAAAAGGTGTTATTATCCCACGTTGAGAAATTTAAATCATTCCTAACAGAAAAGGGGATTAATGATGAACCGGAGAGCCTAACCACCTCCACACTGAGAAAATATAGGGAATGGCTATTAAATCAACCCCTAACCACCCGGAGAGCAAAGGATTTATTCAGTTATGTTTTTACTTTAGCCGGGAAAATAGAGAGAAAACACGGAATATCATTTGACGAACTGAATAAAAATAAGATTGAGCCAATAGAGATTAACCTAACCCAAACGGAGAGATTAAGGGGGATAGCGTTAACCCGGGAGGAGATAAAGAAAACAGAGGGGTTAAACCTTTCCGGGGATTTGGAGAGATACCGGGATTTTTTCCTATTGCAGTGTTACACCGGAGTAAGGAGAGAAGACATAACACTCCTATTGGATGAAAACAATTTCCGGGAGGTTAAGGGAAATCCTTATGTTATATTCAATAATCAAAAGACCGGAACGGAGGTAATTATCCCTCTATCCGGATTATTTGGGGATATAACACCCCTATGGAAAAAATGGAAAGGGGAAAAATTGGAGGATAAGCAATTTAATACCTATCATATTAATATTAAGGAGATAGCAAAGAGAGCCGGGTTAAATAGAGAGATAAAGAAAACAGAGGAGAGGAAAGGGGTTAAGTCTGTAATAACTAAACCCTTATTTGAATTAATCTCCTCTCACTCCGGTAGGCATACGTTTATAACCAATTGTCAGAGAGATTTAAACCTTTCCCCGGCTCAAATAAGAAAGATAACCGGACACTCAACCACAGAGATAATAGAAAAGACATACACCAACACCACAACAGAGGATAATATTAACCTATTGGAGAATGCCTTAAAGTCTAATCCTATCCCGGAAAATAAGTTTCCGTTCGTACCTGATACTAACTTGTCAATCTTAAACGGAAATCCGGAGGAGGTAGGATTGGAGAATATATTAAGGGAAGTTTGCAAAATAATTGGATTGGAGGTTAAGTTAAACGGAGGGGAAATTTCTGTAATAGATACCCTTAACCGGATAGAAAGGAGAAAAGGGGAAATAATCCGGAGATATGGAAAGGGGAAATATGAAAAACTTAAATCCCTCCTAACTATTGGGAAAAATCCTAATGATATAGAGAGGATTAAGTTAATTTTCTGTAAAGCGTTCAACCGGAGAATAAAGGTTAAAATATAAATAAGTTAGACCGCTGACCCTGCAACGTTAACGGAGGGTTTGGCGGTCAGTGTGTTGTGAGGTTTGTAGTATATGGTTTCCTTAAAAGAAACCAATACTACTACTATAAATAATAGATCGGAAAATGGGCCAGAATTTGATAAAAATAAGGACAAAAACAAGGACAAAATAAAGACACTCGGAGAGAGTAATAAGGACACCAACGTTTACGCTTGACGTAAACTATAAAAGCAGTCTTATGAAAGATAAGGTATTTAGTTAACGTCAAGCGTTAACGTTAATATATCCCTATTACTATAATTGAGATAAGCCGGGAGAATGGCTTAAAATGGCTTATAGAGGTATTTAAATAACGCTTATAATACCTATATAGTTAACTTTAGCGTTAACGGAGGAATAGAACCACAGAGAACCAAAGACAAAGACAGAACCAAAGAGAACCGGAACCAAAGACAGAACCAACGTTTCCGTTCGTACCTGATACTAACTTACTTGACGTTAACTAACCGGGGGAGGGGTTAGGGATAGGATATAACTTTAAATCCCTGCCCCTCCTTTCTTTTCACACCCGGCAAATTTTCAACTTCCCTCTATCTCTATTGCTATAATTCGGGAGAATGGCTTAAAATGGCTTATCGGGATATAATTTTATTTATCCCTGAATATCTCTCCTTTCCCTCAATTTCTTTAACTTCTGAGATTATTTTTTGATATATCCCGGAAAATTATTATCTTTGCCAATGTTACCGGGAGGGAAAACAGAGATTAAAACAGAGTAATTTTATAATTACTTGATAATCAGTATCAGAAATAAAATTTGTATATTAATTTTTCTTTTCTTAATTTTGGGAAGAAATCTAATACCAATAATCATGGAAAAAGAATTACAGACCACTTGCCTCCACGACCGGCATGTGAAACTTGGAGCCTTGATGTCTCCTTTCGGCGGATTTGATATGCCGATACAATATGCGGGAATCACTGAAGAGCATAACGCAGTGCGCCGGAATGTAGGCGTATTCGACGTGAGCCACATGGGTGAGGTTCGTGTGAAAGGCCCGGATGCATATAAATATGTGAGCCATATTTTCGTCAATGATGTTACCGGCGCTCCCGACGGACAGATCTTCTACGGAATGATGTGCTATGAAAACGGCGGAGTAGTTGACGACCTTCTCGTATATAAGGTGAATGATAATGAATATTTCCTTGTGATCAATGCTTCAAATATAGATAAGGATGTGGCATGGATCATGAAGAATGCCGAAGGTTTCGACGTAGAGATCACAGACGAAAGCCCCATATATGGAGAGGTGGCCGTGCAAGGACCCGAAGCAGAGGAAACAGTGGAGAAAGTGCTTGGCATTCCTGTAAAAGATATCCCCTTCTATAATTTCAAGACCTTCCCCATCGACGGAGAAGAAGTGATCGTGAGCCGCACCGGCTACACCGGCGAAGATGGCTTTGAAATTTATGGATCTCACGATTATATCCGTCGTGTATGGGATAAGCTTATGGACGCCGGCGTGCAGCCCTGCGGCCTTGGTTGTCGCGACACATTGCGTTTTGAGGTAGGTCTTCCTCTCTATGGAGATGAGCTGGCTGATGATATCACTCCTCTTGAGGCAAGCCTCAGCATGTTCGTTAAGCTTGATAAGCCGGAATTTATCGGCAAGGAAGCTCTTGCGGCTCAAAAAGCCGAAGGTGTGAAACATCGCATTGTCGGAATCGAACTCGAAGGGAATGCAATCCCCCGTCATGGCTATCCCGTAGAAGTGAACGGGGAGAAGGTAGGGGAGATCACCACAGGCTATCGTTCGATCTCCACAGGAAAGAGCGTGGCAATGGCCATGATAGATAAGCCCTACGACAAGATGGGCACAGAAGTGGAGGTGCGCATCCGCAAGAAAACATTCCCCGCAAAAGTGGTGAAGAAAAGATTTTACGAAAAAAACTATAAAAAATAAAAGATATGAGCAAGATTGAAGAAGGATGCCGCTATGCGGAATCTCATGAGTGGGTTAGAGTAGATGGCGATGTAGCAGTGATTGGTATCAGCGATTATGCACAGCACGCTCTCGGAAACATCGTATATGTTGACCTTCCCGAGGTTGGCGACGAGCTTGAGGCAGGCGATGAGTTTGGCGCTGTAGAGTCAGTGAAAGCTGCCAGCGACCTCTACACTCCCGTATCAGGATCTGTGATCGCTGTAAATGAAGAGCTCGAAGACACTCCCGAAGCCATCAATGCAGATGCATTCGGCACATGGATCATCAAGATCGCTATGTCTGATCCTTCAGANGTTGACGGTCTTCTTGATGCNGAGGCCTACGCTAAAATCTGTGAGGGCTGATCCTGCACAATCATCTGAGAAAATGTAAAGAGGAAGTCGCCCGGCCGTTATGAAAAAATATCAGCCCGGCGACTTCTGCTAATTTAATTTCATGAAAGACAAAANATTTAAATGAGCAATCGCTATATCCCCCATACAGAAGAGGATATCAANGCAATGTTGGAAAAGATCGGCGTTGATTCTGTTGACTCCCTTTTCTCCGATATCCCCTCGGAAGTGATTTTCAAAGAGGAATATGATATCCCTTCCTCAATGTCGGAAATCGAACTCCGCAAATACTTCAAACAGCTTGCTGCAAAAAATGACTCACTCGTAGTGTTCGGCGGCAACGGAGTGTACGACCATTATTCNCCCTCCGTGATCCCTCATCTTCTCGAAAGAAGCGAATTCTATACAGCCTATACCCCTTATCAGCCCGAAATCTCACAGGGCACTCTACAGTATATTTTCGAATACCAGAGCATGATAAGCGAGCTTACAGGATTTGAATCCACCAACGCTTCCATGTACGACGGCGCCACGGCGGCAGCTGAGGCNATGTTCATGATGGTGNCTTCCGCAAAGAAGCGCAATCGTGTGCTCGTATCGGCTACGCTTCCGCCCCACGTATTGAAAGTGGTGGCGACCTACGCTAAATTCCATGGCGTAGATCTGACTATTCTTCCCGANAAGGACGGAGTGACAGATCTTGCAGCCCTTAAGGAGGGTTTGGCAGGCGGCGATGTGGCAGGCGTGCTTCTTCCGGCTCCTAACCGCTACGGCATAATAGAAGACTTCACAGGCGTGGCAGACGAGATTCATGCCGCCAAAGCTTTGATGGCTATCTATGCAGATCCTTCCACATTGGCTGTGCTCCGATCTCCGGCNGAGTGGGGNGCGGATATAGCATGNGGCGATGGTCAGAGTCTCGGTATGCCTATGCAATTTGGCGGTCCGTACCTCGGATTCCTCTCTTGCCGTCAGTCGTTGATCCGCAAGATGCCCGGGCGTGTGGTAGGCGCCACAACCGATGGTTCGGGAAAACGATGCTANGTGCTTACNCTCCAGGCCCGCGAACAGCATATCCGCCGCGAGAAAGCCACCAGCAACATCTGCTCAAACCAGAGCCTTATGGCACTTTATGCCACAATNTATCTTTCGCTCCTCGGAATGAAGGGTCTGCGCGAAGTTAATGTGCTTTCAGCCGACGGCGCNCACTATCTCTACAACCGTNTNATTGAATCAGGNAAATTCCGCCCGGCATTCGATAAGCCGTTCCTTAAGGAATTTGTAGTGGAGACCGACCTCGACATAAAGAAGGTGAATGCCNGTCTCCTTGAAAAAGGGATTATGGGCGGTGTGGANCTNGGCGAAGGCAAGGTGATGTTTGCNGTGACAGAGAAACGCACAAAAGAGGAGATTGATCAACTTATTGCATTAATGTTAGAGGAGGCCTAAACCATGAAATATTACGATAAACTTATATTCGAACTTTCACGCCCCGGAAGAAAGGGCTACGAACTTCCTGCCGACAATTACGGATGCGATGCGCTCAGCTCCATTCCTTCCGATCTTCTCCGCAAGGAGGANCCCGAATTGCCGGAGGTGAGCGAGCTNGANGTGGTGCGTCATTATACAAATCTTTCATCCAAGAACTTCGGAGTTGACACCGGTTTCTATCCCNTGGGTAGCTGCACGATGAAATATAACCCGAAGATCAATGAGGAGATAGCTGCCATGCCGGAGTTTGCCGGGCTGCATCCCCTCCAGCCGGCAGAGACTGCTCAGGGAGCGCTCGAACTTTACTATAATCTTCAGAAAGCCCTTGCCAACATTGCCGGNCTTGCNGAGTTTACACTCAATCCCTATGCCGGAGCTCATGGAGAGTTGACCGGNTTGATGGTGATGCGTCAATATCATATCGCCCGCGGGGATGAGAAGCGTCGCAAAGTGATTGTGCCCGATTCTGCCCACGGCACCAACCCNGCATCAGCTATGGTGGCAGGTCTGGAAGTGGTGGAAGTGAAGTCAAAGCCCAACGGATCAATCGATGTCGAGGATCTCAAACCATTGCTCGACGACACCGTGGCCGGTATNATGATGACCAACCCCAACACCCTCGGAATGTTCGAAACCGAGATTATGGAGATTGCCAAGCTCGTGCATGAGGCAGGCGGACTTCTATATTATGACGGAGCCAACCTCAATCCGATGCTCGGAAAGGTGCGCCCCGGCGATATGGGCTTTGATATAATGCACATCAACCTTCACAAAACATTCTCCACCCCTCACGGAGGCGGAGGTCCGGGTTCGGGTCCGGTAGGAGTGGCAGCTCANTTGGTGGATCTTCTTCCCAATCCGCATGTGAAGAAAGGGGAGNATGGCAAATTCTATATCGAGAATGGCGACAAGAGCCTTGGAAATATCTCTTCATTCCTCGGCAACTTCGGAGTGATGATGAAAGCCTATGCCTATATCCTTTCTCTTGGAAAAGAGAACCTGAAGAATGTGGGTCCGATGGCTACACTCAATGCCAACTATATCAAGGAATCGCTTAAAGATGATTATCTCCTCCCGATNGAGGGGGCTTGCAAGCACGAATTTGTGTTCGACGGCTTGAAAGATAAATCCACCGGCGTGACNACCCTCAATGTGGCAAAGCGTCTTCTCGACTACGGTTTCCACGCACCGACAATCTATTTCCCTCTTCTTTTCCACGAATCGATGATGATCGAGCCGACCGAAACGGAGAGCAAGGAGACTCTCGATGAATTTATAGAGGTGATGCATAAAGTGGCNCAGGAGGCTCGCGAGAATCCCGAAATGGTGAAGAACGCTCCTCACNCCACACTCATCTCACATCCTGATGAGACCACGGCTGCCAAGAAACCGATTCTTTCCTACCGTCAGATGAAAGCTGCGAAATGAAAACAGATCTTATTATTATAGGTGCGGGTCCCGGCGGCTATGAGACAGCCGTCGAGGCCGCACATCGCGGTAAAAGCGTTGTNCTCTTCAATGGAGGGGCTTTAGGAGGCACATGTCTCAATGAAGGATGNATCCCCACNAAATGTCTTTGCCGGGATGCNGAGATTGTGGCGCAATTCAAGGAAGCCGACCGCTTCGGGATNGATGATTTCACNTTCTCTGTGGATTTCNATAAAATTGCCGCTCGTAAGAACGACGTTGTAAGNAAGCTTCGCGANGGGGTGGCNGGTCTCTTGAAATCAGCCGGCGTAACCGTGGTGGATNCCAAAGCCTCNTTCAAGGATGCTTCAACAGTAATNGCCGACGGAGAGGAATATTCCGCCGATGATATAATCATTGCCACAGGAAGCAGCTCGAAATCGTTGCCTATCCCCGGAAGCGANCTGGAGTGTGTGATGGATTCAACNNANATNCTCANNATCGACTATATNCCCGANTCGCTCACCATAATCGGAGGCGGCGTGATAGGNATGGAGTTTGCATCTATATTCAGCAACCTCGGNACGAAAGTGACTGTNGTAGAATTCATGAAGCAGATTCTTCCCCCCTTCGATTCAGATATAGCAAAACGNCTAAAACAGACGCTTTCAAAACGAGGGATCGAGATCCTCACCGGAGCTGCCGCCAAAAGCATAGAGCAGACTGAAGAGGGAATCCGCGTGGTNTATGAAGCGAAAGGGAAGGAAGGGGAAGTGATAAGCTCCGATCTTCTTATGGCTGTTGGTCGTGCGCCTCGCGTAGATGGNCTCAACCTTGAGGCAGNGGGAGTGGAATACACTCCCAAAGGGATAGCNGTGGATGAGAATATGCGCACCAATGTGGATCATATNTATGCCATNGGAGATGTCAATGCCAAGATGATGCTTGCCCATGTGGCNNCCTTCCAGGGGTTGAGAGCGCTCAATGCCATTGAAGGGAAGAGCGATTCTATTCGTTTTGATCTTATTCCTTCGGCAGTNTTCACCCTTCCTGAATGCGGAATGGGCGGNCTNACAGAAGAGGAATGCAAAAGCCGNGGNATAGCCGTGGCATGCGGCAAGAGTTTCTATCGAGCCAACGGAAAAGCTTTGGCAATGGGNGAGGAGGAAGGTCTCTGCAAGCTGATTTTCTCCAAGGAGGACCACAAGNTGCTTGGTGNCCANATAATGGGGGCNGATGCNGCCCTGATGGCTCAGCAATGNGTNGATTTCATGAATGCAGATGCCACAGCCGAATCGATAGCACANACCATCTTCGGACATCCCACCCTCAGCGAGATAATCCTTTCAGCGGTGCATGCNGTGAAGTTTTGAAAAAAAATCAGAAGATTTCGATTATTGAATCTTTGGGATAAGGATCATGCAAAGATAATATGGGCAAGGATGGAGAGAGCCATCCTTGCCTTAATGCATATTCTAACTATCTTTCAATTTTGACTCAATTTCTTCAATTGAGGGTAATGCGCTTTTAAAATTATCAGGTAGAATCTTATCCAAATTATATTGCGATACNCCAATAGGAAGGTTATAGCCCTCTAATGAATATTGAGCGAGAACATCATCTTTAGTCTTGCAAATCAGAAGACCGATAGTGGGATTATCATGGTCTGTTTTCAATAGATGATTGACAGCCGTTACATACATTCCTAATTGGCCCAAGAAGCCCGGCTCAAATTTTATAACCTTAAGCTCGATTACTACATAACATCTCAGTTTTAGATGATAAAACAATAAGTCTGTATATTGTTCTGTATTTCCCACATTTAGCTTGTACTCTTGCCCCACAAAAGCAAATCCTTCACCAAGTTCAAGCAAGAATCGGGTGATGTTTTTCAGTAGNGCATCTTTTAACTCCCGTTCTTTATAAGGAACACTTAAGTTTGTAAAATCAAAAATATAAGGGTCTTTGGTTATTTCTTGAGCCAGATCACTTGTTGTATCTGGTAATAATGATTTGAAATTTGTTATAGCTTTGCCCTGACGTATGTGTAGATTTGTATCCAACATATGGTCTAATACGGCTCGCGACCATCCATGNTCAATAGTCTCTCGGATATAAAAGAGTGCAACTTCAGGTCGAGTGATNAATTTATCAATCANCAANGTATGGTGNCCCCAAGGAATTTTNCATAATTCGGCAACAAGTTGTTGCCCTTTCTCGGAATCCGATTNGGCAACAACTTGTTGCCAAATTGAAGAATACATCAGATAAAAATTTCTAATATACTTTAAGTTTCTGACAGAGAATCCTTTTGCGTCAGGGATAGNNTCCTTCAAATCGCGACTTAGAGATTCAAAAAAATGACTTCCATAGCGATTTTCAGGTTGCATTTTTACTATGTCTCTACCTAACTCCCAATAGAATTGAAGCATCTCAGTATTGATTGCGATCGCTGCTTTTATCTGAGCGCTACGGTATCGCCGGGATAGCTGNGCTATCCAAACTTTATAATCTTTATCGGAAATCAATTTTCGGCTCATTGGTTAAAAAGANTATGTTCTTCTTCATTATCCTTTATATCTTTCGAATCCGGATAATCTTCNGTTTTNCTGTTTTCAGCTTCATATCAAAAAAGCGAGAACATTCGAGTAGNATGTTCCTTTCAAATGCAAAGATAATAATTTATTAAAAANTTTCAAGCTAAATTTTTAGGAATCAAGAAAATTTTGTAACTTTGCANCAGTTTTGCAATCTCTGATAAGAGACTGCGCGAGACGCGGTCGAAAAGAAACTTATTTATATTGCAAAGTAACCCGTTAATTTTTAAAGGTAAAATGGATTTAATTAAAATCGCAGAGGAGGCATTTGCAACTCCTAAGAAAGACTTTGACGCTTTCGGCCCCGGCGACACAGTGACTGTTGCCTACCGTATCAAAGAGGGTAACAAAGAGCGTATCCAGCAGTATCGTGGCGTTGTAATCAAAATTTCAGGCCATGGTGACAAAAAACGTTTCACCGTTCGTAAGATCTCTGACGGTATCGGTGTAGAGCGTATCTTCCCGATGGAGTCTCCCTTCATCGAATCTATCAAGGTGGTGAAATANGGTAAGGTTCGTCGCGCTAAGCTTTACTACCTCCGTAACCTCACTGGTAAGAAGGCACGTATCAAAGAGCGTATTGTCAAGAAAGCAAAATAATATTTTGCATGAAAATATTACAGCCCGATCTGTCATGCAGGTCGGGTTGTTTTAATTATAACCTTTTGTTCCTTCATTCGTTATATTATTGAGGAACAATCCTGAAAAATGCGCAGACAATATAAAAATTTAGACAAATAAGAAAATTAAGAAACATATTATCATGTCAAAGAAATCATTATTGATCATCCTCGACGGTTATGGCATCGGGGATCATAAGAAAGATGACGCTATCTTCAACACTCCGACCCCTTATATGGATAAGTTGGTGGCAGAATATCCTCATTCCCAGCTTCAGGCAAGCGGCGAGAATGTNGGTTTGCCTGATGGTCAGATGGGTAACTCAGANGTAGGTCANCTCAANATCGGCGCCGGCCGCGTGGTGTATCAGGANCTTGTGAAGATCAACCGTGCCATCGCNGACGGATCATTCAAGGAAAATCCGGAAATNAAATCCGCTTTCTCATACGCAAAAGAGCACAACGTGCCTATCCATTTCATGGGGCTTACTTCAGCCGGAGGCGTGCATTCATCTTTGAATCATCTTTATGCACTTTGCGACACAGCCAAAGATTATGAGCTCGACAAGGTGTTCATCCATTGCTTNATGGATGGTCGTGACACCGACCCCCGCAGCGGCGCAGGCTTCCTTCAGGAAGTNGANNANCATTGCGCAAAGAGNGCNGGCAAGATCGCTTCCGTAATNGGTCGTTTCTATGCTATGGACCGCGACAAACGTTGGGANCGTGTGAAAGAGGCATANGACCTTCTCGTTGACGGCAAAGGAAAGAAGACCGANAATGTAGTGAAGGCTGTTGAAGAGTCTTATGCAGAGGGCGTGACAGATGAATTTATCAAGCCTATCGTTAANGATACAGTTGACGGCACAATCGGCGAAGGCCATGTTGTGATCTTCTTCAATTATCGTAACGACCGTGCGAAAGAGCTTACAGTNGTNCTTACCCAGCANGAAGAAGACGGCATGAAGCCCATNCCCGGATTGCAGTATTATTGCATGACTCCCTACGACAACTCATTNGAGGGCGTGCATATCCTCTTCAACAAGCAGGATGTTCCCGACACACTCGGCGAATATCTCTCGAAGAACGGCAANAAGCAGCTNCANATCGCCGAGACAGAGAAGTATGCACACGTTACATTCTTCTTCAACGGCGGTCGNGAGGCTCCCTACGAGGGTGAGGATCGTATCCTCGTNCCTTCACCCAAGGTAGCCACTTACGACTTGAAGCCTGAGATGAGTGCGCCNGAAGTGACAGAAAAACTCGTTGANGCTATCGACTCAGAGAAATATGATTTCATCGTAGTGAACTTCGCTAACGGCGACATGGTGGGCCACACCGGCGTNTATCCTGCAATCCAGAAGGCAGTTGAGACTCTTGACACATGTGTTGAGAAGGTGGTAGAGGCAGCCAAGGCTCATGGTTATGAGACAATCATCATCGCCGACCATGGTAACGCTGACCATGCGTTGAACGAGGATGGCACTCCCAACACAGCTCACTCGCTCAACCCCGTGCCCTTCATCTATATCGGCGAGCACAAGGATGCAAAATTGAAAGATGGCCGTCTTGCCGACGTGGCTCCGTCGCTCCTCCACCTTATGGGTATGGGTCAGCCTTCCGACATGACAGGCGATAACCTCATTGAATTTTAAGTTTTGATTTAAGGGTCCATCCTTATTTTATGGGGTGGANTCTTAATCCACTTCTTTGAAATAGATAGAAATTAGAAACAGATAGAAATTATGCTTACAAAAAGAATTGAAGATGCTCTCAATGAGCAGATCAATGCCGAGATGTGGTCGGCATATCTATATCTTGCTATGTCGCTTGATTTCGAGCACAAAGGTTTGAAAGGTTTTGCCAACTGGTTCCGCGTTCAATATCAGGAGGAGCAGGCTCANGGCTTGGCTCTGATAGATTATCTTCTCGCACGCGGTGGNCGCGTGGAGCTGAANCCTATTGCGGAGGTTCCTAACACTTGGGAGAACGCCCGCGTGGCCTTCAACGACACTCTCACTCACGAGCGTAAGGTTACTTCCCTCATCCATAACCTTTATGCAATGGCAGAGGAGGAGAAAGACTTTGCAACTCGTCAGAAACTCAATACATTCGTAGCTGAGCAAGTAGAGGAGGAGGATACAGTTCGTCAGATCATCGANGATCTCAACCTNGTNGGCGACGACGGNGTAGGTCTCTTCCAGATCGATAGAGAATTGGGTCAGCGCACATATACTGCTCCGCAGCTCTAATTGCTCGTTTCGGCATATAACAATCGGTTCTTATAAATAGCGCCGATTATAAAAGATAATAAAGGGAGAAGGAATGAATTAGGTTTCTTCTCCTTTTTTCTATATCGTTATAGCGTTAGCCAAAAATNGAGTCTCCCTATGAATNTCGGTTACGTTGTAATTTGATATTTTCTTGCAGTTTTATCCTNGTTTTCAAATATTTTTCGTTACCTTTGCCCTCGAAGTAATTGATAATCTTATTTAACCTCTCAGATATGAAAAAGATATTCCTTCTTATTACCGCAATGTTTTTCTCCATTGCCGGGTATTCCCAATCGTACGATGAGCGAATAGCGGAGGCAATGAATACCGCCGATTGGTTTGCATTGGATTCTATATATAAATCCGCTCCAAAAGATTCAATATGGAGTTTCCTTGATGTATATTCCCGTTGTCTGATCGGGAATCGTCTTAATCGTCCTGNTGTTTCNATTCCTGCTTTTGGCGAATTATTTAANACTCAATCCGAACAACTCGATTTAGGAAATATGCTTAATTCGGCTATGATGTTNTCGATGGATTTNANNAGNGTNGGNGATAATACAACGGCTGCCGNAGTCCTTTCGTCTATTCTTAATGCCACAAAACAATACCTTGATCCGGAGANTATCAATAAATTTCAAAACTATATAGATCGGTATAATGCCTTANCCTCTTATTCTCCATATACCATAAAGTTTGCCGATGAGAAAGGAATAGTGCCATTTCATACTATCCCCGTTGGTAAGCCTGAAAATAAATCGGTATTGATACAGTTGGAAAATTCGTCGATAAATGGATTAAATGCGGCAATAACATTTGATACAGGTGCAGCCACTAATGTAATTTCCGATTCCTTGGCTCGCCAGCTTGATTTAATACCTTTAGATGTTGAAACTAAAGTTGAAGGTGAGGGTATCCATTCAGGCACGTTTGCTATTGCAAAGGAACTAAGAATTGGAAATATCACTGTTAACGATGTTCCTTTTACTGTAATGAATATCACGTCCAACAATGATGAGGCAGATCAATATGTTGATTGTTTCAATATCATCTTAGGAAGCGAACTGATGCTTCAACTTAAAGATTTGACTATTGATTTTATCAACAACCAGATAATTGTTCCGTCAGAGGCTCCGATTAAAACAGATGTTCCTGCAAACATGTGCTTTTCATCACAAATGAATCTGCTTGCAAAAGGTGTAATTTATGATAATTCCATGCTGATGAACATTGATACAGGCGATGCATCTTTTGGATCTTTGGGAAGCAAATTCTTGGCTGATAACAAGGACTTCATCACCTCTCATTTGAAATTGGACTCGGTACGATACGCTGGGATCGGTGGAATTCGTATAACCGAATGTTACAAAGTTCCGGATTTGGAGTTGAAATTAGGAGGGCATTCTGTTGTTATCCCCTTTATAAATGTGCCTTTGCAAGATTCACCGCATGGATATGAGTGCAATTTAGGACTCAAGACGCTGATGTTATTTAGTAAAGTTCATTTCAACCTCGTTGATTTTGTGATTACTACGGAGTAACTATAATACAACATCCAATAATGCGTTTTATTCCTTTCACCTCTTAATTTCGCATAGCTCTATGGAACATATAATAAAGTCATCTGAAAATAAGATTGTATCCGACATCCGCGTTCTCATTGAACAGTCTCGTCAGCAGGTGGCGGCTGCTGTCAACGCGGGAATGACCTTGATGTATTGGCACATCGGAGAACGCATCAACCGGGAGGTGCTTGGTGGTGAGCGTGCCGCCTATGGGAAGCAGATGGTTGCGACTATTTCACAACAGCTTACCGCCGAATACGGTGGTTCTCAGTTCTCGGTCAAAAATCTCAATCGAATGCGCCTCTTTGCAGAGAGATTCCCTGATTTGTCAATTTGGACATCGCTGATGTCCAAATTGTCTTGGACTCATTTTCTGCAAGTTATCGCAATTGAGGATAGATTGAAACGAGAATTCTATCTGACTATGGCGGCTGATCAAAGATGGTCGGTAAGAACGTTGAAATCAAAGATTGACGGTATGCTTTATGAGCGTACTGCCATTGCAAAGAAGCCTGATGAAGTTATTTTTCATGACCTCGAACAGCTCCGCAACGAACGCGAGATGTCAGCTGACCTTGCGTTTCAGGATCCTTATTTCATTGACTTTCTCGGTCTTGAAGGAGACTTTTCGGAGAAAGATCTTGAATCGGCAATCGTCGGAGAACTACAGAAGTTTATCACCGAGATAGGCAACGACTTCGCTTTTATGGGTCGTCAGAAACGCATATCGGTTGACAATGAGGATTACTATATCGACCTGCTCTTTTTCAATCGTCGCTTGCGCTGTATGGTGGCTATAGACCTTAAATTGACCGACTTCAAGGCTGCCTATAAGGGTCAGATGGAACTTTATTTGCGTTGGCTCGAAAAATATGAGATGCTTGAAGGTGAGAATAAGCCCATCGGTCTTATTCTTTGCACAGGCAAGAACGAGGAACATATCGAACTTATGCACCTCCAAGAAAGCAATATCCGCGTGGCAGAGTATCTTACGAACCTACCCGACAAGAAGCTGCTTGAGCAAAAACTTCAACAAGCGGTAGAAATTGCAAAGGAGAAGATTATGCGCGCCAGAACACTTGACACCGATAATTGAGAGTCTTCTTTGGTGGAAATTAAAATATCTTTGCTTGGAAGTTATTCTTCATTCATTCTTGGCGGTTTTTCGCGGAATTTTGTTACTTTTGTAATCTAATATACGTCCAGACAATGAAGAAGAAATTTTTATCATCGTTTATTATAACTCTCTCCGGATTATCGGCTGCTTTCGCTGTGGCTGATAACCTCGTGATCCTACATACCAATGACACGCATTCCAATATTGATGTCGCTCCCGATGGCACCGGAGGAATACTTCCCCGAAAGGCTATTGTGGATTCAGTGAGGAAGGCAGAGAAAAACGTGATTCTCGTCGATGCAGGGGATATGGTGCAAGGAACGCTCTATTTCAATTATTTTCGCGGAGATGTGGAATATCCGCTATTCAATATGATGGAGTATGATATCCGTATCCTCGGAAACCATGAGTTTGATAACGGAATCAAAGAACTTGCCGACCATTGGAAGAATGTGAAAGGCGCTCGTCTATCCGCCAACTATGATTTCTCCGACACCCCCGCAAAAGGGATCTTCGAGCCATATGTGATTAAGAAGATAGGGAAGAGGAAAGTAGGCTTCATCGGTATCAATATCGATCCTGCGAGCCTGATAGCCACCGAAAGCTATGCAGGGATGAAATATTCCGACGCCATAGAGGCAGCCAATAAATGGGCTTCCTATCTTAAGAATGATAAGAAATGCGACCTTGTGGTGGCCGTGACCCATATCGGATATGTCAGCGACGTGGATAAGAAGACCGACCAAGATCTTGCCCGCGAAAGCAAGGATATAGATATCATCATCGGCGGACACTCCCATACTTTCGTGGATCCCGCCACTCCTGAAAAGACACCCCATTGGTTTGAGAATGCCGACGGGAAGCCGGTGCTGGTGGCACAGACAGGACGCTACGGTAAGAATGTGGGATATATCAACATCGATCTCGATAAACTCTCAGAAAAGAATTTTGAATACCGTTACATTCCGGTCACCGACCGTTTCGAAGAGGCGCAGTATGACAAAAATATGCAGGCTTTCCTTGCTCCATACAAACATAAGGTGGATTCAGTGAATAATCACAAGATCGGAGTCTCCACAATGGCGATGGAGAATAATTCACGCACCGGCGCATATCCCAATTGGGCCGGAGATTTCGCTCTATGGTATGGACGTCATGTGGCCGACTCTCTCCGCGCTCAAACCCCGTCATTCCCGCAGGTGGATTTCGGGATGGTGAATGTCGGAGGTATCCGTCAGCCGATGAAGGAAGGAGCCGTGACAGAAGGTCAGATCCTCTCAACTTTCCCCTTCTCCAATTTCATCCGTATCGTGAAGCTCAAAGGGAAGGATTTCATCGACGCAATGAAAGTGGCCGCCTCCAAAGGGGGAGAGGCTGTCAGCGGCAACCTTCGTGTGCTGAAATATCCCGGCGGCAACGTAAAGGTGATTCTCGACGGTTATGAGATTGACCCGGAAAAGGAATACACCCTATCCACCATCGACTATATCTCCAACGGCAATGACGGGCTCACATCGCTTGCCAATAATCAGCTTCTTTGGAGCGACAAAGAGAAGATGAATGTAAGAATACTCGAATATATCAATCATCTCACATCTTTGGGGCTGCCGATTCAAGGGGAGACCGCTCCACGATTTCTTGACCCGATAGAATAGTTTAAAATACCCCATAGGATATTTCGATAATGAAATCATCACTGATAGGCTTATCGCTTCTCTCATTCTGCCTCTGCTCCGTCGGGTGTGGAGGCGGAAAAGGGGGAGGTGTGTCCGATACAGCCGTGGTGAGGGAGGATTCCATTGCGGAGAAATCCGATCTGAGTGTCAGAGCCGGAGAGATGGCGGATTCTGTCTTGGCGGGAATGTCGATCGAAGAGAAAGCCGCCCAATTGATGATGCCCGCCCTTTTCTCCTCCGACGATTTCTTTACCCTCAAGGCCGTAGGAGAATATGGCCGGAAAGGGGTAGGAGGTTTGGTTCTGCTAAAGGGGGATTCTGCCTCGGCTGCCATCATCGCCGATTCGCTGACGAAAGCCTCTTCCATCCTTCCGTTCATCTCCATAGATGCAGAATGGGGATTGGGGATGCGCCTCAAGGATGAGCCCAGTTACCCTTTCAATTCAGAAATAGGAGAGGAGGCCACGGAGACCGAGATGTTCGATTACGGCGCATCTGTGGGACGTCAGTGCAGGGAATTGGGGATAAATATGGTGTTGGGTCCTGTGGTTGATGTAGCTGCGCCGGGGAGTATCATGCGTCGCCGATCTTACGGATCCGATCCGGTGAGGGTTTCGGATTTGGCAGTGGCATATGCTCGTGGCTTGGAGAGCGAGGGGGTGATGAGCGTGGCAAAGCATTTCCCGGGGCATGGATCTGCAAAAGGGGACAGCCATAAGTTCACTCCTGTGATTGAGCGTTCGCTTCATCAGATGGACTCCGTGGATCTCTATCCCTTTAAGAAATATATCGAGGCCGGATTGTCGGCAGTGATGGTGGGTCATCTTGCTGTGCCTGCGATCGACCCTGAGATGCAGCCGGCAGCTGTGTCGCATACAGTAATCTCCGAACTGTTGCAGCGTGAGTTGGGATTCAAAGGACTTGTCCTCACAGATGCCTTGACTATGGGAGGGGCGGAGGGAGCCGGAGCCGACAAAGTCCTGGAGGCGGGGGCGGATATAGTGCTTGTGCCTGTAAATACGGATGAAGAGATCAAAAGAGTATGCAATGCTGTGGTGTCCGGTCGGATCACGCAGGAGCGCCTTGACGAGAGCGTAAGAAAGATTTTATTTTATAAATATCTTCTGCTGCTTAAAAGAGATTCGCAATAAGAATGAGATCCTTCTAAAAACTACCCCGAATATTAGATAAAAAAGAAATACCCCGACCGGGAGGTCGAGGTAATATCTTTTGGAGTCAAAAGCAAATAAAGAATTACTTGCTTGCCAGATGGTCGGATACTGTAAGCGATGCGCGACCTTTGGCGCGACGGCGAGAGAGAACTTTGCGGCCGTCTTTAGTGGCCATTCTCTCGCGGAAGCCGTGCTTGTTGACTCTTCTGCGGTTGGAGGGTTGAAAAGTTCTTTTCATTTTTATCTATTGTTTAATTGAATACAACAATGCCGCGGTTATGGCTATAGGTCGGCATTCGGACTGCAAAATTAATCATTCATTTTTGATTTGCCAAATTTTCGTGGTCTAAATTTTTTTATTAATTTTGCATTAGCAAAGAAAAATCACTTTTTTATGTCATTTTGGGCAATAAAAGTGACTGATAAAGAAAAAGACAACAAAATTAAAACTGTATAAACGTTATGATGAACGCTCAAGACATTAAGAACGGCACATGCATTCGCCTTGATGGCCGTCTCTATTTCTGCGTGGAGTTTCTTCACGTAAAACCCGGCAAGGGTAACACTTTCATGCGTACAAAGCTTAAAGATGTGGTTGACGGTCGTGTGATCGAACGTCGTTTCAACATCGGTGAGAAACTTGAGGATGTGCGTGTGGAGCGTCGTCCCTATCAGTATCTCTACGCCGACGGCGAGGATGATATCTTCATGAACAACGAGACTTTCGAGCAGATTCCTATCCTCAAGGAGGTGGTTACAGGGGCTGCATTCATGAAGGAGGGCGACACTGTGGAGGTTGTTTCCGATGCTTCCACCAACACTGTGCTCTACGCTGAGATGCCCGTTAAGACTGTGCTCAAGGTAACTTACACTGAGCCGGGTCTCAAAGGCGATACAGCCACCAACACTCTCAAGCCCGCAACTGTTGAGACAGGTGCAACTGTCAAGGTGCCCCTCTTCATCAACGAAGGTGAGCTTATCGAGGTTGACACTCGCGACGGCAGCTACGTTGGTCGCGTGAAGGCATAATCTCCCTTAGAATTATAAAACGTTGAAAGGAATGATAAATGAATCTCGTTGACGGTTTCATTTATCATTCCTTTGCTTTTTACTATTAGCTTCTCCCACACTTACTCCTTATAACCCCCTAACTTAAAATTTATGCTTTTCTCGATAATAGTTCCCGTATATAACCGCCCTGAAGAGGTGGCAGATCTTCTGCAAAGCTTAAAGACGCAGACCGACAAGGGGTTTGAGATAATCCTCGTGGAGGATGGGTCCACCATTCCTGCTCTCCCCCAAGGATATGATGCGTCGCCTCTTCGCCTGAAATATTACAAGAAAAGCAATGAAGGGAGAAGCATAGCCCGAAACTATGGCATAAAACATGCCGACGGCGATTTCTTCATATTTGTGGATTCAGATTGCATCCTGCCTCCCGATTATATTGCAAAATTGAGGAAGAGCATGGAGGAAAACCCCACGGATTGTTTCGGAGGTCCAGACGCTGCCCATGATTCATTCACAGATACACAGAAAGCGATAAATTACGCCATGACTGCATTCCTCACCACGGGAGGGATCCGCGGAGGAAAGGTATCGATGGAGAAATTCACCCCCCGCACCTTCAATATGGGTTTTTCGCGTAAAGTATATGAGAAAGTCGGGGGATTTCGGGAGATGTTCAGCGAAGATATAGATATGAGCACCCGTATCCGTCTTGCAGGATTCAGCATAATGCTCTATCCGGATGTGGCTGTGTTTCATAAACGACGAGGCAATCTGAAGAAATTCTGGAAGCAGGTGCATGTGTTTGGACAGTCGCGAATCACGTTGGAGCTGCTTTATCCGGGATCGATGAAACTGGTGCATTGGCTCCCCGCAGTATTCACAATCGGAGCGGCCGCTCTTATTGTCGGTTCTTTCTTTTGGCCTTGGCTTTTGATCCCGTTGGCATTATATATAATTGCCTTATGGGTCGGGGCTCTGATTGAGACGAAGAGTCTGAAAGTGGCTTGTCTCGGAGTAGCCGCCTCGATGGTTCAGCTTGTAGGCTACGGCACAGGATTCCTGAAAGCATATTTTCGGCAGATTATCCTGCGGAAAGGGCGCGATGAGGCGAGAGAGAAAGAGATAAGAAAAGGGAAAAATGAAGGACTTTAAATCTCCCTGACACATATAGGTTACGATAGAAACACTAATGTCATGAATGAAGAATCCACACCGCGCACTCTGACCGTCAAGGATATGGACGTTGACGACCAGCCGAGGGAACGTGCATTGAAATATGGTATAACCACGCTTTCCACGCCCGATCTCTGGGCGTTGATTCTGCGCACGGGTCTGCGTGGAAAACCGATTACGGAACTATGTCGCGATCTCATGCGCGATAACAACCAGTCTCTTTTCAATCTCGAAAGGAAAACGCTCAAAGAGATAATGGGCACCAAAGGGATCGGCACTACCAAAGGTCTCCAGATTCTTGCAGCGATGGAGATAACTCGTCGTTACAACCGTGAGAAAGTGGGGGAGAAATATATTGTTACGTCGGCTCAATCCATCTATGATCTTATGCGTTGCGAAATCGGGAATTTGCCTCATGAGGAGATTTGGGCAATATATTTGGGCAGGAGAAACGATGTTATTCTTAAGAAGCGGATCACGACGGGGAGTGCGGTGGCTTCTATTTTCGATATCAAATCCATTGTCAAAGAGGCATTGCTTTTGGAAGCACAGGGGATAGCGATGTGCCATAATCATCCTTCGGGAAATCTCACTCCCAGCGGAGCAGACGATCAGATCACGCGGAAAATGAAAGANGGGGCTGCTCTTCTCGACCTCCGATTCATAGATCATGTCATAGTNGCCCCTTCCGGTTACTATTCCTACCANGATTCCGGTAGGCTGTAAATTGNATTTCTTTATTNTATTTTTGCACGTGAAGGAAATAAATAAATCCAAGCGCAGACCTTTAGGCTGCCGCCTGCGCTTGAACGAGCAGGAACGGGCGCAGAAATAATTATTATACTGCCCATTAAGCCTAAAGGCTTCCGGAGAAATGCGCAGAAAGATTGCCNAATTACACCAGATTTTCCTTTNATTAAAATCTATCTTGGAGAATTATGGGGATAATCATTATATTTTTCTTTGCAATATGACAAATTTTTATTACGTTTGTAAATTAAATCAAACTTAATTGTGATTTAGTGTGTTTGAACTGAAACAAAAGGAAGATGACAGATTTTGAGAGCAAAAAAATAAGAGAATTAGTTCTTTATATTCTTGAGAAGACAGGAGGTGTGGATTTCTATCATGCTTTCAAGATCCTCTATTTCGCCGAGATGAAACATCTTGCGAAATGGGGTAGTAGAATAGTGCCCGATGAATTCTGTGCATTGAAATACGGACCAGTGCCAACTGCTTTGTACGATGCAGTGAAGGAGTTGGGTAATCCTAAGATGAGTTTATCGGANCAGATTTCCGATGTGGTACAATTTGCAGGAGAGGATGCTCCNAATGTNTTGNTACCTAAAAGGACTGCCAATACTAATTTTCTGTCAAAATCNGAAATTGAGTCTCTCGATGAATCAATTGNAGAGAATAAATCGCTTACTTTCGGTCAGCTTATGCACAAGTCGCACGATATGGCATGGGCTGAAGCGTTTCGTAGAGAGAATGGAACGAACATGATTTCTCCTGTTTCAATGGCAAAAGTTCTTCATGCTGATNCTGCCATTATAGAGTATTTAGAAGAGCAATTGCAAATTGATATTGCATTGAGATGATTAAGATTTCAGATTTCATAAATGAAGATGACCTTTCTCGTCTGGCATCCCATACTGTAAGAGTAGGGGATGTATATGAAATAACAATGACAGAGGCTAATGGAATAAAGCCTAAAAAAGGAGATTCGTCNAGAGATAAATACTTTGTAGTGTTGGGATTTGATGCAAATGGAATAGCTTATGGTGGCGTGGTGATTAATTCGATGATAAATAAGAATCTCCCGGCTCATTTGAAAATGTATCACATGCCTCTAAAACAAGCTAAATATCAATTTCTAAGATATGATTCTTTTGTTGACTGCCTACGANTTAAAATAGCTTTCCCTCAAAAATTCAATGAATGGAATTTCTTGGGAGAAATAGACGAATATGATGTTGAGCTTATAAAAGGCACAATAAAGGAAAGTCCTGCGGAAAGCAAAGAAAGGCTGGCGCAGTTTGGTTTATAATTCTTATTTTTGTCACAAAATCAGATTCTATGCGTCTTTATATATGAGAGTTCTNNGGATTCTNNCTAATTAGGNATNTATATGAGATTGGCGCATAGGATAAATATATNATTGTTANTTCTTTTCTCTATGNTTNNCATAGNGANTCNNTTGNNGGCTGCTANNCCNNATNGNAAGACNNCGCAGCTTCCNGAGCTGACNGTNGANTCNAATAGAAATAAGATTNTGCATGTGCTTGCCTATCTCCGCGATTANTCCTCGCTCTCCACAGATAAAGATACCGTGTTTCTTTTCCGCGAGAAATTGGTGGATTTTATGCTCGTGCCTAATGAAAAGGTGAATTTTAAGGGATGGACAATGCCGAGNACTCTNCTATGCCGGTCGTATTATCGTTTCACAAATTCGACGGGATTGGATAGTGTGAGCGATGAAAGCGGGTTGCACTTTTCGTGGACTGATTGGGTNGGTATGCCNCCNTTGNAGNANTTGCCCCCGAATTTAAGTTATCGNAAGGAAGGTCGTGACACTTTGATGGGAAAATATAGTCCNTGCGTNATATGGGATAAAGATAACGACCAAGTGGAGGTTAANGTAAATGTNTTGGCTGCGGAAGAGGGNAGAAAGTGGTGTCCGGCCTTCANGAGTTTCTTTAAAAAGGGGGTGGATTTCGACAATTTCAATGTTACATTTGATTATGATAATNTACTTGGANCAGATCTTTCCGCTGCTGATCTAACTCGCTATATATATCATATAAGTTCGATAGGGAGAGGGCATGAGATNCAGCGCATCCCTTTGAGGCGCGGGGTNGAATATGTNTCTTCAGAAGGGGAGATGTATATTCTCGACCGGGAATTTCTCACAAAGAAAGAAGCCAAGAAATGGGAGGATTATAAATTTGANGANGAGGATGTAGGTATTTTCGAGCCGGCAGATGCNCCNCCCTTAAGCGCCGAGATTATGNCNTTGATAAAAAGAGTAGAGGCNGTNGATAAGGGGGAGGTGAGAATTTCGCTCCCTCCCGATGAACGACTGATAAGTAAATTTTATGGCAAGAAGAAACCCAATATCGGGGAGCGAGCNTTGGGNCTGTTTAAACAATTGGTAGGAATAACGCTCTATAAATCGCANAAGAATCTCAAGAAGAATTGGCGAGAGTTNAGGAAAGAACAGATGGAGCGAAATCAATATCGGACAGAAGAATATTAGAGAAAATTTTTGATTTTTTTACTGAATCTTAGATGAACTAAATCGCAGAANTAAAAGAAGATCACCGAACTTTTCGCAGANCTTTTTAAAAATCATCGACTTGGAANGGAATAACAAAACCTNNCGGTTTTGGGAAAGATCTCAGAACGACAACGAATNTCAGGGATANCCAGGTTGAACCTTATCTCAGCCTCTGTGGCTNAGNGTTCCTCTGTGNGAGGTAAATAGATTTATAGGATAATTATTAAAATTTTATTTTAATATATNGATTANTTTTTAGCAACTGCTTATAGAAATAATAGATTCATGAACCTTTTTTTGCGTGNCAATGTTATAATAGCAAAGGAAACAAAAAACAAAAGGTTATGGATACAAAGGAAGAAACAAGACAAAATATTCAGCAGGCTGAAATTATGGCACGAGCAGAACAGAGAAAAAGAAAAAACGAGTCCACTCGCAGAATGAACAAACTTTGGATGTGGTTAGGAGTTCTGATTTTAGTTTTCATCCTCCTCTTCTGGATCTTCGGAATTGGAACTCAGGAAGCAGTTGACGGCGTTGACAATGGCGTTAATACAGAATTGACCGCCCCCGCTTCAAATCCTGACGCACCGGTCTCTACTGCCACTCCGGCCACCGGCGACTAAAGTTATCCGGCGACCATAAAGGTTATCAAAAAAAGAAAACACCCGGCCATTCAAAGTCCTTCTAAAGGGTTAACACTATATTTTAGAAGACCGGGATACAGACTCCGAGCAGCACTGTTTCGGGGTCTTTTTTTTATGCCTTTACTGAAACGTGGGTATAAAATAAAATTATACCCCAAAGCAGATATGATCCGGGAAATCGGGTGTGCCGAGAGGGGAGAGTCTATCTGTTTCAAGTGTGAGAAGTTGGGATGGGGAATCGATTCCTCGTAGGGCAATTTCACGGAGGAGGAGTCCGCGTAATTCTTTTAGACGATTGGAGGAGGGGGTGCGCCACAGACCGCCGTCGCATAATTCCTTGAAATCAACTTTCCATACCTGTGCGAATTTCTTTACCAATTTCCAATCTACGGCTTTTGCTGCATCTCCCGGAAGCAGGTTGATTATGGAATCTCCGCCTCGTGTCTTTATCTCTTTTACGAGGGCAATGGTGACATCCTTTTTCCAAAATCTGACCATTGGCAGATGACCCGGAGCAAGGGGAGTGGTATAGTCGAGCCGATAGGCTTTCACTATGTCGTCGGGTCGCAACCAGCCATAAAGCGATGAAATAAATCGCACATCACTGTCTATTCTTCCCTTTGCCTCGGAATCAAGAGAGGGATAATTCAAAGATTTGAATACTACGCCGGTGAAGGCTTCAATAGCTTTCGAACCAAGAGTGCGGTTCGGAAACTCCTTTGCCAAACGGATAGCCTTAACTGCCATTGGGCCGCTGAATTTGGCTATCAAGGAGAGTTCGGCAGGGGAAAGGGAAGCCATATCGTGCATAATCTCTTCTGCGGGTATCAGGCCTGCAGGGGTATGAAGCGCAAGATTCTCCTCATAGACGGGAGAATCGCAAGCAGTCATTGTCTTAGATTCGGCTATCAGTGTAAGCATATCGTAAAAAGTTTACTGCAAAGATAATATATAATTGAAAATAATAAAAGAGGCAAAACCGATATTTCGATTTTGCCTCCTTTTTATATGATTTTCTATCTCAATAGAGATTAGAACCAGCGAGTGTAAGCGAAGTCCTGACGGTGGGGGAGCTCAGCGTTCTTGGGATAGAGACGGAGAGCAGACTTGAAGATGCCCGGGCTCTTGAGTTCGTATTTGAGCTCATATGTGTAAACATTGCCCTCGCGGCTTACCACCTTGAGATCCTCACGGCCTGCATACTTGGTTTCGCCATCCTCCTCTTTGTAGATCACGAGTTCTACGCCGAGAGCGTCGCCGAGACCCATAGTGTCGATCTTGCACTTCACATCGAGCACCTGACCGGTACGAGAAGCACCGCTGTTGGTTACCTCGTCGATGTTAGAAGAAAGGATCTGGATGCTATCCCACTTGCTTGCCACTTCCTCTTTCCAAGCCACGATCTCACGAGCCTTGGCGAAGTCGTTCTTCACGAGCTTCTCAGCACGCTTGTGCTCGGGGATGTAGAAGCGCTCGATGTAATCGTCGAGCTGACGCTTCATTGTATAGTGAGGAGCGATGTGGCCGATAGAATTCTTGATGCGCTGCACCCATTCAGGGCTGTAGCCCTTGCTGTTCTTAGCGAAGTAGAGAGGGATGATCTCATTCTCAAGCATAGAATAGATAGTAGCTGCATCGAGCTTATCCTGCTGAGCCTGATCGGTATAAGTGCGCTTGTCAGTAAGCGCCCATCCGCCCTGCTCATCCTTGCGATAACCCTCATACCACCAGCCGTCGAGCACTGAGAAGTTGAGCACACCATTCATCTCTGCCTTCTCGCCTGATGTGCCGGAAGCCTCAAGAGGACGAGTAGGAGTATTCAACCAGATATCAACACCTGTAACAAGACGTTTTGCAACGATCATGTTGTAGTCCTCAAGGAAGATGATCTTGCCGGAGAACTCAGGCATCTTGGAAATCTCAGTGATACGCTTGATCAGACCCTGACCTGCACCGTCGGCGGGGTGAGCCTTACCGGAGAATACGAACTGAACGGGGAACTGCTCATTGTTGACGATCTTAGAAAGACGTTCAAGGTCGGTGAAGAGAAGGTGAGCACGCTTGTATGTTGCGAAACGACGTGCGAAACCGATGATGAGAGCGTTGGGGTTGATCTTCTCAACGATCTTGAGAACCTGAGAGGGATCACCCTGGTTCTTAAGCCATTTCTCCTTGAAGTCTTTCTTCACGAAGTTGATGAACTTATTCTTCATCGTGGTGCGCATAGCCCATATCTTCTCGTCATCAACATCGAAGATACCCTTCCACATCTCAGGATTGCTCTGATCCTCGAAAAGTGCGGGGTTGAGATATTCGCCATAGAAATCCTTCCACTCAGTAGAAGCCCAAGTAGGCATGTGAACACCATTGGTAACGTAACCTACATGGCTTTCCTCAGGAGCGTAGCCTTTCCACACGCCGGCAAACATCTTCTTGGAAACCTCGCCGTGGAGCCAGCTAACGCCGTTGGCTTCCTGGCATGTATTAAGAGCGAATGTTGACATAGAGAAACGCTCGTTGGTGTCGGGGTTCTCGCGACCCATATTCATGAGGTCAGACCAAGAGATGCCGAGTTTTGCAGGATACTCGCCGAGGTATTTGCCGAAGAGGCTCTCCTCGAAGTAGTCGTGACCTGCGGGCACAGGAGTGTGTACGGTATAGAGAGAAGTAGCGCGGACCACCTCAAGAGCCACATTGAAGGGGAGATGATCGTTCTGCACATAATCCACGAGACGCTGGAGGTTGAGAAGCGCTGCGTGACCTTCGTTGGCATGATAGATATCAGTCTTGATGCCAAGCTTATTGAGCATAAGGATACCGCCGATACCGAGCAAATACTCCTGCTTGATACGGTTTTCCCAATCGCCGCCATAGAGAGCGTGAGTGATCTGACGGTCCCACTCTGAGTTCTGCTCAAGGTCAGTGTCGAGAAGATAGAGCTTCATACGGCCTACATTCACACGCCATACGTGGGCATAAACCACGCGGCCGGGATAAGGCACTTCAAGAATCATAGGCTTTCCTTCCTCGTCGAGAACAGCCTCGATGGGGAGCTGGTCGAAGTTCTGAGCCTCATAGTTGGCGATCTGCTGACCGTCGATAGAAAGGCTCTGAGAGAAATAGCCATACTTATAAAGGAAACCAACGGCAGTCATGTTGATGCGGCTGTCGGAAGCCTGCTTGATATAGTCGCCGGCGAGCACGCCAAGACCGCCTGAATAGATCTTGAGGCAGTTGCAAAGACCATACTCCATTGAGAAATAAGCCACAGAAGGAACCTTGTTGTCCATAGGCTGTTTCATGTAGTCCTTGAACATGTCGTAGGTCTCCTTGATGCGGAACATCATGTCCTTGTCATTGAGGATCTCCTGGATACGATCGTAAGAAAGCTGCTGGAGAAGCATTACAGGGTTTTCTCCAACCTTGCGCCAGAGATCAGTGTCGATGTCGCGGAAGAGGTTTTTACCTTTGCTGTTCCAAACCCACCAGAGGTTTTTCGACATTTCCTCGAGAGGCTTGAGAGCCTGGGGGATCTCAGCGCTCACGATGAGGTTGCGCCATGCAGGTGCGTTTGTGTTGCTTACTTGAAGTTTCATTTTATCTTTTCTGTTTTATGTCAGTTTTTACTCTAATTTATTTTCTACGATAGTTTCTGCGGGCTATAGCCACTTCGAAAGCGTGGTCGTAATAGTCCATGAAGAATTTCCAGTCGGCTTTGGCGGCTGTGAGGAAAGAAGCATGACGAGCTTCGCTTCTTCCGGCGGGAGTCTCGCGGATGTAGGCCAATGCCTTTGAAGCGATCTTCTCGCAAGCCTCCTGATAATTTGAATCAGTGCGAGGGATTACGAACACTCCGCAGCCGTTGAGCGAAGGAGTGAAATTATCGCTTACCCATTGTCCGAATCCTGCCTTGTCGTCGGTGATCGTAGGCACACCGAACGCAACACTCTCCATCGGGGTATATCCCCAAGGCTCATAATATGAGGGGAAGATGGTGAGGTCGAGGGCCGGAAGGATATCATAATAAGAGATATTGAAGATTCCGTCGTTGCCATCAAGATAGCAAGGAGCATAGATCACCTTCACTTTGTCGAGGGCGCCTTGGTTCTTCAGATCGCGGATGCGAACGCAAACTTCATCGCTGTCTTCATTATTAAGACGATGAGTGAGGAAGTCGGGTGCATTGTCGTCATGACCTCCGAAATCGAGATTCATGAGGAGCGATCCCGAAGGCTCTTTCACCCAAGCCGGAACGAAGATGAAAGCCACAATCTTGGTGTTCTTAGTAAGCTTCTCGCCAATCTTAGCCACGCTGTCGAGGAAAAGGTCGAGACCCTTGTTGCGGTATTCATGACGTCCAGAAGTGGCAATGAAGAATGTATTGTCGTCATATTCCTCCTTATTGACCAAAGCGTTTGCCACCTTGATCAGACGTGCGCGACCCTCCTTGCGGAGCTTGTTGTATTTAACGGTCTTGGGCACGAAATTGGGTTCGAATCCATTGGGAGTCACCACCTGAGGCTTGATATCGAGGAGCTGCTTGCATTCGCGAGCTGTCACTTCGCTTACAGTAGTGAAGCAGTCGGCTGCATGAGCTGCGGCTTTCTCAAGAGAATGCTTGCTCTGCATATTGAGTTCCTCAGCCATCTGGTCGCCGTTGTAGCCCTCGAAGAAATCGTAGAGCTGCTTTCCGTTGCCGCAGATGCTGCGGCCGATGCTTGTGGCGTGAGTAGTGAATACAGTAGCGGCGTTTGGCATTGTGATCTGGGTGTAGAGAAGCCCCATTCCTGTGGTCCATTCGTCGAAGTGGGCCATGACTTTTGCTTCTCTGACTTTCATATGGGCTGCAATAGCCTTGATCACTATGGCGGCAGCTACAGAGAATGCGCACGACTCTTCGTAATCTCCGTAGCTATGAAGAGAATCCACTTTATAGCGTTCCCACATTTTTCCATAGACTTCGGGAAGGTGTGCGGCTGTTTCTCCCGGGTTGACCAAGATCACCTGCGGCGATCCGGGAATATCCCAGCGACCGGTGCGGATGGTGATGCCCCAAGGGAGTGAGATCTTTGTCAAAGCCGATTTAAGGATAGACTTCTTCTCCTTGAAATAAGGGGAAGGGTTCTCTGCGCTCCATACGTCGGGACCGATGAAGACCAGACGATCGTCGAATTGTTCTTTGAGCACGCGGGCTTTAGTGGAGAGCACGGCGTAGATACCGCCGATTTTGTTGCAAACCTCCCAGCTTGTCTCAAAAAGCAGATCGATGTCGGAGAGCAGGTCGGCCGGAGCCGCTTTCTCATTAATCGTTTGTTCGCTCTTTTTGGTAGCCATAAAATTTATTATATGAAATCTATTTTAGAATCGAAAAAATATTAAAACTGTCTGCTTTTGTCCTGTTTATTTTATCTTTGGAGAGACAGACAAATTGTATGGTAATCGTTTTAATAAATTCAGTTAAACCTAAAATATATTTCGTTTTCTTTTTTACCTTTTACCTGTGTTTTATGAAGAAATAACTAAATGGTTAATCTTCAATCCCAAGTGAATAATATGTCACTCAAAGGGGATATTAGTTTTCTAATTCGGGAGCAAAGTAAATAAAATTTTTTTCATCTTGCAAGAAAAAAGTGATAAAAAATTCAAAATATGCAATATACTGCTTAATTTTTATAGATTGAGTCTGATTTGCGTAAAATATTTATGGTCTAAGAAGTGCAAATAGAGATTGTAAGGGCATTTAATAGCATTAATAGGTATTGTTGAAATATTAAAAATATGTTTTAAAACATATAAAATATGAGATAAGTTTCACATACGGAAATTTTTTGTTGTTTTCAATTCAGATTCAGGAAAGTCAAAAATAAAGGGGAATGAAAAAGCGCTTCCGGAACTAAAGACCGGAAGCGCCGTATGTATAGTCTATATTTACTCAGAATGAAATATCCTCATCCCTTTCTTTAGAAGGGGAGATCATCAGATTCGTTTGAACCGAACGGATCAGCGGGAGTGGCAGCGGGGGCTGCAGGAGCCGCGGGAGCTACTGGAGCTGCCTGAGCAGCAGGAGCATAAGCAGGCTGGGGTGCATATCCCGGAGCTGCGCCGGGCATCTGAGCATCCAAGGGGCGAGATGCATAGGCAGAAACGTCAGTGTACCAACGACCCATATATTCACGGCTTTCTACATCAACAGAGAAAGAGTAAGACTGACCAATCTCACAAGCTATTGTCTCTGAACGATCGCCGAAGAGTGTCAATTTCACTTTTCTGGGATATGTGCCGAAAGTTTCGATAATTATTTCTTTTTTCTTCCAAGGGTTGCCGGCTTTTGATGTGCCGCTCTGAAGACCCAAATCCTGGATCACCTTTCCTTCTAATTCCATATATTGTTATTGCTATTATTTAGTGGCAAGTGAACTCACTTACTTTTTAATTTCATTAGTGTGCAAATTTACAAAAAAAAGTAGGCTTTCACAACTATTTTTTGAGAATCTGCTTAAAACTTTTTCCTTCCCCGTTTAAAATCATTTATTTATGATAGGGGAGTAGGCTATCTTTTTGGTCTTGAAGAAAGGCTCTTCGAAATAATTGGATAACTCGGCCACCTCTCCTCCGGCGGGAGTCTTTCTTAGTTCGGCGGATATGTCGCCCCCTTTGAGAGTGATGAGGCCATTCGGGAGAGCATTTCTTTGAACTGACGATACGTTTTTGCGGGCCAGCTTGATAAGGTCGGGCTGAGGCATGACAGCGCGGCTCACAATGAAATCGAATTTATCCTTGCATTCAGCCACATCTCCATGCTGGAAGGTGACGTTTTCAAGGCCGCATGCCTTGGCTATTTCCTGAGCCACAAGTATTTTCTTTCCTGTACGGTCGATGAGATGGAATTGGACATCAGGAAACATCACTGCCAAGGGGAGACCCGGGAGTCCGCCTCCGCAACCGAAATCCATCACTTTAGAGCCTGGAGTGAATTTGATGAAACGAGCCAAGGCGAGGGAATGCAGGAGGTGGTTGCATTCAAGATTCTCTATATCCTTTCGGGAGATAACATTAATCTTGCTGTTCCATTCGGGGTAAGCGTCGAGCATTATAGCGAATTGTTCGCGCTGACGATCTGTGAGGTGAGGGAAATATTTCTCTATTAACTTTGCTTCTGCCATAAATGTATCTGTTATTGACTACAAAATTAAACAAAAATCAGATACTTTCGTATGAAATCTTGTTTTATTTATAAAAGTAAATTTATCGAAATATGAAAATAGTGAAATTCGGATTCTCTCTCTTTGGAATCAATACATATCTTGTGTATGACCCAGATACAAAGAAATGTGCAGTCATTGATCCGGGAATGATTGTTAAAGAGGAGGAAGATGCTCTTGCCAACTTCATCTCTCGCAACGACTTGGAAGTTGTGGCAATCATCGATACTCACCTGCATGTGGATCATGCCGTAGGGATAGGCTATGTTAAAGGAAAATATAACGCTCCTTTGATGGCGCATAAGGATGATGAGTTCTTGGGCGAACGAGTCCGCGAGCAGGCACAGGCCTTTGGGATACGTGAGAAGGTTGATAATGTGGTGATCGACCATTACCTCACTCCCGGCGAGGAGATCAAGATAGGGGATGGGGAGTTGAAGGTGATCCACGTTCCTGGGCATTCTCCGGGGAGCGTTGCTCTGTATGATAAGAAGGATGGTTTTGTGATTACCGGCGATGCTCTTTTTGCCGGATCTATCGGCAGAACAGACCTTCCGGGAGGCGACACACGCACGCTGCTAAGATCCATTAAGGATGGATTGCTGACGCTTCCTGATTCAACGGTGGTATATCCGGGTCACGGACCAGCCACAACGATTGGACAAGAAAAGGCTTCAAATCCTTATTTGGTGTAAAGAAGGTTATAGGGTTAATTATTATCCTCAAAAATCCCCATTGGATAAAGGAAAAGTCCGGACGCAGGATCGCCTTACGGCTTGTTACGCAAGATTTAAGCAGATTGAACGGGGATTTTATATAGGTATTTTTAGATATATCCGGGAGAAGAGTGAAGAAGCAGATAGTTCTGACCTACCGGTCAGCGGAGATCCGTGCAGGACACATACGAATGAAGAGTCTGCTCCCATCTGCCATGACCGACAGGTCTAATCTGCTTTTATCTCATAGATAATTAATCTTGGAGTAAGTAAAAAAATCTGCGTTTTATCTGCTCAAATCCTGCGTATTAAAAAGCAACGCTTTGATCCAGCGTACGGACCTTTTCTTTATCCATCCTATACCTATAGAGATACTTATCTCAGCTCTGTGATCTTAATCCGGAGGATTCCTTTCTCTGTGGAATAAATACTAAGAGAATAATTACATTGTAAGAATTGGGGATTTATGAGGATATTCATTTAAAATTATAATCTTATATTTCATTTATAGCGTTGCGTTGGTGTCTGAGTTTTCGGAGACTATCCTCTCTTATTTCTGCTTGCTTGATAGAATCAGCTCGATGCTTCTCCCGTGCAATTGAATCATTTTGGGCGCGGATCTTTTCATTCACCATGCTATTATGATCATCAATAAGGCTTGATAATCGTTCCACAAATTCTAAGTCAATATATATGATATTATATTTGGAAAGTTGTATTTCACAGTTTTTGAATTTCCAAGAATAATATAGGCGCCCTTCGAGATCATCATGATCAAACCATACGTATTTCTCCGATCTCCATGCTCTTGTCGGCTTTCCATATTTCTTGACATAGAGATCATACATCTCTTTGAAATTTTTGAAAGTTGCATGTATCTCGTCTTCATTATCAGGAGATATAATGATACTGCCAACTTTCCCTTGATTCCCTATAACTTCTATAATAATATCGTTATTGAAAAAGTTAGAACCGAAATTGTAGGATGTTTCACTAATCCCGAATCCTCGTTCGGCCGGAGAATATCCTTCATCCTTTCGTATCTTGTCTTCCATTTTTAAAAGCAAAAAGGATGTGTGATTAAATAAATCAGTCACGATATCTTGAGATGATTTCATGGTTATCAAAACGCTGTCAGAAGATAAAGGCTCTATTTCCGGCGCATTATCCTCTTGTTCGGTGAGATTGATGGCAGAAATAGTATCAATGCGTGCTCCTAATTCAATACCTTTAAACGAAAGAGTCTTCACTTTTTGCGCACGCTGTTCGGAATTTTTAAGCATGATCCGGTTTTCTATCAGATATTCCTTTCTATTTTCGCCGCATTTATGGATATGGATTCCCAGACATATGCCAAGGGTGATGAGGATTACTGCAAAAGAAAGCCAAGAAAGAGAAGTGTAGGAGTGAGATATTTTTCCTGCATATTTTCTTTTAAGCTTAACTATTATAGAAATGCACGAAAATTCGGTAAAGAAAAATAGGGCAGTCCCTAAAAATGTGAAGATACCCGGACTCTTGGGGAAAGCCACCTGAATCCCACCCGGATTAGTTTCGGAGAGAATATTATAATATCCGATGTCGCCGGAAAAGGCAATATATAATGCTTCCTTAAAACTATCCTCCATCAAGATCCAAGGGGTTAAGTCTGTAAACAGGAGACATAATAGTATTGGGAAGAGAAGCGAAGCATATTTTATTCTTTGGAAGGCAGAAAGATTCCCTTGATTATCTACTATCCTCATAGAATAGGAAGTGTAGAAAAGCTGAGCTATCGCTTCGCAGAAAATGATTAATCCTATCGGAAAATCATGATAAAGATAAGCCGAATAGAAATATATGCTGCCAAGGAGAATCAAAAATCCTAAGAGCAGATAAAGAATATACTTTAAAGGAAGTTTATCGGAGGGTGAGCCGGAAGGAAGAGGGTTTGGAGATGAATAAGAATCTGCATTGGATGGGTCGCTCCCACGCGTTTCTTGTGGTTCATTGGTTTCGCATTCTCCTTCCTCATATTTTTCTTTAATCTCCTCTAAGCAGGATTCGTAATCTTCTAAAGAAGCCTTATTGATGGCTATTGCTATGCTGAAAAGTACCGTAGCCACAGCCTCTTGCTTAGTGTCGGATTCTGACTCATAAGATCTTAGGATACGTTTGATTTCTATCAGAGGATCATTGCAGGCGTCGATCTCTTTCGCATAACCATTCTTTACACACTCTTTAGCAGTATCTTTAAGGATGGACTCTCCATTAAAATTATAGAAATCTGTTAGGATTCCCCAGAACCTATCTTCGGTGAATAGGACAGATCCATATTTATCCTTAAGCATAAGGATAATATTTAGGAAATTATGGTATTTGATTGTCTTATCTTGCATAAATCGTTTCTTAATGTTTTGGCTAAGAATTTATGGGTAATGTAAAGTTAATAATTTTTAAATGATTATCCCTATGGTTCCTCAGAATAAATTTTAATGAAGGTTTAATTTAATGGCGTTAGGCAATTTTTCTATGGGTAATGGGTATAGGAGGATTGAGGATAAGTGGATTTATAAATTAATTTTTAAGGGTATCGCGGATAAGCCTTACGGCTTGGTTAGGCGCGGATGGGGTGCGGATCTTTTTTATAGGTTTCATGTATAGTAAAAGAATTATTGAGTAGGAAAGTCATTGTATGTTTATCGCGGTTCAGTTTGCTCCGCAATCTGAAGAGCCGGATTAGAGCGGATTAATGCTGTGCGCAGCCCACCGCGAAAATCCGTTCAGATCCGTTAATACAATCATCAAATGATTGTATCAGCGATATTTAAAGAGCGAGTATAAATAATAAAAAGATCCGCAAAAAAATCCGCCGCCGATCAGCGAAAAGTCTTAATTGATTAAGACCCGCGATTCCTTTTTTTCTTTAATTATCCCAATAATATGTGTATCTCGGATCTGTATTGATAGATTGGGGGATTTATGAGGATAGTCAATTAAGGTTATTAGGCAATAGGGCTAGCTTTCTGCGCGTTTCTCCGGAAGCCTTTAAGCTTAATGGGCATTATAATAATTATTTCTGCGCCCGTTCCTGCTCGTTCAAGCGAAGGCGGCCTAAAAGATCTCCGCTTGGATTTATTCATTTCCTTTATGAGGCTCAATGCCGAATAAAGATTTAATGACCATCCTATAAATATATTTACCTCACACAGAGTAACGCAGAGCCAGAGGCCGAGATAAGGTTTATTCTGCTTTATTCCACAGAGATTATCATGCCTTGGCATGGAGATCTCGGAGCTGAGGCAGGTGATTATTTATCGCAGAATTGAATGAATATTCATTGAACTATCGCAGAACTTTTTTTAAATAAGATGACTAGGGAATGAAAAGCTTATGCTTTTAGAATTTTCAGGGAATGATACCCCATATTTAATGTTAAGTAGAAATGCATAATTCATAATTATTTGTCGCTGAATTTCAGCTTAAAATATTTTGATGATATTATACATTTAATTTGACTAATTACTTAATGTAAAGTTAATAATTTTTTGTGGGATGGGGTCTAAATTATACAAATCAAAATCCCGGTCCTTTTGAAAAGACCGGGATTTTCATATTCTAATGGTTCTATCAGTCTTTATCAGAACTGAGACATTTCCAGACTCCGGCGCTCAGCAATGCGCCTGCCATCGGAGCTACGATGAAGAGCCAGATCTGTGAGATAGGTGTGCAATCGCCCTGGATGCAAGCAAAAACTGCGGGACCTATTGAACGGGCAGGATTGACGGAGGTACCGGTGATTGGAATACATACGATGTGAACGAGTACAAGTGCAAGACCAATGGCGAGACCCGCAAAGGCTCCTGCTCCCTTCTTGGAGTCGGTGGTGCCAAGCACTACAAGTACAAATATGAATGTAAATATAAACTCAGCTACGAAAGCAGGCACAAGGTTACCATCCTGATAGGAGTTGGCTCCGGTGGTGGTGGTGTCGTTGAAAATGGCCGACAATCCTCCTTCGTTGCCGGTGTGCACAAGGAAATAAATCACGGCTGATGCTATCAAGGCCCCTATCACCTGAAACACCATATATCCGGCTGCTTCCTTCCCTTTCATTCTTCCGCTTGCCCATACGCCGAAAGTGATGGCGGGATTAATGTGGCACCCTGAGATATTACCGATGGTGTAGGCCATAGCAACTACTGCCAAACCGAAAGCGAATGCCACTCCCAAGGTAGACACTCCAAAACCGGTTGTTCCAAGTCCGATGCCGGCGAATACCGCTGAACCACATCCCATGAGTGTAAGCACGAAAGTGCCTACCATTTCTGCTAAGTTTTTCTTCATTTAATCAATAATTTAGTAAATTAATATAGTAAAATAGTGGATTTTAATCATTTGATTATTAACAATCCATGTCAACACAACGCCTACTATTAAAATTTTGTTCATCATCCTGAAAAATTTCCTAATTTTTCTATTTTCAAGCCTCCGGCTTACGATTGAACGAGCAGAATGGACGGGGAAAGAGAAATAAATAAAGCCGGGAGTGTAGGGCAGACCCTCACTCCCGGCTGATGGCTTTTTAGAGCTTGATGCAATTAACGGATAAAGAGCATTTCGCGATATTTCGGAAGAGTCCAGATTTCATTATCCACCATCAGTTCGAGTTTGTCGATATGGTAGCGGATCTCCTCCATCTTGGGAGCCACGGTATCGTGGTAAGCGATAGCCTTTTCGCGCTCAGAAGTGATCTTATTAGCACTCCTGCGGGCATCCACCATTGCATCCACTCCGCTCTTCACAGCAGAAATGTGGTCGGAGATAGATTCAATAGAGGCAAGGTTCTGAGAAGCGATTCGCTCGGATTTCTCGGCAGAGAAAAGCTCCTTGATTTTATATACATTGTCGAGAAGGAGCGACTGATAGCGCACGGCAGCCGGAATCACATGGTTCACGGCAAGATCGCCAAGTACGCGGCTCTCAATCTGTATCTTCTTGGTGTACATTTCCCATTTTACCTCATTGCGGGCTGCGAGCTCCTTGCGAGAAAGAACGCCGGTCTTCTCAAACATCTCCACATTCTCCGGATGCATGTAGATGTCATACATCAAAGGCGCAGAAGTCTCAGTGTCGAGACCGCGACGAGCAGCCTCTTCCTTCCATTCATCAGAATAGCCATTGCCGTCAAACTGGATAGCTCGGTGTGCCTTGATCAGCTTCTTAACCTCCTTGAGAATAGCCTTCTCAAGTTTTTCACCTTTTTCAACGCGAGCATCCACAGCATCGGCGAAATCGTTAAGCTCGGAAGCCATCGCAGCATTAAGCGCGATGAGGGCAGAAGCACAGTTGGCAGAAGATCCGACAGCACGATATTCGAAACGATTGCCTGTGAAGGCAAAAGGAGAAGTACGGTTGCGGTCGGTGTTATCAATCATCAGCTCCGGAATCTGAGCCACATCAAGATCCAGCCCCTCTTTCCCTTCAAGAACGATATTCTCATCAATCTCGTTTTTCTCAATCTTATCAAGAAGCTGAGAAAGCTGAGAGCCAAGGAACATAGAGATAATAGCCGGAGGAGCTTCATTAGCGCCAAGACGATGGGCATTGGTGGCATTGATGATGGAAGCCTTCAGAAGACCGTTGTATTTATGTACGGCTGCCATGACAGTAGCAACGAATGCGATGAAGCGGAGATTGTCGAGAGCTGTCTTTCCGGGAGCAAAGAGAAGCGAACCGGTGTCTGTACCGAGCGACCAGTTGTTATGCTTGCCGCTACCGTTGATCCCTGCGAAAGGTTTTTCATGAAGCAGCACGCGGAAATTATGACGGCGAGCCACCTCTTCCATCACCGACATAAGGAGAAGATTGTGGTCGTTGGCAAGGTTGCATTCCTCGTAGATAGGAGCGAGCTCAAACTGGTTGGGCGCCACCTCGTTATGGCGAGTCTTGGCCGGGATTCCGAGTTTATGGCATTCATATTCGAGATCGAGCATGAACGCTTCCACACGCTTTGGAATCGAACCGAAATAATGGTCTTCAAGCTGCTGATTTTTTGCCGATTCATGACCCATGAGGGTGCGTCCGGTCATCACAAGGTCGGGACGGGCTGCATATAGAGCCTCATCAACAAGGAAATACTCCTGCTCCCATCCAAGATTGCAAATCACATGCTTTACGTTCGGGTCGAAATAGCGGGCCACGCGAGTGGCTGCCTTATCCACGCTATTGAGCGAACGGAGAAGGGGAGTCTTATAGTCGAGGCTCTCTCCAGTGTAGGAGATGAATACGGTAGGGATACACAGGGTATTGTCGAGAATGAAGGCCGGCGATGAGATATCCCATGCTGAATATCCGCGGGCTTCGAATGTGTTGCGGATACCGCCATTAGGGAAGCTTGAGGCGTCAGGCTCCTGCTGCACGAGGAGTTTGCCGGAGAATTTCTCGATCACGCCTCCCTTTCCATCATGCTCCACGAAGGCATCATGCTTCTCAGCTGTGCTTCCGGTGAGGGGGTGGAACCAGTGGGTATAATGGCGTGCGCCGCAATCGAGGGCCCATCGTTTCATCCCTGCTGCCACGCTGTCGGCTGTTTCGCGAGAGATCGGCTTACGATTGTCGATAGCCTTCACGAGAGCATCGTAAGTCTCTTTGGGAAGGTATTCGAACATCTTCTGACGATTGAACACCTGCTTGCCATAATACTTGTCAACTCTCTCTTCGGGGAGCTCCACTTTCACAGCTTTGCGGTTGGAAGCTTCCTCCACACTTTTGAATCTTAATTTTGACATAATCTTTTATTTTAGTTTTCGCCCGGCTTCGGGCATTTAATTTCATTTTTATAGACCTGACTTTATAGACCTAATTTTTCTGTCAGGTCGTCGAGCACATCGATAGCCTTGATGTTCTTGACATCATTAAAGGCAGTGAAATTCTCTGTCGCTTCGGATGCATCATCAAATTTTATCTTTGAGACGCGCTCCATAGCTTTATGAGTGTTTTCAGGGGAGTTAAAGCCGGTGAGACGGATATATCCTGCTCCGCATTCTCCGAAACCGATCCCCGGAGTAGAAGACACTTCTGCCTCGTGGAGAATCTTCTCAAAGAGTTTCCATGAATCCTCCTCTCCGCGTCGTTTCACCCATACGTAAGGGGAATTTTCGCCTCCGAACACTTCAAACCCTGCTTTCTCCATCGCTTGACGGATATAGCGGGCATTGGAGAGATAGATATCTATATTCTTCTTAATAGCCTCACGACCTTCGGGGGTATATAAAGCTTCTGCTCCGCGCTGGATGATATAGGAAGCACCATTGAATTTTGTTGACTGACGGCGGTTCCAGAGTTGATGCAGGGGGTATTCGTTCCCTTCGCGATCGTAACCTTTCAATTCCTTTGGCACAACCGTGTAGCCGCAACGAAGACCGGTGAAACCTGCAGTCTTTGAAAAACTGCGAACCTCTATCGCCACCTCCTTCGCGCCCTCTATCTCATAGATGGATCGAGGAATTTCAGGATCTTGCACGAATGCTTCATAGGCTGAATCATAGATGATGAGCGTTTTGTTGCGACGAGCATATTCCACCCATCGTGTCAATTCATCGCGGGTGAATACAGTGCCTGTCGGATTGCAAGGGGAGCATAGGAAAAGCACATCCACTCCTCGCTCCGGAACAGCCGGCTTGAAGCCATTCTCCGGGAGGCAATCCATATAGAGGATGCGGCTCCAACGGCCATCGGGGAGGAGCTCGCCTCCGCGACCATCCATCACACTTGAATCTACATATACCGGATAGCCCGGATCAGCCACGCCGATAATGCTTTTCTTGGAATAAATATTCCCTAAGTTTCCAAGATCGCTCTTTGCACCGTCGCTGATGAAAATATCATCGGCGGAGATATCGATTCCCCGATTCTGATAATCAGTCGTTGCTATCGCTTCGCGGAGGAAAGGATAACCCTGTTCGGGACCGTAGCCATGAAATGTTTCAGCGGAAGCCATATCGTCCACGGCACGGTGCATCGCCTCCACCACGCAAGGAGCGATAGGGAGAGTTACATCGCCGATATCCATCCGGATAAGATCTGCATCCGGATGCTTGGCGCGATATTCCTTAAGCTTGGCAGCCACAGTGGAGAAGAGATACGACTGGGGAAGCTTTATGAAGTTTTCGTTGATATACACTTTCTTTTTATTTAAGATTCTTTACTCTGTTGAAATTCCCTTATTCTGCAATGCTTTCTGCTTCCTCCTCAATATCTTTGGGAGGATAATACTCGCCGTCGCAGATAAACTCTGCCGGACCTGTAAGAAAAACATGATTCGTGGCCTCATCCCATCGTATCTTGAGCGTGCCTCCGGGGAGCCATACATTTACTTCACGGTCGGTCAGATTATTGAGCACTCCTGCCACGACGGCCGCACAAGCTCCTGTGCCGCAGGCCATCGTCTCTCCCGACCCTCTTTCCCAGACTCTCATCTGTATATGCGAGCGGTCGATCACCTTTATAAATTCGATATTCGATTTATTAGGGAAAATCTCCGCCACCTCCATTTTCGGACCCTCTCCAAGCACGAGCTTGTCGAAAAGGACGGGCATAAAAACTACGGCATGGGGGTTTCCCATGCCGACAGCAGTGATTTTATATTCTATACCGTTGATCACCTCCTTTTCGGAGATTTTAGCCTCTTTAGATGCGCTTTTCACCGGAATTCTCTCCGGCACGAGTTCGGGGGCACCCATATCCACAGTCACTTCCGAGACTGTGCCATCCTTTACTGTAAGATGAAGGTGCTTTATGCCGGCAAGCGTTTCGAGCGTAATATCTGTTTTGTCGGTGAGATGCTTGTCGTAAACAAATTTGCCTATGCATCTGGAGGCGTTGCCGCACATTTCAGCCTCGCTTCCGTCGGCATTGAACATGCGCATACGGAAATCGGCTTTATCAGAGGGGAGGATAGCCACCAGACCATCGCTGCCTACGCCAAAATGTCGGTCGCTGATTTGCTGAGATAGAAGGGGTAGATTATCGGGCACCTCTTTCAAGGCGTCAATATAAACGTAATCGTTTCCCGCACCGTGCATCTTGGTGAACGGGATTGTTTTCATAGATTCCATACAAAAATCCTTTTGCTTGCGCAAAGTTACAAAATATTTTTACAAATTTTAAAAGATTGTGCAAATTTTTTTTAAGTATTTTTCTTTTGTCGTCATTATGACATCATGCTAATTTTCTTTGCATATAAAATTTGCGGGTGAAGAGGAGGAAAAGAATGGCTCCTGTTGCCTGCATTGCAGCTGTGACCCAAAAGGCGGCTCCATAGGAGATATATTCTGCAATGAATCCTCCGAGAAGGATTCCGATACCCATCCCTAAATCCCATGAAATGAGAATAGAGGAATTGGCAGTGCCTCGTTGGTCGTTTCTCGCCACTTTGATAAACATATTCAGGAAGGCCGGATACATTCTTCCGTTGCCGAGTCCGATGAGGAGGGCTGAAAGATAATATGTCCATTCGTTTATTGCGAAAGCGAAAAGAGTGAATCCTACAGTGGAGAGCAGAACCCCTTGTGCGCAATTCCGGGTCAGCTTGTCTTTTCTCAAAGCCTTTTGTCCGGTAAGGCGCGAAAGCACCAGACCCCCTGAAAGGATGGCGAAGAAGATTCCTGTTCCGTCGGTGATTCCCAATTCTTTCTGACCATATATCGCTACATAGTTGCTCATCACGCCCCAGCATATTCCGAAGAAGGCTATATTCAACGCCATAAGCCATGCGCGGGTGAGGAAGAAATGATCAAGATCGAGATGTGGTTTCCCTACCACAGGTTTGCGTTTCTTTAATTTCACTGTGGTTGAGGTGAAGAATCCTATGAACGCAATCCCTAAAGAGATCCAGAAGAGGAGAGGGAAGTTATCAGTGACCGAATAGATATATATCCCGGCGGAGGGGGCTATGGCCATTGCAAGGTTATTACTGAGCCCATAAAATCCGATCCCTTCATTGCGTCGCGAGGAGGGGAGCACATCGATTGCTACCGTGGAGTTAGCCACAGTGGCAGCTCCGAACGGCAGTCCATGAAGGGTGCGCACTATGGCAAACATCAGAATCGTGCCTGCTCCGATATATCCGCTGAAGCAGAGGAAGAAAAAGAAGAAACAGAGAATCAGCACTTTCTTGCGGTCGAAAGTGTCAACAATGAATCCGCTGAAGGGACGTACAAGGAATGTGGCCACGACATATCCCGATAGCACTAATCCTATCATATCCTTATCCGCCTTGAATTCCTGGTCGAGATAGATAGGGAGGAGGGGAGTGAGAAGATAAAAGGCGAAGAAAAGCATGAAATTGCTGATCATCACCTTGATATAATTCTTATTCCATAATTTTTCCTCTTTTGCCGGAATGGCCTGAGAAGTGTTTGAATCGCTATTCTGCATTTTCATTATATTTTTTTCACAATGCAAAATTAGCTATTTCCTTTCATTGGAGCAAAAAAAATCCCGGTCTAAGCAGACCGGGATTCGCTCTAATATAAAATTGAAAATTAGAGGTTGGGTATATATACTTTAGTCTTCTTTCTGAGTAGCAGCATATTCTTTGAGGAGCTTCTCCTGCACATCCCCCGGCACGAGTTCGTAGGAAGCGAAGTCCATTGTGAAGCCGCTTCGTCCGCCGGTGATAGAGCTGAGGGCTGTGGAATAAGAAGCCATCTCTTTCAAGGGCACCTTTGCATTGATCTTTTCAAGACCATGGTCGGATTCCATCCCCATGATGATTCCTCGACGACCTTGAAGATCGCTCATCACATCGCCCATCGAGTCGCTTGGGGTAAGCACTTCCACATCATAGATCGGTTCGAGAATCTTCGGATTGGCTTCGCGGAATGCCTGAGAGAATGCATTTCGGCCGGCCAAGCGGAAGGAGATCTCATTTGAATCCACGGGGTGCATCTTGCCGTCGTAAATCATTACGCGGACATCGCGTGCGTAAGAACCGGTGAGGGGACCCTGCTCCATGCGATCCATCAGACCCTTTACAATAGCCGGGATGAAACGTGCGTCGATTGCGCCTCCGACGATGCAATTATATACAATCAGCTTGCCGCCCCATTCCAGAGGTATCTCCTGCTTGTCGCGAACATTGAGCTTGAATTCCTGATTGCCGAATTTGTAGCTTTCAGGTTCGGGCATACCTTCAGTGTAAGGTTCGATGATGAGATGCACCTCGCCAAACTGACCCGAACCACCCGACTGCTTCTTATGGCGATAGTCGGCGCGGGCAGCCTTGGTGATTGTTTCGCGATAAGGTATTTTCTGCTCCTCAAACACGATGGGGAGCTTTTCGTTGTTTTCGATACGCCATTTGAGTGTGCGGAGGTGGAATTCACCCTGACCTTTCACAAGCGTCTGTTTCAATTCCTTCGACTGCTCGATCACCCATGTGGGATCCTCTTCATGCATACGGGTGAGGATTCCGGCCAATTTCTCAGCGTCGCTTTCAGTGACGGGGCGGATGGCACGAGTGTATTTGGGAGCCGGATATTTGATGAAATCAAACTGATAATCGCATCCCTTCGCATCAAGAGTATTGCCTGTACGAACATCTTTCAGTTTCACAGCAGCGCCGATATCGCCCGCTTCGAGTTTTTCGATCGGGTTGCGGAGCTGTCCGCATACGGTGAAAATCTGTTGGAGTCGTTCCTTGCCGCCGCGAGATACATTGTCGAGATCGTCGCCGGCCTTGAGTGTGCCGCTCATCACCTTGAAATAGGAAACTTCGCCGATATGAGGCTCAACGGAAGTTTTGAAGAAGAATACAGATAACGGACCGTCGGCATCGGGCTTAACCGATTCGCCGGTAATAGTCTTGGGGGCGGGCATATCCTCTACAAAGGGGCAGACGTTGCCGAGGAATTCCATTATTCGGCGAACTCCCATATCCTTTGCAGCGCTGAGCACCACCACAGGATAGATATCGCAATTTATCAGACCCTTGCGGATACCGAGTCGGAGGTCGTCTTCAGTAAGGGGCTGATCGTCGAAGAATTTCTCCATGAGAGATTCATCATTCTCAGCGGCAGCCTCCATGAGCTTGCGGTTGAGTTCCTTGGCTTTCTCCATCTGATCTTCGGGTATGTCGCTGATAGTAGGAGTGCCGCCATCGGGACCCCATTCATACTTCTTCATGAGAAGCACATCGATCATAGAATGGAAATTAGGACCGCATTCGAGCGGGTATTGAATCTGAACCACCTTATTTCCGAACGACTCGAAAAGCTGCTCCATCACATTGTCGTAATCAGCTTTCTCGCCATCCATCTGGTTGAGGGCGAAGATCACGGGCTTGCCGAGTTTCTGAGTTGTGCGGAAAATATTCTGAGTTCCTACCTCTACGCCATACTGGGAGTCGATGAGGATAAGACCCATATCGCATACGCCAAGGGCAGTGTAGGCATTTCCTACGAAGTCGTCTGCTCCGGGGCAATCGATGATATTTAATTTCTTTCCATTGAATTCAGCGTTGAACACTGTAGAGAAAACAGAGTAGCCATATTCCTTCTCCACGGGGAAGTAGTCGGAAACTGTATTGCCGGCTTCAACTGTGCCGCGACGTTTTATAACTCCACACTCGAAGATCATAGATTCGGCGAGTGTGGTTTTCCCGGAGCCCTTAGATCCTAAAAGGGCAATGTTTTTGATTTCATTAGTCTTATAAATCTTCATGCGGTAAAGATTTTAATATGGTTAACATTTCATTCTGTTTGCAATCACAGAAACTTTTCAGGGAGAGAGGTGGAGTTTTTCTTAGACGTTGGAAAATTAGTAAAAATTTTTCTATCTACAACATAAATTAATATGTTGTGTAACATATTTGCGATTTTTTATCGATTTTCGCTTTCTAATTGTTAACTTTGCTCTATGATTATGCAGAATTCACAAGAAAATTTCGGGATCTATATTCATTTCCCCTTTTGCAGGAGGAAATGCATCTATTGCGATTTCTATAGTGTGGGCGAACGGTTGGCTGATTGGGAAGCTTTTGCCCGCGCTGTGGAGAATGAATTTTCCGCTTTGTCGCTTCCGTCTGGAGTTTTCCCTTCCTTATATATGGGTGGAGGCACCCCTTCATTGGCACCTGCTGAGTTGATCTCTCGATTTCGCAGGATGATACCCGTGGAGGTGGGGGAATTCACAATTGAAGTGAATCCGGATGATGTCACTGAGGAGAAGGCCCGCGCATGGCGCGAGGCGGGGGTGAACCGTGTGAGCATGGGTATCCAGACTCTCAACGATGATGAATTGAAAGCGATAGGGCGGCGTCATACGGCAGATCAGGCAGAAAAAGCATATTATATTCTGCGAAAATATTTCTCCAACATCTCGTTGGATCTGATATTCGGTTTGCCGGGACAGACGCTTTCCTCTCTTTCCGCCACGCTCGATCGTTTTATAGAGATGCGTCCGGAGCATATATCAGCCTATTCGTTGATGTATGAGGAGCGCACAGCCCTCACTCGGATGAGGGATTCAGGGAAAGTGGAGGAGATTCCGGATGAGGATAGCGTTGAGATGTTCCGATTGGTTACAAGCAAGCTCAAGGAAGCCGGATATGAAAGATATGAGATATCAAATTATGCACTCCCCGGCTATCGCTCCCATCATAATTCCAACTATTGGAAAGGGATTCCCTATATAGGCTTAGGGCCGAGTGCGCATAGTTACGACGGAGATAGAACGCGCAGGTATAATCTCCCCGATCTTGCGCTTTATATAAAGGAATATGGAGATCAAATAAAGGAATATGGAGACCATATAAAAGAATATGAATTTTTATCAGAAGAAGAGCTTCGGGAGGAGATGATAATGACTCGCCTGAGAATGATTGAAGGTCTTGATCTTCTCGAATTTGAAGATCGATTCGGGAAAGAAGAGCGGATATCTCTTGAAAAAAGAGCTAAGCCTTATCTCTCTTCCGGCGATCTGATATATATGCATGATCATATTGCACTCTCCGAATCAGGAGTGATGATTTCAGATGAAATCATCTCGGAGCTATTTTAAGGATTAAGGGGATTAAGGGAAATAAGGGAAATAAGAGGATTAAGGGGGACTTTCCTTACTTTCCTTACAATCCTTACTCTCCTTAAAAATCCTTATTTTCGCTCTATTCTTAAAATTCTTTTTAAAAGATGTAATATTCTAAAAAGTTTTCTTATCTTTGCACTTTAACCCAATTAATCATGGCATGAACGAACTCATCCCTAATTCCGGTGATTATAAAAAACTTTTGTGTTATCAAAAGGCAGATGTGATTTTTCAAATCACCTATTTTTTCTGCTCCAATTTTTTAACAAAAGGGGATAGGACAATTGATCAAATGGTCCAGGCAGCAAGAAGTGGAAAACAAAATATTGTAGAGGGGATTGAGGCAGCTCCTACTTCAAATAAAACTGAGTTAAAACTCTTGAATGTTGCCAAGGCCAGTTTGAAAGAATTACTTGAAGATTATGAAGATTTTCTTAAAACCAGGGGATTTCCGCAGTGGGAGCAGGGAAGTAGAGAATTTGAGGCAATGAGAAATTTAGGAGCCACCCATAATGATGCCCAATATTTTATGAATCTTATCTCCTCTCGCCCTCCTCAGACTATTGCGAATATGGCAATCATCCTACTCAATCAAGCTGATTATCTCCTTTATAAATTTATATCCAAGAAGTCAGAAGAATTTCTCCAATCCGGTGGATTTACAGAGCGTCTGTATAATCTTCGTAGAAAGAATAGGGGTTATTGAAGCAGAATCTATTTAGGTCTTGCTTCTTTAAGGATATGTTTTTTAGGATATGGCATCGTTAGGGTGTTGTTTCTTGTGGTCTTGTTTTCCTTAAGCTGCCTTAAGTCCATTAATTTCCTTACTCCCTTTAAATCCTTTGAGTTCGCAAAAAAATATTATTGAGATTAATCTTCTTAGAGCTGAGAATTCTAAGAAAAAAGTATTATCTTTGCACTTAATTCAAAGCGTATCCTTAAAAGACTTCAAAAAAAGATCAAAATGGCAAATGCTCTAATTGATAACTCTGAGCAATTTAAGCTCGTCAAATATATAAAAGAGTTAGTTTCACGCCCTGACTGTAATCACATTATGATTGCAACAGGGTATTGGGATTTGCCCGGTACTGCTTTGGTATATGATGAGCTTAAACACTTCTTCGCGCGAGGGGGTAAACTTGATTTACTGATAGGTCAAGAACCACAATTACAATATTATCAGGCCTCACGAGAAGCACACCAATTTCCCGATTTCTATATTCAAAGAGATGTCGAATCTCTTACAGATGAGTATAAGCCTATCGGCAAGCTGATTATTGATAATGCACTGACAGAAGAGAATCCCAATGGAGCGTTTGAGATTCGCGTGTATGGTCAGGGCGAACATAAGGAATTTCTTCACGCCAAATGCTATATCTTCCTTGGTAATAACCATACACTTGCCACAGGAATTGTAGGTAGCTCTAATTTCACATTAAAAGGCCTACAGGGTAATGCCGAACTAAATTACCTTGAAGAGAATGGCAATAGCGTTGCTGCTCCGTTTACTGAGTATTCAACGTCGAAATCTCACAAAGCATGGTTTGAAGAGCTTTGGCATAACAGTGAATTGTGGTCTGGGAAGTTTATTAAGAACATTCTCAAACCGTCCCCTATAGGTGTAGAAATTGAAAAAGATAATGAAGCTGAGAAATTTCTTACGCCCTACGAAGTATATATCAAGTATCTCCAATTGCAGTTTGGAGATATGGTTGATGCCAATACATCTGAAGTCTTAAAATCATATTTGCCACCGTCATTCAATACCCTTGAATATCAGCTCGACGCCGTAAAACAATGCTTTTCTGTGATGAAACGATTCGGCGGATTTATTCTTGGCGATGTTGTCGGACTTGGTAAAACTGTAGTTGGAGTATTACTTATCCGTCATTTCCTTGAAAATGCCGAATCCCTCGGCCGTGCCCGCAAAGTTCTGATCGTAACACCTCCGGCTATTAAGAAAGCATGGGAAAAGACAATAAAGGATTTTGATAATAATAATCCTCGTAATAACATTGCACTCAGTGTTGACTTTGTAACTACCGGAAGCATTGGAAAAATCACAGACGAACTGGAAAATACCGATGATATTGAAGACAGTGATGAAATAGAGGATATCGAGCTTAGAAACTATGGAATGGTACTCATTGACGAGAGTCACAATTTCCGTAACTCTGAAACGCAGAAATATAAAGCAATTGATGATCTGATTGGGATTATCAATCCCACTCCATACGTCGCACTCCTGTCTGCCACGCCCCAAAATAACTCACCAAAAGATCTCTATAATCAGATACGTTTATTTCAGCGCACGCCAAATAACTCCAATTTGCCGAATGTTGAGGGAGGCAAACTCGACTCTCTATTCAATGCAATGGAGCGACGCTTTAAAGAAGCTCGTGCTATTTCGCAAGACACCGACGAGGGTAAAGCAGAAGCCCGTGCTATTGTAAAGGAAGTTTCTGAAAAAATCAGAAACTGTGTCCTTAATGATCTGGTTGTTCGTCGCACACGTACCGATATTAGAAATCTCTATGGTGAAGATGCTGAATTGCTCAAATTCCCTACGGTCAAGGGCCCTCATAAACTCGAATACCGGATGGATGAGGAACTCTCAAAGCTCTTTGCCGATACCGTTGATGCTATCTGTCCTCCCGGAACAGGAGAATCGTTTGACCCGAATAAACATATCGGCTTTTACCGCTATGCCGCGATTACTCAATTTGTCAAGGAGGACAACAAGAAACTGTATGAGAAACGAAACCTTACGGTTGATAGTATTACACAACGTCTTCAGCGAATCATGCGGATTCTATTGGTAAAGCGACTTGAAAGCAGCCTTGCGGCATTCAAGAAAACGCTTGAGAATCTTAACCGATATAATGACGTTATGATAGATATGCTCCAACACGACTGCGTATTTATCTGTCCGGATATTGATGTCAACAAATTGCACAACGAACACAAAGGAAATTTCGCTGGCTTCAAGGCTGCTGTAGAGTCTGCTATTGATAATAAAGGAGGAAACAACAGAAGTTTCAAAGCCTCTGATTTTAACGAATCATATCTTGCAGATCTGCAAAATGACAGATTGCGCATTGGTTCTTTGCTTGAACGATGGCGAGAGAATACAGAAGATCCCAAATTTGATCGATTTAAGGATGCAATAAATCCGGAACTATTCAATCCGAAGATTAACAATCCGTCGGGAGTTAATAAGCCTCGCTTGGTTATTTTTACCGAAGCTATCGACACGCTCAAATCATTGGAAAGAGCATTAAAAGCAAAGGGGCACAAAGTGCTTAGCATTACAGCACAGAATCGCACTGAAATGCAGGAGGCAATTGAGGCAAACTTCGACGCCAACTGCAACCCGGAATATCGGCGTGATGATTATGATGTAATCGTTACAACCGAAGTTTTGGCCGAAGGTGTGAATCTGCATCGCTCGAATGTCATTCTTAATTATGATGCTCCGTGGAATGCCACACGCCTGATGCAACGCATCGGTCGTGTGAACCGCATAGGCTCTACTGAAGATTTCGTCCATGTCTTCAATTTCTTCCCATCAGATGAAGGGAACAGCCAGATTCGTTTGATTGAAAAGGCTTATGCCAAACTCCAATCTTTCCATGAGATGTTTGGGGAGGATAATAAGGTGTTCAGTGAACGAGAGGAGCTTATTGAGCATGACCTGCAACATTTCGTTGATGGTGACGAATCTCCATTTGGGCCGTTTATTCAGGAACTGAAAGCATTTCAAGACAATTCATCGGAACGATATGATTATATCGTTTCCGTAGATGCTGACAGACTTGGTGGTGTTTTACAAACGAATGAGGAAAACGATCATGGTATTTTCGTCTTTACTGATAATTCACAAGAACTGATTTCAGTGGAGGTGGAGAAAACGCAGGAAGACGTATCCTCTCGAATCATCTCTTCTCTGGCAACTATGCAACGATTGAAATGTGAGCCGGATACTATGTTTTCCGATATGCAATGTGATGATACGTTAGCTAAAATAGCTAAGCGAGCATATCAAAAACATGTTGCCCACTATATTACTGCTTCCGACTCAAGTAAAAAATCAACAGATGCACTTGCTGTGTTATCTGCCTTACGCTTACGATCAGATGTTACACAAGAGTCTAAAAAACTTTTAAAGCAAATTGAAAAACTTGTCAGAGCAAAAGATAATTATGTGATCAAGCAGGTAATGAAGTTTGAAAATTACCAAGGTTCGCTCTTCGGTACTGATGATGATATAAATGCATTGCTTGAAGCGGCTCTATCAAGTTTGGCTGATCGTGCTCATGCGAAACGTGGAGAGGCGAAACTCGTTCTTTATTCTGAAACTAAAAACAATAACTGACTATGGAACTCAAACATAAGTTAGAAAAGATATTTAACAATGATTATCCCGGAACTGACCGTTTCATAGCGGATGTTATCAAACCAATCTTCGGCAATGAAATCGAATATATCAACGACGACCTTGCTGAAAGAGAGGAATATGCCGAGAAGGCAAGAAAAGCAGGAATCAAGCATATCAAATATATTGGGGATCTAACAGAAAAGAATTATAGTGCCGATAACATTGTGCTTCTTGATGTCACTCTTGACGACTCAAAGAATATAGAGCGTTCGCGTGTCAATATTCAGCAGCTTATCCGTTCAATAATGGGTTTTCATCAGCATCTTATGATTGTGTTTCATTATGAAGACGTTAAAGATAAGCAATGGCGATTTTCGTATGCATATAAAGGCAATTCATTAAAAGACACAACCTCTGCCAAACGTTACACTTACGTTTTTGGCAAAGGGTATCGCGGGCGTACAGCAGCCGAACGATTTGAAATTCTCGCTGATAGCCAACGAAATGATGAAGACTTTGAAAAGGCATTTTCAGTTCAAGCTCTGAGTGATGACTTTTTTAAGTATTATAGGGCTTATTATGCAGCCTTTGTGGAATTTATCACCGGGGAAAGATATACGGAAGAGAAAGAAATTAATAATATTCTGAATAGATGGAAGTGGGTATCGTGCGATGGTGATAATCAATTGAAATCTACATTCGAAAATGATGGGAAAGCAGCAAGAGATTATATAAAGAAGATGTTTGGCCGAATTGTCTTTTTATATTTTCTTCAACGTAAGGGTTGGCTATTTGATAAGAATGGAGATAGCGATCCAATGTATATGCGTCATTTATTTGAAGAATCGGAAAGACTCGGACTGGACACCAACTTTTTGGATGATGTGCTTGAAATACTCTTCTTTTATATCTTGAATACTAAAGGGACGGAGAATAGAATTAGAAAAGCCTTTGATGAACGAGGAAAAGATGTCAAAATAATTCCTGGTTGGGAAAAAATATACTTCCTTAATGGAGGACTGTTCGAGGATGATGATTTTGATAGAAAACCATGTATTTTCCCGGCCGTATATTTTCAGAAGTTCTTTCAATTTCTTGATAAGTTTAACTTCACAATCAATGAGAATGATCAAGAAGATGCCGAGATAGGAATTGATCCGGAGATGTTGGGACGCATCTTTGAAAATTTGCTGGAAGATAACAAAGATAAGGGGGCATTCTATACTCCGAAGGAGGTGGTAGATTACATGTGCCGCGAATCTATCATTGCTTATTTGCAAGATGATAAATTCTCTGAGGAGGGAAATGATTTGATTCGTGCCTTTGTTAATGACCTTGATAATAGAGATCTGACTCTTAAGCAGAAATCTCATTTACGCGACAAATTGAAAGAAGTAAAAATTTGTGATCCTGCGATTGGCTCAGGTGCCTTTCCTATGGGAATGGTTAATGTGCTTGCGAAGTTATATATTGCTTTAGGGATACGTAGTGAAGAGTTAGGAGCTATCAAACGTCATATAATGGAGGAGAATATCTATGGCGTGGATATTGAACGAGGGGCTGTGGATATTGCCCGACTCAGGTTTTGGCTGGCAATAGTGGTGGATGAGGAAGTCAAAGAAGGAGATGATCCGACACCATTGCCAAATCTTCACTTCAAGGTGATGCAGGGAAATTCTCTTTTGGAGAGATTCGACAAGAAAGATCTTCGTGATCTGGTTCAAATAAAAAAGGGCATTTCAGAAAATGTAACAACAATATCGAATCATCAAATTATAGATGGTAATATTTTTGATTATGATGATTCTGAAAGAATGGATCTGAAGAGGAAGCTGAAGAAATATTATAGCACAAATGACCATAGTGAAAAGAAAGGGTTGTTTAATGATATAGTCAATATAGTAAGACGCCTGCTTTTCTACAAGGGAGTAACCCTGCCGGAGGATTTTGATCCTTCTGCAAATTCAGAGTTCTTCTTATGGCATACGTGGTTTACAGAAGTGTTTGAGCAAGGAGGATTTGATATTGTAATCGGTAACCCTCCTTATATCAGTGCGCCGGCACAGGTGGCAAACGAAATTCTAAATGCCCAACGAGAAAATATAGTGGCTTCTAAACAATATAAATCCCTATATCAGAAATGGGATTTATATATAGCATTTGTAGAACTCGGACTCCGGTTGTTGAAGAAGGGAGGGATAGAATCGATGATTATTCCATATCCTTTCACCAACCAACTGTATGCAAAGAAATTGCGTCAAATTATCTTGGATAATCATAATATAGTAGAGATTACGGATCTCAAAGATGTGAAGGTTTTTGCTAATGCCACAGTGCAGAATTGCATTTTGTTTGTAGAGGATAAGAAAAAAGAGGGAGGGAAAGTTCGAATCTCTCATGCGGTGGAAGATGAGAAAGCTCGTTCTTTAGAGATTAAAGTAGATTATGAAAAAGATCAAACCGGCTTGATACAAAATACAAAGGGGGTATGGGACTTATCAACCAATATAACCCAAGACTCACTCCATCCTACCCTTAATAGATTTGGGGACTTTTGTTACATAAGCAAGGGAATGGTTTTGAATTCCGATGAGAAAACTGCTAAAGGTCAGTTTAAAAAGGATGATCTCATTTCTAACACAAAAGATGAACTCCATAGCCGAGCATACATTGAGGCAAAGGATATATGTTCGTATGGTATAAAACGATATAGATATCTCGAATGGGATTCTGAGCGCTGTCCGTGCAAGCTGAGTAGACCGACATTTAGAGAGTTGTATGAGGTTCCAAAATTACTAATCAATAGGTTAGGAACTCTCCAATCAACTATAGATATAAAAGTGAATTTTCTCCATAGTGATTCTCTATATTGTGCAGTCCCTTGGTATGAACTTAAGGATGTCAACAATAAGAGTATATCCGGGAGTATAAAGAAATTTGCAAGGAAAACCAGATCTGATATGGAGGCTCTTTCAAAACAGGTGTCCTTGCAATTTCTGTGTGCAATTTTAAATTCAAGCTATGGTAAAGTTCTATTGAAAGAACAACGTGGAGGAGACTATCACATATATCCTGATCATGTGAAGAATATTCCTGTCCCGGTGGCACCGCCTAATCTTCAAAAGGAGATTTCTGCTCTTGTTGATCAGCTAATAGGAATTGAGGATAAGGGTTCAGAGAAAGCTCAAAAGATTTTCCAACGCATTGATCTATTAGTTTATAAAGCTTATGAACTTTCTTATGAAGAGATTTTGCAAGTAGATCCGAAGCCTTCCTTCTCTCGTGAAGAATACGATAATTTTAATATTGACATAATATAATCCATCATGTCAAAACTTAGCAAACTATATGAGCTTCGCCGACTCTCGCAAGAGTTTGGTATGGAGTGGACTGAGAAACAGGAAAGACAACTTGAAACAGAGGAAGAGCATCTTATAAAAAATGAGGTGTTACCTGTTGTTACCAAAAGTATCGAACCTGTCTTGTCTCAAGTGGAACGTGAACTTGTGCTTGTAGTGGACTATGTACCCGGGACACCCTTGAAAGTTAGTCTATCGCGTAAGCGTAATCTTTTCGATGTCCTTGAAGATGTGGTAGAGATTAAACCCGACCCCGAAGTGGAGCATACCGAAAAGAAAAAGGGTGGCAAGAAGGTTGTAACAAATCCGCGTACTCGCCTACGGATAACCATGCCGGACGGCTCAATCATCGAAGAACGCACTGCATGGGAATCATTGCATAAATTTGTACTTAAGGTTGGAGTTGACAAAGTACGAGCCGTCGGTTTAATAGCCAATAAAATTCCTCTTGTGAGCAATACCGTGGATAAGAAATATAAAACCTCACAGAAGCCTCTCGGTAACGGCTGGCTCCTGATGACATGTTCCGACACCGCCACCAAACGCAAACAAATCCTCTCAATCGCCTCTCACCACAATCTTAATGTTACAGTTGATATTATAGGTTAAATAATATTGACTATCATAATTATAGAAACATCCTCAGATTCAAAAGAACGCACAGCTTTCGGTTGGTCTATCATTTAACTATATTGGCAACCATTTTATTTATATATATGGAGAAAGAAAGACTTAACTTCAACACCTTCCTAGATGGATTGGATTCACGAGATGAATTGGATGGATTCAATGCATCTATGTATGTTAATAAATATGTTATTGAGGGGGTTGACGCTAAAAATCTGACATATGAGTATGTTTCTTTTTACACGATAGATTATTTAGAGCAAATATTACGTAATGACCATTGGGCAAACAAGAAAGATGACTACAAAACATACCTTTTAAATCGAATTGATACAACAAGCAGCGATCTAAATAAGGCGCAGTACTTAACAATCTTAGCAAAATGTTTTAGATCTAATGTAGAGGAGGCTTGGGAAAGTCTAAAAGTCGTATTTTTAGAATACATATTAAAGGATAGATTTCAACGTACTACCAAACGATTATTTGATAATCTTTCGTATGTTGGTCTCTCAAACAAAAAGTATAAGGAGGGATTGTATGAATTCATCTCGAATATTTTAGTAAGGACTGATATTTCAGATGCCAACCTAATATCAATATTAGGTTGGCTAACTTCAACTAATAAATTTAAATATCAACTAACTAAGATTGATAGGATGTTTGAGGTATCTCTTTCATTGTTGTCTAAAACAAGTGAACCTCAAAGACGGAAACATATCATAAAGCTTGCTTTAAAAGTTTGGGAAAAACAAACCGATGAAGAAAAGAGGAAATCTACCGCTAAGAGAAAAGAATTGTATGAACTTTTGGCAGACAATGAGTATTCATTTATTTTGCCGGATGATCCCAATAATGCTGCTGTACCCCATTTAAACCATATGTTTTTGAGACATATTTTACAGTGGTATACATTAGCTGGTAACTCCTCTAAGGTCTCTAAGGCTGAAAAAGAATTAATGGCAATTAAGGACAAACTAGTCATTCCATCTTTTCCTGTAACTATTTATACGCCAGATCAAGTAAAGGTTTTGAATGATAAACTGGAATTTGCTCATAGCTGCCCTGCTGGTATCTTCCTTTGGGCCTTAAGTGAGGATTTTTTCAACACTATCCCTACCAACACCCAACTTAATAAAGGTGCTGAAGATTTTGTTGGGTTGGATAACTTCTCCTTTACATATTTAGATTATAACTATAATAGTAAGAATATATCGGACTCAGAGGAACCGAATTATAAGAAATTTCTCCTTTATGATTTATATGCAAAACCAGCATTAAGGAATTTCATTCTTGTCTTTCTAAAACGAATTAAAGAAGGAACTCTGTGTTTTCAAGATATCTATGATTTTCTAACAGTTAGTACAAATTTCGGTAAGACTTACAGGTCTTACCGAAACGAACCAATAAGCAACTATGATTTAGTTGAGAATGGTCTTAAACATATATTTTATCAATTCAAGAAAATTGTTTCAGGTTACCAACCTGATTTTACTCTTTCCTTAGATTCATTATGCCCTAAAATCGAACGTATTTTGCGTGAGATGTTACACTCTGTTAAGGCAAGCATATTAAAGATTGATGCTAAAACCCCCACTCCCAAGAAAGAAACAATGCTTCTTTTAGATGATCTATTAGATGCAGCAGAAATCAGGAATTTTATGTCTGATGAGGATCTTAATTTTTTTAGATACGTTCTCACCAACGATGGACAAAATATTAGGAACTATTCAGCTCACGGACTTTATTCCCCGATATTTTATAAATCAGATGCTGGTATAATTTCCGGATTTCTGGTTTTTGTCGCTATTCTTCGTTTGGCTGTGATAACTAATTGCTTTAAATACGAAGTGAATAATAGTGGTGAGGATTAATAATTTGACTGCTTATAAATTAATAAATAAGATGGATAGCGGACAGATAATACTTTTTCAGACACAAGGAGGCGAGACGAAGATTGAGGTTCGGCTTGCCAATGAATCTGTATGGCTTACTGCCGACCAGATGGCGGAACTGTTTCAACGAGACCGTTCGACCATCCAACGGCACGTTAAGAAGATATATGAGGAGGGAGAATTGAAGCCGGATTCAACTTGTGCATTTTTTGCACAAGTTCAAACTGAGGGCAAACGTCAGGTGGAACGCCAAATCCCTATCTATAACCTTGATATGATTATAAGTGTCGGATATCGTGTCAATTCGCATCGAGGTGTTCAGTTCAGGCAATGGGCTACTCAGGTGTTGAAGGAATATATGATCAAAGGATTTGCACTAAATGATGACCTGCTGAAAAATGCCGGACATGGAAATTACTTCGATGAGCTGCTTGCGAGAATACGCGACATACGCAGTTCGGAAAAGGTGTTCTACCGCAAGGTTCTTGAAATATACGCACTAAGTATTGACTATGACCCTCGCACTGAAACTACCCAGCATTTTTTCAAAACGGTGCAGAACAAGATGCACTTTGCCGCTCACGGACACACTGCCGCTGAGGTGATTTACGATAGGGCGAATGCCGAGAATGATTTTATGGGTCTGACTACATGGCGCGGTGCATTACCAACCAAACAAGAGGCTGAGATTGCGAAGAACTATCTTTCGGAAGACGAAGTTGATATGCTCAATCGTATTGTCAACCTATATCTTGACTTTGCAGAACTTCAGGCAAAGAGTCATGTACCGATGTATATGAAAGACTGGATCAAGAAACTCGATGACTTCCTTACGCTGTCAGGAAAAGAATTGCTCACACATGCGGGAAGTGTATCAGCAGAGATAGCAAAACTGAAAGTAGACGCCGAATATGAGAAATTCCGCGAACGCAGCCAATACCAACTATCTCCGGTTGAAATTCACTTCATAGAAGCTTTTGAAGCGCAACAAAAGAAACTTCAAAAATTGAAGAAATAGGGGAGAGTATGACAAAACCGGGTATAAGATTAATCTTATACCCGGTTTTGTCATACTCATAGGATGGATTGTCTTGTTATTTCTCTTTCTTTTTCCTGAAAGCGTTCCAGCAGATGTAGGCTACGCAGAGGATGCCGATGGCATAGCCAATCCAGGTGAGATACTTATTATATTCCTCTACCTTTTGGAATAGCATTTCGGGGGAGACATGAAGGGAGAGCCAGTAGCCTAAGGCGGCAAGGACTCCGTTCCAAACAAGAGCGCCAAGAGTGGTGAAGATGGCAAATGTGCCGACATTCATCCTGGATATTCCTGCCGGAATGGAGATGAGCTGGCGAATAGCCGGAATAAGACGCCCGATGAAGGTGGAGATAGCTCCATGTTTATCGAAGTATGCTTCGGCTTTCTCTACCTTTGCCCGATCGATCAGACAGGCGTGCCCGAATCGGCTGTCGGCAAATTTATATACCACCGGTCGCCCGATCCAAAGCGCAAGGTAATAGTTGATGAAAGCTCCGCAGAGGGCTCCCAATGTGGCAACGACCACTACCATGTAGATATTCATGTCGCCGCCGACACCGGTGTTGGTGCAGGCGAGATAGGCAGCCGGGGGCACAACCACCTCCGAAGGGAAGGGAATGAAGGAACTTTCAATCACCATGAACACGAACACGAAAAGATAGCTCGCATTCTCTATGAACCATTGAAAAAACTGGCTCGCATCAAATATTGCTGCTAACACTATGTGGTTAAGGTTATAGGGTTATAAGTTTATAAGGTTATAAGATTATGGGTTATAGACTTATAGCCTTCTTTCTTGCTTCCCATATCTGCTCGGCAAATTCCTTGGCATCGGCGGCTGTGCCGTCGTGCATTGCGTGCTTGAAAGAGAAGGTGGCAGAGAGGGGGAGTTTCAAACGCTCTGAAAATTCTCTGAATTTAGCTTCCGAAGCACCGTTGGCCCATGAGAAACTACCGAATGCACCGAATGTCTTATTCTTTATTTCACGTGTCTCCATTGCGTTGAGGAATGCTTCCACCGGCGGGAAAAGACGCATTGAATAAACGCATGAACCAACGAGAAGAGTGTCGTAGCGGAAAGCATCGCTGATCATGTGGCTCATGTCGGAATGAGCTGCATTATGGATGATGATATTCTTCTCTCCGAGGCGGCTGAGATGGTTGGCTATCTCCTCGGCAGCTTCTGTGGTGTTGCCATACATAGAGCCGTAGATTATCACGACGCCACGTTCGCTTTCGTAAGAACCAAGTTGACGGGTGATTTCGATCACTTTCGCAATCTCATCGTGCCATACCGGTCCGTGGGTGGGGCAGATATAGTCGAGTTCGAGATCTTTAAGTTTATTCAAGGCATTGATAACCGATCTTCCGTATTTACCCACGATATTGGAATAATAGCGGTACATCTCATTATAATAAAGGCCGGTCATTACCTCTGAATCAAGGATTCCGCCGTTGAGGGCGCCGAATGTGCCGAAAGCATCACCGGAGAAAAGGGTCTTGAGGTCGGTGACATATGTCATCATCGTTTCGGGCCAATGCACCATCGGCGTCATGTAGAAGCGAAGAGTGTGGTCGCCGAGCGAAATCTCATCTCCATCCTTCACGATAAGGAAACGGCTGTCGTCGGTAATATGGCAGAAACCCTTGATCATCCCTGCGGCAATGGCATTGCAGACAATCTTCATTTCAGGATACACCTTCGCCACTTCAGGAATAGAGCCCGAATGATCCGGCTCCATATGGTTCACAATAAGGTAATCTATCTTTTCACCCCCTATTTTTGGGAGATACGTATTGACGGTGTCTATCTTTACTGTATCGATAAGGGCCGTAGCTTCCGAACCCTTCACGATATATGAATTGTAACTTACGCCATAAGGGAGAGGCCATTGTTCTTCGAACTTTACAGTCACTCGGTCGTTGACACCCACATAATGGATATCCTTGATTATTTCTCTTGTTTTCATTCGAATTATGATTTTGTGCACGAAAAGGGAGGAATCTGTCCCTCTTCGGCTCCAATAATAAAATTATAACGTATTTCAAATGCAAAATTACAAAATTTTTATTGTAATTTTGCATATGAAATTAAATTAAAATGAAAGCAGCGCTCATCACAGTTCTATTATTGATAATCTCGAATGTATTCATGACATTCGCTTGGTATGGCAACCTGAAGCTGAAAACAATGGGTATCGGCATAAATTGGCCGCTCATTGTTGTGATTCTGGTTTCATGGGGGATGGCATTCTTGGAGTATTGCTTTATGATTCCTGCCAACCGTATAGGATTTAATGAAAACGGAGGTCCCTTCTCCCTCTTTCAATTGAAGATCATACAGGAGGTGATATCGCTGACCGTTTTCACGATAATTGCCATGATATGTTTTCAAGGGCAGAAGCTTCATTGGAATCATGTAGCTTCCTTCGTATGCCTGATGGCGGCCGTGACTTTCGCATTTTTACCTGTAAGTAGCTGCAAATAATTAATCGATATATGTTATACAAAGTAATTGGGAATATCTTGAACGCTAAAACTCGTTCTTTTTGGCATATTTTGCTTTGTCATTCAGTCGCATACGGGAGTATGCTCCTTCATTCCGCAGCAAAATCTGCTCAAAAATAACTTCGTTTTAT
>JAAVGM010000018.1 GCA_014800245.1 Bacteroidales bacterium | reverse complement strand
CGACCTTGTTTCTCAACTATTTCTCCAAGGGCTTTCACCTCAATTATCACCCTGCCATCTACAACGAGATCTGCTTTATAGTCCGAATTAATCTTATTTCCTTTGTATGTTACGGGGACGGGTGTCTCCATCTCCACATTATACCCTCTCTGCTCAAGCTCCCATTTCAATGCGGCCTGATAGTATTCTTCTCTCATTCCGCATCCGACTGTATTTCTAACTTCAAATGCGGCGCCGATAATATCGCTTCCTATCTCTATGTAATCCGGATTAAGTGCCATAAAAATTTTTTTCCAAAAGTAGTATTATTTGTTTGGATATACAACAATGTTGCTTTTAAAGTAATAAAAATTATGACTATCCTCATAAATCCCCAAATCTATCAATAGAGAGCCGAGATCCACATTTTATTATTGGGATAATTAAAGAAAAAAGGAATCGCGGGACTTAATCAATTAAGACTTTTCGCCGATCGGCAGCGGATTTTTTGCGGATCTTTTTATTATTTATCCTCGCATTTTAAATATCGCTGATACAATCATTCGATGATTGTATTAACGGATCTGAACGGATTTTTGCGGTGGGCTGCGCACCGCATCAATCCGCCCAGATCCGATTCTTCAAATTGCGAAGCAATCTGAACCGCGATAAACATACAGTAGCTTTTCTACATAATCAAACCCTTATATTAGAAAGAATCTTATAAAAAGATCCGCACTCCATCCGCGCCCTAAACAAGCCGTAAGGCTTATCCGCGATACCTTTAAAATCAATTTATAATCCATCACAGGTATGAGTAAGGTAATGGATATTAATTATGGAAAGTAGGGGATAGTAATAAAAAAGGAGTGCGACCCAAGCGGATCGCACTCCTCATGATTTTATGATGTCAATAATCTATGCGGAGATTATTTCACCTCTTCAAATTCTACATCGTCGATATCTTTTTCATCGCTGTGCTTGGGCTCTTCAGGAGCTGCCTGAGCACCGGCTGCGCCGGCCTGCTGTGCGTTGTAGATATCCTGAGAGGCTGCCTGAAGGGCATCAGTAACAGCCTTCACTGCTGAATCAACATCCTCAACGAGCTGGTTCTTATGAACCTCTTTCAGACGCTCTACAGCTGATTCGATTGCAGCCTTCTTATCGGCAGGAATCTTATCGCCAAGCTCAGAGAGCTGTTTCTCAGTCTGGAAGATAACGCTGTCGGCATGGTTGAGTTTGTCGGCACGCTCCTTAGCCTTCTTATCGGCCTCTTCATTAGCCTTAGCCTCATCTCTCATTCGCTGGATCTCAGCATCGCTAAGACCGCTTGAAGCCTCGATACGGATTGACTGTTCCTTGCCGGTAGCCTTATCCTTGGCAGTAACGTTCAAGATACCATTGGCGTCAACCTCGAAAGTAACCTCAATCTGAGGCACACCACGCGGTGCGGGTGCGATGCCACCAAGGTTGAACTCACCAAGAAGTTTGTCGTCGGCTGCCATAGGACGCTCACCCTGAAGCACGCGGATTGTAACTTCCGGCTGATTGTCGGCTGCAGTAGAGAATGTCTCGCTCTTACGAGTCGGGATTGTAGTGTTGGCGTCGATAAGCTTGGTCATCACGCCACCCATAGTCTCGATACCGATTGAAAGAGGAACGACATCAAGAAGAAGCACATCCTTAACATCTCCGCTGAGCACACCACCCTGGATGGCTGCACCGATTGCCACAACCTCATCAGGGTTAACACCCTTGCTGGGCTCCTTGCCGAAGATCTCTTTAACCTTATCCTGGATTGCGGGGATACGAGTTGAACCACCCACGAGGATCACTTCATCGATTTCAGAAGCAGAAAGACCTGCATCCTTAAGAGCATTCACACACGGAGCCTTCACTGCATCGATAAGCTTATGAGCAAGCTGCTCGAATTTTGCACGAGTAAGGGTCTTTACAAGGTGTTTCGGACCTGAAGCTGTTGCAGTGATATAAGGGAGGTTGATTTCTGTAGAAGTAGAGCTTGAAAGCTCGATCTTTGCCTTCTCGGCAGCCTCCTTAAGACGCTGCATTGCCATCGGGTCGAGACGGAGGTCAACACCCTCCTCTTTCTGGAACTCATCTGCAAGCCAGTCGATGATAACGTTATCAAAGTCATCACCACCAAGGTGGGTATCACCATTTGTGGACTTCACTTCAAATACGCCGTCGCCAAGTTCGAGGATAGAGATATCGAATGTACCACCACCAAGGTCGAAAACAGCGATTTTCTGTTCTTTGTCTGATTTGTCGAGGCCGTAAGCAAGAGCGGCTGCGGTAGGCTCGTTGATGATACGCATCACCTTAAGACCTGCAATCTCACCGGCATCCTTTGTGGCCTGACGCTGAGAATCGTCGAAGTATGCAGGAACAGTGATGATTGCCTCAGTGACCTGCTGACCGAGATAATCCTCGGCAGTCTTCTTCATCTTCTGAAGAATCATTGCGGAAATCTCCTGCGGAGTGTAATCACGGCCGTCGATATCCACCTTGGGGATATCGTTCTGGCATACCACCTTATAAGGAACGCGCTTGATCTCGTCTTGAACCTGATCGCACTTCTCACCCATGAAACGTTTGATGGAGTAGATTGTGCGGGTAGGGTTGGTGACAGCCTGACGTTTTGCAGGATCACCTACTTTTCTTTCGCCGCCGTCAACAAAGGCAACGACAGAAGGTGTAGTGTTTCTACCTTCATTGTTTGGAATTACCACGGGGTCCTTACCTTCGAGGACCGCTACGCATGAATTAGTTGTACCTAAGTCAATACCAATTATTTTTCCCATGACTTTTATAATGTTTTATTGTTTTTATTTCTATCGTTTTCTTTTACTTTTATGAGCCCGGGAGACTGCCGGAATTTCTTTCGGAGCTTCTTTATCGTGCTCTCACTAATATAAACAAATCACATGCTAAATGGGTCGCTTTGCTCGAAAAAATCTTTGATATTTTTATTAATATACTGATAAATAGTGTATTAAAAATATTATTAGAATTGGATAAAGATGTGTCAAAATTGACAAAATTGACAAAATTTAATGAAAATGAATAAAAAATAGGCTTAAAATTGTGGAATTATAAGAGAAATTGTTAACTTTGCATTCTGATATAGGAAGTTTTTAGGAGCTTCCGAACGATTCCAAATAAAAAAGAGCAGAAATAAAATTATAATATGAAGCCCTTACAAGAGAAACTATCGGCTTATGATGCCCCTCAGCGAGCAAAAGAGGCCGGAATCTACCCTTATTTCCGCGCAATCTCCAGCGAGCAGAACACTGAGGTGATGATGCACGGCAAGAAAGTGCTTATGTTTGGCTCAAACAGCTATATGGGCCTGACAAATCATCCCAAGGTGATTGAAGCGGCTATTGAAGCAACAAAGAAATATGGTACCGGCATGGCCGGCTCCCCCTTCCTTAATGGTACGCTTGACATTCATAAAGATTTTGAGGCCCGTATCGCCGACTATGTTGGCAAAGAAGATGCGATGCTTTATTCCACAGGTTTCGGCGTTAACCTCGGAGTGGTATCTACTCTTACCGGAAGAGAGGATTATATCATCCTTGATGAGCAGGATCATGCGTCGATTATTGAGGGTCGTCGTCTTTCTTTCTCAAATTATCTTAAGTATAAACACAACGACATGGCATCTCTTGAGACTCAACTTAAGAAATGCGATCCCGACAAGGTGAAGCTCATCGTTACCGATGGCGTCTTCTCTATGGAGGGCGATGTGGCAAATCTTCCCGAGATTGTGCGTTTGGCCAAGCAATACAATGCTCAGATAATGGTGGATGAGGCTCATGGCATCGGTGTGTTTGGCGAGGGAGGCCGAGGCACTTGCAATCATTTCGGCGTCACCGATGATGTGGATCTTATAATGGGCACATTCTCCAAGTCGTTTGCTTCTTTGGGCGGTTTCATCGCCACCGACAAGGTGATCACCAATTATCTCCGTCATCATTCACGTTCTTATATCTTCACCGCCTCCATCACTCCGGCATCTACAGCTGCTGCAAATGCAGCTCTCGATATCATGCTTGCCGAGCCGGAGCGTCAGGAGCATCTCTGGAAGATCACTAATTATGCGCTTGAATCATTCCGTGCGATGGGATGTGAGATCGGTCATACATCGACTCCGATTATTCCGCTCTTCATTCGCGATGATTATAAGACATTCCATGTGACACGCGATCTTCTTGATGAAGGTGTGTTCGTGAATCCGGTCGTGACTCCGGCAGTGGCTCCTCAAGACACTTTGATCCGCTATTCGCTTATGGCTACTCATACCAAAGAGCAAGTGACACGCTCGCTTGAGGCCATAGAGAAGGTGTTCAAAAAATACGATCTCTTGAAGAAATAAGATATAATTCGATACTTTTATATGCAGGTGGCAACCCGAATTTGCAAGGGTTGCCACCTATTTTTTGTGAAAAAATAAAAAAATTACAAAAGAATAAAAAAAGGGCAGTATATGTAAAAAAATTATGCAAGGAATATTTGAATAATTTGTATAAATGTTTTAATTTCGCATACGAAAAATAAGAAAGAAAACTACAAGCAAAAATCATATTATGGTTTATAGATTCAAATTGGTCAGCGACGAAGTCAATAACTTCTCGCGAGAAATTGAAATAGATTCGGAGAACACTTTCCTTCAATTCAGAAATGCCATTCTTGACAGCGTAGATTTCACAAAGGATGAACTCGACTCATTCTTCCTATGCGATGATGAATGGAACAAACAGGAGGAGATCACACTTGAGGATATGGGAGAGTCGTCGAGCGATACCGATTTATGGCTTATGGAGGATACTACCCTCAGCGAACTTATAGAGGAGGAGGGCCAGCGACTGATTTTCGAGTTTGACTATATGACTCAGCGTGGATTCTTCATGGAATTGAAAGAAATTATCCCTTCTCGTCGCCTCACAGATCCTTTATGCACTATGAAGAGAGGAAAGGGACCGAAGCAGTTTATCGATCTTGATGTCTTCGAGAAGAAGATTGATACTGCCGCCCAGAAGAAGGTGGAGGATTTCGATGATATCGACATCTATCCTGCCGCCGACTTCAATGATGAAGAACTTTCGGAGGGATTCGATATCATGGATCTGAATTGATCTTTGATTTCGTGCTCCGCTTTATTGAAGGCTAATTAAATGAGGAAGCTCCCATGCAGCGAATGCGTGGGAGCTTCATTTATTTCTTATAATCTTATAACCCTATAACCTTATATTAGAAATCGTCGTCGTTTCCGAAAATGGAATCCCATAGAGATTTCTTTCTTTCAGGTCGCATATGGACTTGCAAGGAATTGTCTTCTTTCCCAAAGAACAGGATATGTCCCTGAAATACGAATGCGACATATGTGTCGAATTCAATCACGGCGTGGAGACCACGGATAAGGAAACGGCGGAAAGGATTGAATTCATCGAGATTCTCAACGATTATTTCATCATCGTCAACAATAGTCAGCTTGTGAAATTCGCTCAGAAGGTCTATGAAATAATCAAGACGCAGTTCCTCGCGATGCTTGTGAGGTTTTCCGTAGGTTTTGTAGATTTCCTTTATTACTTCGTCTGTAATCATTTCTCTTCTTACGATTAAGTTTAGATCGTTGAATGGATTTTATTGAGTAAAGAGGTGTTTCTCACAGATTTAATTATTTCAAAAAGTGTGAGTGGATGAAGAGAGTGCGTTTTTACACAATAATATAACATTTACAATAATGAAAATGTTTTGAATATTTTTTAAATTTTTTTTATTTGAATTATCAGATATATCGGAAATAATAAAAATAATAAAGGGAAAGCCGGAAGGCTCTCCCTTTTGAATATATTTAAGTCTTTATTTTCTATCTTATCCGAGGAAGCTTAGGAGCACACCGGCTGCTACGGCAGAGCCGATCACACCGGCTACATTCGGGCCCATGGCATGCATAAGAAGATAGTTGGTGGGATCATATTCCAATCCTACATTGTTGGAGATACGAGCAGCCATCGGCACAGCCGATACTCCGGCATTTCCGATAAGCGGATTGATCTTCTTGTCTTTTTTCAGGAAGATATTGAAAATCTTCACTGAAAGCACACCGGCACAAGATGCAATGATAAATGCAACGAATCCAAGTCCGAAGATCTTGATAGTGTCAAGAGTGAGGAATTTGTCGGCCTGGGTGGAAGCACCAACGGTCAGACCTAAAAGGATTGTAACGATATCGGTCATTGCGTTGCTTGCGGTTTTGGCAAGACGTGTGGTCACGCCGCTCTCGCGAAGAAGATTGCCGAAGAATAGCATGCCTAAGAGGGGGAGACCCGAAGGAACCACGAAGCAAGTGAGAATCAATCCTACAATCGGGAAAATGATTTTCTCATTCTGGCTCACTACGCGAGCGGGTTTCATCTTGATCAGGCGTTCCTCCTTGGTGGTGAAAAGACGCATGATAGGGGGCTGAATTAGCGGAATGAGGGCCATATATGAATATGCCGACACCGCTACGGCACCCAACATCGCGGGATTAAGCTTAGATGTGGTGAAGATAGCTGTCGGTCCGTCGGCACCGCCGATGATTGCCACACACCCTGCCGAGAGGGGATCGAAACCGCATAGGAGTGCAAGCATATAGGCTCCGAAGATACCAAACTGGGCACATGCACCGATCACCATAAGCTTAGGATTGGCAAGAAGCGCGGAAAAGTCGGTCATCGCACCGATTCCAAGGAAGATAAGAGGAGGATACCATCCTTTCTCAACACCATTATATAGGATATTTAGCACAGACCCCGGCTCATAAATGCCGATTTCCATTCCGGGTTGGAAAGGGATGTTGCCGATTAGCATACCGAAACCGATAGGCACGAGCAGAAGGGGTTCGAAATTTTTCTTAATGGCGAGCCAGACAAAGAAACATCCGACGGCAAGCATCACAATGTTTGTCCACTCGCAATTATAGAATCCGGTGAATTGCCAGAACGACTCCATTGTCTGTTTCAGGAATTCTCCGAAGGAATAATTGCACAATAAATTTAGAAGCATGGTAGGTTAAATTCTAAGAGGAAGAAGGTTAACAGTTTTTATTTGAAACTATCTATTCTTATTCAATGATCATAATGTCAGTACCCTCAAGAATTGCATCGCCCACATTGACGAGAATCTGTTTCACAGTGCCTGCGTTGATAGTCTTCACGTCATTTTCCATCTTCATGGCTTCGAGCACACAAACGGTGTCGCCTGATTTTACAGTGTCGCCCACCTTGACGTTGAATCCCATGATTGTGCCGGGAAGCGGAGACTTCACAGCGGAAGCATTATTTGCAACCACAGGTTTGGGTGAGGGTGTGCTTGTGGTGACGGCGCCGGAAATTCCGGCAGTTTTGCCGCTTTGAGAGAGTGCCGGTTTCTGAGGAGCCGCCTTGTCGATCTCCACTTTATAAGGCACGCCATTGACCTCCACCATGACTTGATTATCGGAAACATCGCCTACATTCACGGTGAATTTCATACCATTGATTTTATACTTGTATTCTTTCATTTCTTTTCAATGAATAAAAATTTTATCGAGGGTTATTTGCCAAAGGGCGTCTCACGGAAGCCGAAGCAGCGGGATGTTCGGGCATATGACGCATATTATAGATCTTGGAGTTCCATGGAGAATAGGCCTTTTTCATTCGTTTGATTGTAAGGATAGTGTCTTCCATGTCGTGACCTTGACCGAAATGCTCTGCAAGAGCCATTGCTATAGCTGCAATAGCTTCTCCCGAATCAGCCTCTTCATGGTGATCCTCGGCTGTGGTGTGATCCACGCCGTGTGCTTCTTTCTTCTTGCGTGTCATGATTCCGGCAGAAATCTTGCCGAAAATGCTGAAGAGAATTGAAAGCACTACCAAACAGCCGATCACAATGGCCATTGCGATAAGGGTGATCGCAGCGCCCGAACTGTCGTTTTCTTTAGCATTCTGAGCTTTCTCAGCCTGGGTCATCTTTCTTGCAATCGGGCTTTCCTGCACTGTGTTGACCTCCTCGCTGTTTACCCAGTTGCCCTCGACGTTCTCCTGATCGCCTTGAGAGGATACCTCGGTGAATTGCTGTTGCGGTTCTGCTGCAATTGCCGCAACAGCCGGAGCTGTTGCGAGCAATGTAGAGCAGAAAGCAGCAGTCAAAATATATTTCTTTAACATTTTGATTGCTTTAGGATATTTTACAGAGGTATGTTGCCGTGTTTCTTCGCCGGGTTAGTCTGCTTTTTGGTGGCGAGCATGTTAAGAGCCTTAATCACGCGGAAACGAGTGTTGCGGGGCTCGATAACATCATCAATGTAACCATATTTTGCAGCCTGATAAGGATTGGCGAAAAGATTCTTGTATTCCTCCTCTTTCTCAAGCTTGAACTGTGCGGGATTCTCGTGGGTCTTAGCTTCTTTAGCATAAAGCACGCCAACAGCACCCTCTGCACCCATAACTGCGATTTCAGAAGAAGGCCAAGCATAGTTGACATCGCCACGGAGCTGCTTGCAGCTCATCACGATGTGCGAACCGCCGTAGCTCTTGCGGAGTGTAACTGTAACCTTAGGCACGGTTGCCTCGCCGTAAGCATAGAGAAGTTTTGCACCATGTACGATAACGCCATTGTATTCCTGACCTGTGCCGGGGAGGAATCCGGGAACGTCAACGAGAGTGACCAAAGGAATATTGAAGCAGTCGCAGAAGCGGACGAAACGGGCAGCCTTACGAGATGCGTTTGAATCAAGCACACCTGCAAGAACTTTCGGCTGATTGGCAACGATACCTACCGACTGACCATTCATGCGCGCGAAGCCGATGATTATATTCTTTGCGAAATCTCTCTGAACCTCAAGGAACTCGCTATTATCAACGATTGCTCCGATCACGTCATACATATCGTAAGAACGCTTGGGGCTATCGGGAATGATGTCATTGAGTTTATCCTCGAGACGATCGATCGGATCGGTGCATTCTACGAGCGGAGTCTCCTCAAGATTGTTCTGGGGGATATAGCTGATGAGTTTGCGCACAAGGGAGAGGGCCTCTTCTTCGCTTTCAGTAGCGAAATGAGTCACACCGCTCTTGGAAGCGTGAACTGATGCACCTCCGAGCTGTTCCTGAGTCACATCCTCGCCTGTAACGGTCTTAACCACAGTCGGACCTGTGAGGAACATATAGGAGAGACCCTTAGTCATGATAGTGAAGTCGGTGAGGGCAGGGCTATACACTGCACCGCCGGCACACGGACCAAGGATTGCAGAAATCTGGGGGATCACACCTGATGCAAGGATATTGCGCTGGAAGATTTCGGCATAGCCGCCGAGCGCGTTGATACCCTCCTGAATACGTGCACCGCCTGAGTCGTTAAGGCCGATGCAGGGGGCTCCCATCTTCATGGCGAGGTCCATCACCTTGCAGATTTTCTGCGCCATAGTTTCGGAAAGCGAACCGCCAAGCACTGTGAAGTCTTGAGCGAAAACGTAAACGAGACGACCATCGATTGTACCGAAACCGGTTACAACACCATCTCCAAGGGGATGTTTTTTCTCCATCCCGAAGTTGGTGCAACGATGAGTGACAAACATGTCGAGCTCTTCGAAGCTGCCCTCGTCAAGCAGCATTGCGATACGCTCGCGTGCTGTGTATTTACCACGTTCGTGTTGCTTGATAATGGCTTTTTCGCCGCCGCCCAGACGAGCTTCGGCTCTTTTTGCGATAAGCTCGCTGATTTTTTCCTCTTGCTTGCTCATTGTTATTATTGTTATTGTTATTTAAGTCAGAAGTTGGTCTGACAATTTTAGTGTCAATACGACAATTTATATGTCAATATATAGATTCCCTCATAATGATTCCTTGGATAAAGAATCACTATGAGGGAAACCATTGAAAATTATTTCTTTGCAGGATCCTCGCAGAGCTCTGTGAGAACAGCCTCAGTGGATTTGGGGTGAAGGAAAGCGATCTGCAGACCGTCGGCACCTTTGCGGGGAGCCTTGTCGATCAATTTGATGCCTTTCTCTTCAGCTTCAGCGAGGGCATTAGCCACGCCATCTTCCACTGCGAAAGCCATATGGTGCATTCCTCCGCGACCGCCGTTCTTTTCGATGAACTTAGCGATAGTGCTGTCGGGAGAAGTGGCTTCGAGAAGCTCAATTTTTGTGTCGCCCACCTTGAAGAAAGCGGTGGTCACTTTCTGGTCTTCCACCACTTCTTTCTTGTAGCATTTCAGACCGAGAACGTTTTCATAATACTTGATTGCTTCGTCGAGATTGGGCACCGCAATGCCGATGTGCTCAATATGTGAAATTTCCATTGCACTTAAATTTATAGGTTAATATTTTGTGCAAAGATAGTAAATATTATTTAACTACGATATAAATCCACCAGAAATTCTTGCCGGGTATGTTGCAAAACATAAATCTTGGAATGTAATAAGTTAAAAAGAATGGTGAATAATTGGGGAATTCAAATAAAAAACGTAAATTTGCAAAGAATTAATTAAAACAACTTCGTTCGAATGGAAGTCACTCCGGCAATCATCGCCTCCTATGTGAAAGGCATAGTGGAGGGCGACGCGAATGCGAGCATCACTGGGTTTGCAAAAATTGAAGAAGCAAAAAAAGGAGATATTACTTTTTTGGCTAACCCTAAGTATGCTCATTTTGTTTATGATACAGACGCTACAGCAATACTTGTTAGAAATGATTTCACTCCGGAACATCCGGTAAAAGCCACTCTGATCAGAGTGGAGGATCCATATGTTTCATTGGCTGATCTTCTCAATGCGATGCAGAGCGCAAAGGCTGCACCCGTAGGGATTGAAAATCCTTGCTATATAAGTGAGGGAGTAGAGATTCCTGATGGGGCCTATATTGGTGCTTTTGCATATATAGGCAAGGGCGTCAAGCTTGGGAAGAACATAAAGATCTATCCGCAGACTTATATAGGAGACGGAGTGGAGATTGGGGATAATTCCGAAATCCGCGCAGGTGTCCGCATTTATGAAGGATGCAAGATAGGCAACGACTGCCGCATCCATTCCGGTGCGGTAATTGGGGCTGATGGTTTTGGATTTGCCCCCAAGCCTGATGGAACATACGAGAAAATCCCTCAGATAGGAAATGTGGTGATAGAAGATGATGTGGAGATCGGTGCAAACACTACAGTGGATCGCGCCACCTTCGGATGCACTCGCATTGGCAAAGGCACTAAGCTTGATAATCTGATTCAAGTGGCCCACAACGTGGAGATGGGTCAGGCAAATGTCGTGGCTGCCCAGGCCGGTTTTGCAGGAAGTTCGAAAATTGGCAATTACAATCAGATTGGTGGTCAGGTCGGTGTGGCCGGACATATCAAGATAGGTGATTTCAATGAAGTGGGTGCGCAGTCGGGAATCCCCAACAGTGTGGGTTCGCATAAGCGGATCATTGGCTATCCGGCGGTTGATGCCCGTCAGTTTGCTAAAAATCTTGTATATATCAAGCGCCTTGACGAACTTTTCAGTAAGAAAAAATAAAAAACTAAATATATATGAATCAGTTAACTCTTAATTCGGAATTCAGCGTATCCGGCAAAGGATTGCATTCAGGTGTGGATATCACTGCCACCTTTAAGCCCGCACCGGAGAATTACGGATATAAATTCAAGAGAGTGGATTTGGAAGGTGAGCCGATGATTGATGCTCTGGCAGAAAATGTAGTGGATACACGTCGCGGCACCGTATTAGGGAAAAATGGAGTGGTAGTAAGCACTGTGGAACATGCACTCGCTGCTCTCTACGCTTCAGGTATCGACAACTGTCTAATCGAAGTGAACGGTCCGGAGCTCCCGATTCTTGATGGCAGTGCAATTCGATATATCGAGAATATCGAGGCTGTCGGTCTTAAAGAACAAAATGCCGATAAAGACTTCTATATAATAAAGGAGAAGATTCAGCTTAAGGATGAAGAGACAGGGTCTGTGCTCACTGTTTATCCGGATGATTCTTTCAGTGTGGAGTGCATGGTGGAATATAATTCGCCGGTTCTTCCTAATCAGTTCGCTGTGCTCGACGACCTTTCTGAATTCAAGAATGAGGTGGCAAGCGCTCGCACATTCGTCTTTGTAAGAGAGATTCAGCCCCTTCTTGAAAATAACCTCATCAAGGGAGGCGATCTGGAGAATGCAATCGTGATCTATGATCAGAAGATTCCGCAGGAGAAGGTGAATGAAATTTGCGATATTGTAAATGTGCCTCATCTCAGCCTTGACAATTTGGGCTACATCAATCCCAAGCCTTTGGTATGGGATAATGAGCCTGCACGTCATAAACTGATGGATATCATCGGTGATTTCGCTTTGATTGGTCGTCCGATCAAGGGTAGGGTTGTGGCAATCCGTCCGGGGCATACCATCAATAATAAATTCACTCGCATGATGCGCAAGGAGGTGAAGCATACGGAGATTCAATCTCCGGTGTATAATCCCAACGTTGCGCCTCTTATTGACATCAATGGTATCAAGAAGCTTCTTCCTCACCGCTATCCCTTCCTCTTGATTGATAAGATCATTGAAATCGACAAGAAACATTGTGTGGCAGTGAAGAACGTGACTGTCAACGAACCTTTCTTCCAGGGGCACTTCCCTCAGGAGCCTGTTATGCCGGGTGTGCTTCAGGTGGAGGCAATGGCGCAAGCCGCCGGTGTTCTTGTGCTTAACTTCCTTGAGGATCCGGAAAAATACTCTACATATTTCTTGAAGATCGACAATGTGAAATTCCGTCAGAAAGTTGTTCCCGGCAATACTTTGCTTCTCAATGTAGCACTCACCACAGAGATCCGCCGAGGCTGTGCAATGGTGAAGGGTTACGCTTTCGTAGGGGAGAAAGTTGTCTGCGAGGCAGAATTTATGGCTCAGATCATTAAAAACAAGTAATCGGTATGGCTAACCTTTTTAGTGTTCATTCCGATGCAAAAATCGGAAATAATGTTCAGATAGGAGATTTCACCACCATCCATGATGATGTGGAGATCGGAGACAATTGTGTGATCTATGGGAACGTCACCATTTTCCCCGGAGCAAGAATCGGATCAGGGGTTACAATTTTCCCGGGTGCTGTTATTTCGGCAGTGCCTCAGGATTTGAAATTCCGAGGAGAAAAGACTTACGCATATGTGGGAAATGGCACTACTATCCGTGAATGTGTCACTATCAACCGAGGCACGGCATCCAAGGGAGAAACACGAGTAGGGGATAACACCCTGCTTATGGCTTATGTACATGTGGCCCATGACTGCCGTATCGGCAATCGTGTCATTGTATCGAATGCAGCTCAATTTGCAGGAGAAGTGGTGGTTGACGACTGCGCTGTAATTGGAGGCGGATCTCTTGTGCATCAATTCTGCCACTTGGGACGCAACATCATGCTTCAGGGCGGAGCATTGGTGAATAAGGATATTCCTCCTTTCGTGAAGGCTGCCAGAGAGCCTATCTCATATGTGGGTTTGAATTCCATCGGTCTTCACCGTAATGGCTTCAGCGACGAGGAGATTCGGCAGATTGCAGATATTTATAAGATTATCTATCTCAGCGACCTGAATGTTACAAACGCTGTGAAATTGGTAGAGGAGCGACTTCCCGATACCAAATTCCGCAGAGAGATTGTAGATTTTGTCACTCATTCTGAGCGCGGCATCATTCGCTCTGCAATATAATGCCTATCTTTCTAAGAGGAAATTTAAAATAGAGATATTAAAAAGGGAGGATTCTTCAAGAATCCTCCCTTTTTAATGTTAATTTCTCCGGCATCTTGATATCTTGACACCTTATTATTTTAAATAAAAGATATTATTGTGAATAAAAGATTTCTATTTATCTTATCCAAACTTCGAAATCTTCCTCAATCCATTTTCATCGATAATCTTAATACGACGTCCATCTACAAGGATAAGCTTATCATTCACAAACGACCCGAGAGTGCGAATTGCGTTCGATGTCGTCATATTCGACAAGTTGGCAAGATCCTCCCGGCTCATATAGATTCGGAGGGTCATATCGTCGTCCTCATAGCCATAATTATCGGCGAGAAGAAGGAGCGATTCAGCCAATCGTCCGCGGATATGCTTTTGAGTCAGATTGATAATTTTAGTGTCTGATCCGCCAAGGTTTCTGGAGAGTTCATGGATAAAGAACATAGCCAGATCGTTATTGTTTCGGATCAGCTCTTCCACTAATTTCATCGGAATCACTCCAAGCACAGAAGGCTCGAATGCAGCCACTGATGAAACATATGGCTCATTTGCAAAATAAGCACGATATCCGAAATATTGCACAGGGCGATAAAGGCGAAGGATCTGCACGCGATCGCCGATACCGCTCTTATACATTTTCACTTTTCCCTCGATAAGGCAAAACAGATTTTCAGGAGTGTCGTTCTCCGCGTAAATAATCTGATTTTTCTTATAGTGCTCGTATTTGAAATTATCAGTGATTATTCTTTTCTCCTCGGGCTTAAGTGCATTCCAGAGATCTGAAAGATCCTCGCTGATTATTTGTTCTAAAGTACTTTTCCTTAACATAGAATAGACATCATAGAGAAGTCGCTTGTCTTAAAGAATGCAAACAAATAAGGGGCTTCTCTGTTTTATAACACAAATGTATAACATTTTTTTCAAACATAAAAATATATTTGATAAAAATTTGCAATTGTGCAAGGAATCGTCTATTTTATAGGGATTCTTTTTATTTTCCCATTGGGAGTATAGGAAAAGTGCGATAAACGAACCACCTCTTTCGGGCATTTAAACGACTCAAGATGAAGCTTGCATAAGGAGATAATTTCATCATCTGAAAGCGTTGGATTCTCTGCAATTAGTATGATTCGTTGTCCCCACTTCTCATCGTTGCGATAGGAGATATAGAATGGAAAAGTGAAATATTCTGACAATAGTTTTTCCACCTCTTCCGGATATACCTTCTTCCCTCCGGTGTTGATCACATTGTCGGCTCTGCCCAGGATACGAAAGGAGGTGGAGGATTTGAGTTGGGCGATATCGTTTGTATAAAAACTCTTCCAATTCTCAATGTGTATGCAAAGGCGAGAATCATCATCCAGAGATACCGAAATTCCCGGTAGCGTTTCAAACCATTCATTTCCTTTCTCTACTTTACGGATTGCGATGTGTGAGGAAGTTTCTGTCATACCATAAGATTCATAAGCCGAAATTCCTGAATCCACAATCCTTTTTCGCAATGAAGAGGGGATTGCGGCTCCTCCGATAAGGTAGTTCTTTGCGCGAGCCATTATCTCAGGATTATCGAGAAGGAAAAGCATTTGAGAAGGAACCACAGACACAAGGTCGATTGGCGGCCCGACAAAGTCTTTCAGGGGTGTATTGGAAGGGATTTCCCAAGAGAAAGATGCCCCCGACACACGGCTTCTCACCATCATCATTTTTCCACCTATGTAGTCAGCAGAGATGCAACTATGAAGATGTGAAGAGGAGTTGATTCCAAAATGACGACATGTGCGCTCAGCGCTTTCAATCATCCTTTGTTTGGGGAGATGAATAAGATGTGGAGTGCCGGTTGAACCGGAAGTGTGACAAACTACATCTTCCGGTTCCGATACCCATTCATTATAAAATTCATCGAAAGTCATTTCTTTTCTCTGCAATAATTATACCCAATATAATTAATCCCTCCAGTCGAGAGAGTCTATCTGAGAGCGATCAAGCGAAACCGATGGATTATAGATTAGACGATCTCCTTTGAGTTCGATAGGAGAGGTGAAATTATTGGTGAAAAGACCTCCTGTGCCGAGACCTTGCGTGAGCTTCGAGCCAAGAGTAGCCACCCATTGCGAAATAGCATTCAATCCTATATTAGATTCGAGAGCAGATGTAACCCACCATCCAACACCATTCTCATTTGCCAATGATATCCATTCGCTCGAACCTGAAAAACCACCAACTAAAGATGGTTTAAGCACAATAAATTGTGGTTTCACATCCAAGAGGAGTTTTTGTTTCTCCTCCGGTGAGAATTTACCTATCAATTCCTCGTCGAGAGCAATTGGTATGGGCGACGTTTTGCATAATTGTGCTAAGAGTTCCGTATTCCCGGTCTTGACAGGTTGTTCGATTGAATGCACATCAAGTTCGGCGAGCTGTATCAGCACGGGCATTACATTTTCTGCGTTGAAACCGCCATTGGCATCAACACGAATCTCTACAACATCCCGGCTGAATTGCGATCTTACTCTTGATATAAGATCTTTCTCCTTATCCCATTCGATAGCGCCGATCTTTATCTTGATGCAACGGAAGCCTTCGCGAATCTTATTCTCCAAGCGTTCCAGCATTTCATCGTAATTCCCCATCCATACAAGCCCGTTAATATCTATTGCCTCTTCCCCTTTGACGAAAGGAGAATCAAAATAGATTCCCTTGCATCCTGAAGAGAAATCCATCAAAGCTTGCTCAAAGCCTGCCTGAATGGAGGGAAAATGAGAGAGATCGGTGGGCATACCTAATTTTACATTAGTGACCAGCTCCACCATTTTATAAAAATAGCGTTCGTCAGCTTCCAGAGAAAGCCCCGGGAAAATAGCAGCCTCCCCAATGCCATAATGCTCCGGATCATTCTCATCGAAGATCCGGAGGAAGGCAGTAAGTTTTTCATTCATTACCCCGCGTGAAGTTCCGGCAGGAGCCTTGAACTTCAAAACGTAGGGAGCAAATTGCAATTTCATTATAAAATTGATACTCTATTAAAGTTTATACTCTTTATGAAATCAGGGGAATTTAGGGAATTGGTCGAAATTGGGATCTCGTTTTTCAAGGAAAGCATTCTTTCCTTCCTGAGCCTCTTCCATGAGATAATACATAAGAGTGGCGTCTCCGGCAAATTCCATGATTCCATGCTGCCCGTCGAGTTCGGCGTTAAGCGCACGCTTTATCATACGGATAGCAAACGGAGATCGTTTGAGGATTGTGCGACACCATTCCACAGTGGTTTCCTCCAATTTATCGAAAGGCACCACTTCATTTACCATCCCCATTTGCAGAGCCTCCTGAGCGGTGTATTGCTTACAAAGGAACCATATCTCACGCGCTTTTTTCTGACCCACGCAGCGGGCAAGGTAGGAGGAGCCGAAGCCGGCATCAAAACTTCCGACTTTGGGACCGGTCTGGCCAAATCGTGCATTCTCAGAAGCTATGGATAGATCGCATACCACTTGCAGCACATTTCCTCCTCCGATTGAATAGCCGTTGACCATGGCAATCACCGGTTTGGGGATGGAGCGGATAGCATGATGAAGTTCGAGCACATTTAGTCGGGGCACACCGTCCTCGCCTACATATCCGCCAACTCCCTTCACATTCTGGTCGCCTCCGCTGCAGAAAGCCTTATCGCCGGTGCCTGTAAGGATAATCACTCCGATATCCTGACGTTCGCGGCAGATGGCGAAAGCATCAAGCATTTCTTGATTTGTCAAAGGACGGAAGGCATTGTAAACCTTCGGGCGGTTGATAGTGATTTTAGCAATCCCTTCAAACTGCTCAAATATGATGTCTGTATATTCCTTAATAGGTTTCCAATCAAACATAATTGTAACTTTTAATAATTCTCTATTTAAGTGGATTTAAATGCGAATTCAGGTTATTGATTCAGTGCATTTAAACGCATATATTTTCTTAAAATTGAAGCGCTGTGCTCTTCGTCGGCCATGATCTCAAGAATGACATTGCCCTCAGCTGAATAAAATTTATTAAGAGCAACATTAAGATCCGATATTGAGGAGGCAGACAAGTAGGTCCAACCATATGTCTTTGCAAGAGCCTCAACAGGCACGTTAGGATCAGCGCAGAAATATTTATCTCGATGCTCGATATATCTTGTAGGGGATATAAATCGAAATATCCCGCCTCCCTTATTATTGATGACAATAATCTTGAAAGAATCAGGCACAAAATCAAGTCCCATGATTTGCGGCGCGTATGCAAACGACATATCTCCCGTGATAAGAAGAGTAGGATCGGGATATGCAAGAGAGCACCCCAGGGCTGTGGCATTTGTTCCATCTATCCCCGACACGCCACGGTTGGAATAGCTCGCATGCGGGATTCGTTCGGTAAAAAGCTGAGCATAACGAACGCAGGTGCCATTGGAGAGGAAGAGATTGTAATTCTTCGGCAGACTTTCAAGAATGGTTTTAAAAGCATACAGCTCTGTCCACCCTTGTTCGCGGGCAAACTCTGATCGCAATGTGATTTGAGCTTTCTGAATCTTATCCCATAATTTTTTATACTCCGAGAGTTGGAGAGCCCTCTCTTTGTGCTTGCTATAATATTTGGAAAGCTGAGTGGAAAAGATTCTGAAAAAGATAGAGGGTGGGAGTTCTATATTATATTTTAGATTCTTAAACACATCCACTCCATGATAAGAATCGCCTAAGGTCCATACTTCGCATTTCTGCGCACGAATATACTCCTTCAGCATCCTTGACACCAAAGCCCCTCCGATTGAGATAACGATATCCGGGCGAAGCAAAGCCTTCGTGCCATCATCTAACCCTGAAATCACGGAATCAATAGCATATGGATTCCCTTCGAGATGAAGATTTGAAAGAGTTTCGCAAAAGATTTTCACTCCCGGAAGAGTGGAGAAATATTTGAGATATCGGTTCAATTTATTATCAGGAGCCATATATCCGGCCACCACAAGAATCTTCTTCCCTGCTAATTCATTTGTAAGCATGTCTGTATATGCAGGGGAGATAGAGGGGAGCGAGGGGATTTTTTGAATAATTCTCCGGGGCTCGAAAGAGTCGAATTCCTCCACATTGCTTAAAGCTCCTTCAAACTGGATATTGATATGCACGGGTCCCATTTTGCCATCCATAGAAAGGATAGCTGCTTCGTTGGCAATGCGATTGACATACCATTTCACCTCCGATCCCTTTACTTCTACGGGGATATCAAAGCTCTTTTTTACTATTTCCCTCAAAGCATTAGGCTGAACAAGAGTTTGCGAATCCTCTTGTCCAATCCAATGGAAAGGTCGGTCGGCAGAAATTATAATCAATGGCACTCCTTGATAGAATGCCTCAGCCACGGCAGGGGCATAATTATAAAGAGCCGTACCGGAGGTGCAGATAAGTGCAACCGGTTTTCTTGAAACCATAGCTATCCCCAAGGCGATGAAAGCGGCAGTGCGTTCATCATCCACCACACGGGTATTTATCTCCTCCCGATAGGAACAGGATATAAGAAGGGGGGCGTTCCGGCTCCCCGGGCTTGCAATAATATCCTTCACTCCCTGCGCCTCTAAGACATCAAGCAGGATTCTGCAATATTCATATGCCGTATCTTTCATCTAATACTGATTATAGATCTTATATTGATTATCAATCTTATGCCTATTATTAATGGATCAAAGGAATTTTGCCGGATGATAGCCCAACAGGAATGCGGAGGCCTCCATACGTTTCTTTCCGGCCGGTTGCAAAGACAGAATCTCAAGCCAACCATTGCCTGAGGCGACAAAGAGCTTTTTGTCGGATATCCTTACGCTTCCGGTCTCCTCTTTCGATTCAAGATTCAACGGTTTTGCCTCAAAGATCTTGACATTAATCTCCTTTCCATTAATATCCTGCATCCTGCACCAAGCTGCCGGATATGGGGATAAGCCACGGATGTGGTTGAATATTTCTGTTGCACTTTTATTCCAATCTATCTTGCAATCCTCCTTGAAAATCTTTGGGGCAGGTATAAATTCTCCCTCAGGCTGCGGCTCGGTCTTTAAAGTGCCATCTATGATGGATTCCACAGTATGCACCACACATTCCGCTCCGATCTCCATAAGACGGTCGTGGATTGTTCCGGCATTATCTTCGGGGGTGATTTCGATTCGACGCTGTTCGATCATATCGCCGGTATCGATTTCATGCTTAAGGAAGAAAGTGGTTATTCCGGTTTCAGTCTCCCCGTTCATAATCGCTCGGTTGATAGGGGCGGCTCCTCGATATTTGGGGAGGAGAGAGCCATGAAGGTTGAATGTGCCCAGACGAGGCATCGACCATACAACCTCGGGAAGCATGCGGAAAGCAATAACGATAAAAAGATCGGCGTCAATCTCACGAAGCGCATCGACAAACTCCGGAGATTTCAATTTCTCCGGCTGAAGAAGGGGGAGCCCTTTCTCCACTGCGTATTTCTTAACATCGCTTTGAATGAGCTTATGTCCTCTCCCCGCCACCTTGTCGGGCATCGTGACTACGGCCTTTATATTATAATCATTAGAAACGAGGGCATCCAAGCTTGCCACAGCAAATTCGGGAGTGCCGAAAAAAACTATTTTTAGATCTTTCTTATCCATTCTTTTTTGTTTAGTCTTCCGTAAAATGGCGAAGCACCCTACGGTAAGAATTAAATATTTTCGACTTAGACACGAATCCTACATAGCGTCCGTTATCCACTACGGGGAGATTCCATGCATGGGTCTTGTCAAATATATCCATCACCTTATCCATGGTGTATGTAAGCTCGATTGTGGCCGGCACCGCCGACATAAATCTTGATACATGCATCTTCTTATACAAGTCGGGACGGAACATTATATTCCGGATTTCATCTAAGTTGACCACACCCTTCAGCATTCCCTCATCATCAACTACGGGGAATAGATTGCGGTTGCAGACGGAGATTGTATCCACCACCTCCTTAAGATTCATCTCCGGTTTGACAGTCTTGAAATCAGTTTCTATGACATTATCAAGTTTCAGAAGAGTCAGGACTGCTTTATCCTTTTCATGAGTCACAAGATCGCCTTGACGTGCGAGACGCATCGTATAGATGCTATAAGGGAGGAACACCTTAATAGTCATGTAAGCCAGAAGCGAAACGATGAGCAAGGGGAGGAAGAGATCATATCCTCCGGTCATTTCGGCAGTGAGGAAGATAGCCATAAGCGGAGCATGCATCACTCCGGCCATCACTCCGGCCATCCCCATAAGGGCAAAATTCTTCTGCGACAGATGAATGCCGAGATCAAGATTATTGAGGATATAGGCAAAAAGAAATCCGCAAAGCGCTCCAACGAAAAGAGAGGGGGCAAAGGTTCCTCCCACGCCTCCGGCTCCATTGGTGGCTGATGTGGCGAATGCCTTGAAGAGCATCACTGCGCTAATAAAGAGCACAAGAAACCAGACATTGTCGCGGTCAACATAAAAGAATGTACCATCCACCACCTTTGATATATCCCCTTCCAGTAGATTCTCAATTGCCCCATATCCCTCGCCATATAAAGGGGGAAAGATAAAAATCAGCACCGCAAGGATAATCCCACCCGTCACTATCTTCCAGAATTTATTGGGGAGCTTGGAGAAAACGGTTTCCATCCAAAACATCACTTTTGTGAAATATAGAGAGACGAGACCGCAGAATATACCTAAAAGTATTGTATAGGGGATACGATTAGTGAAATATGGTTCGCTTTGAGTAAAGAAGAATTCAGAGTTGTAACCTTCCAATACATAAGCCACCGTTGCTCCTGCGATAGAGGAGATCAGAAGAGGCATAACGGTCATACCGGTGAGGTCGATCATCAGCACTTCAAGAGTGAAAAGCATTCCTGCAATCGGGGCGCGGAAGATTCCGGCAATACCCGCAGCCGCGCCGCAACCTACGAGTATCATAAGAATTTTAGGAGAAAGGCGGAAAGCCTGACCCACATTGGAACCTATCGCTGCACCTGTGAATACAATCGGACCCTCCGCACCGACAGATCCGCCGAATCCGATGGTGATTGAGGAGGAAACAAGCGATGCGTAAATATTTTTCTTCTTGAGGCGCGATTTCCTTCTTGAAATGGCATATAACACTTTTGTGACACCATGAGAGATATTATCCTTCACTACAAATTTCAGGAATAGCGTCACAATCAAAATGCCAATCACGGGATATACAAGATAAAGCCAGTTGGCTGAGGTGGTGTTTAATCCTGAAGTTAGGGCATGGGCTATTAAATGTATAAGGAATTTAAGCAATTGAGCCGCAAAACCACAGGCAATCCCTACAATGAGGGCAAGGAAAATTACGAAATTTTTCTCCTTGATATGATGCTCTCTCCAGATCACAAATTTGAGCCAGAGGTCGGTGAATCTATTATGAGTTTCTTTATAAGCCATTCAATAAAATCAAATTTCAATGGTTGAATATTATTTTCCTGCTCCCGTCAATATGGTCTGTACAGTATGGATCAGGATTTTAAAATCAAGAATAAGCGACATATTATTGATATAGACCATGTCGAATTTGGTGCGTTCCACCATCTGTTGCAGAGTGGATGCATAACCAAATTTTACCATAGCCCAAGAGGTGATACCGGGTCTAACCTGATACACAAGGCTATAATATGGCACTTTCTCTACTATCTGCTCAATAAAGTATTCCCTTTCAGGCCGAGGACCTACAATTGACATCTCTCCTTTGAGGACATTAAAGAACTGCGGGAGTTCGTCGATCCTATATTTCCTTAGAAAACGTCCTAACGGGGTGATCCTTGAATCGGAGTCAGAAGATAATTTTGGTCCATCTTTTTCAGCATCCTCATACATTGTGCGGAATTTAATGATGTTGAAGGGGAGATGATGGCGTCCCATTCTTTCCTGAAGATAGAAAACAGGACCCTTGCTGCTGAATTTCACACACAATGCAATTATTGCATAGAAAGGGGAGAGGATTATAAGCACTAAGAGGGAAGCAATGATATCAAGTGTGCGTTTCACATTTTGTGCGAAATCGCTTATGCGAGGAGATGCAAGATCGATGAAAGTGTCGCCCATGATATCATTTGTGCGTATGCCGGCTATTGCATAATCAAGGTCATCGGGTGCGATACGGATCGGAATATTGAGTTCGAGAAGTTCGGCAAGCATGCTCATCACGAAGCTGTCCTTCAACGACTTCGGAGCAATGATAATTTGCGAAACTTTCTCCTCAATGCAAAAAGATTTGAGATTTTTCTGCTTAATGATGGGGATTCCTCTATGCTTATGATTATTCCAAGGTTCTCCCTCTACAGCTACAAAAGCTGCTATCTGATTTTCATATAATGATTTTGCAGATAAGATATTGTCAGCAGCCTGTCTTGCACGATCCGCATTTCCAATTATAACCGTCTTATTCACCAACTTGCTTCTTTTGGCGCGTTTCACTGCCGAGGAAGTTATCGTAAGTCGGCCTGCATAGGTGAAACCAAGAAGGAGGAGAAAAAGGATGAAAATAAGGAAATATTCTGTGCGGCGTTTTGGTGTGGGGTCGTTCACCAACATGGTCATGAAAATCAAAAGGGCATTCACTGCTGCCGAAGCGGTAGTTACCCCTAACTCGCTGATTCTCGACCGGGGAAATGGATTATTGTAATAACCGGAGATAAGATAAGTCGCCATAAGTGCGAGCGGCACGAGAGCTTGCTCCCAAAGAAGCTTGGGTGTGGCGAGAAATTGAAAGAGAGAACCATCTGAAGGGATCCCTGTCTTGAGAATATGGAAACGCAAGATATTAAACACAAAAAATGCCAACGATGTCATTATGAAATCGCTGATCACATAAAGTGCCCTCAAAGTTTGATTCCTGCGTTTAAACATTTCTAATCTTATAACCCTTACTTATAACCCTATAACCTTTAAACCTTATCTTATAATCTTAACCACACTATCGTTGCCGATCTTGATTATATTGCTTGGAGCGGCTTCTCCCTTTTCATCCCTGCGCACTTCCACCACATAATCCACACCATCCAATATTTCCTTATCAATATCCGCGAATGATTTTGGCGACGGTTTGCCACTGATGTTTGCAGATGTCGAAACCAAAGGACGACGCAAGCGCTGACATAACGAACGAGAGAAATATTCATTAGTTATTCTGAATCCGGCAGATCCATCCTCTGCCAAAAGAGCCGGACTTATATTTATGGGTTCGTCATATATTATTGTAAGAGGATTTACAGCTGAATCAATCAGTTGCCACGCTACATCGGGAACCTCCTTCACAAACTGTTGCAATTGCCCTTCCGATCCTACAAGCATGAGCATCGCCTTTGCATCCTCTCTCTGCTTTAGCTCAAAGATGCGCTTCACGGCCTCGGTGTTGGTGGCATCGCAGCCGATTCCCCATATAGTGTCGGTGGGATAGAGAATTATCCCACCATTTTTCAATACTTCAAGTGCTTTATCAAGACTCTCTTTCATATTCTTAAATTATTCGCTGCTACTTAAGCCTCGGAATATTATACTATCAGCCTCCGGTTGTTATAGATTTTCGGCTTCATTAATCCAGAGTGCGGAGGATGCATCCGACGGCATTCTCCAATCGCCGCGAGGAGAGAGGCAAACACTTCCGACTTTCACCCCATCAGGCATACAGGATCGTTTGAACTGCTGAGAGAAGAAGCGACGATAGAATGTGATAAGCCATTTCTTTATTGTCTCCCTGTCATAGACCCCTTCAAAGGCTTTGCAGGCAAGGAAGAAAATCTTGGAAGGGGAGAAAGAATGGCGAAGCACTGCATGGAGGAAGAAATCATGCAGTTCGTAAGGACCCACAAAATCTTCCGTCTTTTGTGCGATTGTGCCATCTTTTGCGGCCGGAAGAAGTTCCGGACTAATAGGAGTGTCGATGATATCCTGGAGAGTATCTTTCACCTTTTGGCTCTCCTCGCCAATCATATATCCCTTCACAAGGTCTCGCACGAGCGTTTTAGGGATAGAGGCGTTCACACCATACATCGACATCTGATCTCCATTATATGTACACCATCCGAGCGCAAGTTCGGAAAGATCGCCCGTGCCAATCACAATTCCACCTGTTTTGTTAGCCATATCCATCAATATCTGAGTGCGTTCGCGGGCTTGTGAATTTTCATATGTGGCATCGTGCTTCTCAGGGTCCTGTTGGATATCATTGAAATGCACTTCCACCGCTTTATTAATCGGTATCTCCAAAGGAGTGACTCCGAGTTCCTCCATAAGATTCCATGCATTCCCGTGGGTTCGGGCTGTTGTGCCGAATCCGGGCATAGTGATTCCGATAATATTCTTTCGATCCAACCCTAACATGTCGAATGCCTTCACTGTGACTAAAAGGGCCAGAGTTGAGTCAAGACCACCTGATATCCCAATTACTGCATTTTTGCATCCGATTGCTTTCAGACGTTGTGCAAGCCCCCACGCCTGAATTGACGAGATCTCTTCGCATCTTTGGCGGAGCATCGTTTCATCTTTCTCCACGAAAGGAGCCGGATTGACATTGCGATATGCGATAATGTCGGAATTATCTGCATTCGAAAAATCCGTATGTCGGAAAGATGAGGGTATTGCCACAATTTTATCGGAGGCAAGAATCGGTTCGTCTCTGAATGTATTATGATGACGTCGATCATTCCTTATTAGTTCCACATCGATATCCGCAATTTCAATCTGAGCATTGAGAGAGAATCGAGCAGAAGAGCATAGAAGATTGCCATTCTCTGCGATTATACAATTTCCGGCAAATGCCAGATCGGTGGAAGATTCTCCGGATCCGGCAGAAGAATAGACATAAGCGCAGCGGCAACGTGCGGATTGCTGACAAATGAGGTCGAGAAGATAGGAATGTTTTCCGGCAAGTTCGTCGGTGGCAGAAAGGTTGAAGATAATATCTGCCCCCGCTTTAGCCATTTCGCAGCTTGGAGGCACGGGCACCCAGAGATCTTCGCATATCTCTATTCCAAATTTTATATCGGCAAAATCAAAGATGAGCTGAGTGGAGAAAGGGAGATCCTTTCCGAGAAGATTTATGGAAGCATCCGACTTTACACCCTCTGCAAACCATCTTCTTTCGTAGAATTCATTATAATTGGGGAGGAATGTTTTAGGAACGACTCCTCGGATTTCGCCGCCATATATCACGGCTGCGCAGTTGTATAAGGCATTTCGGTAGGTGAGTGGGAGTCCCACTATAAAAAGAGTATCGACAGATGCAGAAAAATCAGCAAGTTTCTTAAGTCCACTGATAGCCTTTTCAAGCAATGATGATTGGAAAAAGAGATCGGCACAGGTGTAACCGGTAAGTGAAAGTTCGGGAAACACCATAAGCTTCACCCCCTTGTTGTTTGCATCTGTCACTAATTCTGTGATTTGGGAGATATTATAATCCACATCGCCAACCTTCACCAAAGGTTTGGCGGCAGCCACTCTAATAAAGCCGAAATTCTTCATATATCTGTTTTACCAATTCTTTATGCAAATATACAAAACATTTTCATAATGTGAAATGTTAAATAATCAAACTCTCTTTAAAATTGTATTAAACTTGAAGCAATCTTGGTTGCTTCTCTAAAAAAATTTACACAATGAAGAAAAGCACGAAGATTGTATTAGGTTTGTTATGTGCCGGTGCATTTCTTGTTCCTGCACAAGCACAAGCCCAGAGGGGAGAGAAATCGTTAGGAGTGATAGGTGGATTTTCCACCTATAATAACGGTGGCTATATGGGTGTGGATTTCCAATATACTATCGTAGATCACGTCCGTCTTGCTCCTGATATTGCGTATAGTTTCCGCAACGAAGGGAAATCGGCCTTCATATTGGATGTGGATGTTCATTTCCCTTTCAAGCTTGCGAAAGGATTCGACATCTACCCTTTAGTGGGCTTCGCGTTTAACAACTGGAGCTATGCCGGGGGAGGGAGTGCAAGTCGAGCCGGAGGTAATTTTGGTGCGGGTTTCGATTTCTACCTCACCTCTAATCTCAAACTTTCCTTGCAAGGAAAATATTCAGTGATGAACGATACAAGCGGTGGATTCATCGGTCTGGGCATCGGCTACGTTTTCTAAGAATATAGAAAGGATAATAAATAAGAGTGGGGCAAATGAATTTGCCCCGTTTTTTAGTATGGAAATTTGTGGAAATAAATCAGAACGTATAAAAATAAAAATGGATTCTCTTTCGAGAATCCATTTTTACATTCTATAAAGTTGATTACTTAAGTGCATCTTTAACTGCATCATTGGGCACCATTTCCTCTTTGAAGACATAAGCGCCTGTTTTAGGAGATTTCTCCATGATGATGACTTTGCTGTAAGTACGACCTTCACCTTTCTGAAGAGACGCAACGGTTTTCTTTGCCATAACTCAGTGCTTATTTTATTTCTTTGTGAACGGTTACTTTCTTAAGGATTGGGTTGTATTTCTTCAACTCCAAACGACCAGTTGTGTTTTTGCGGTTCTTTGTGGTGATGTAACGAGACATACCGGGCATACCGCTTGCCTTATGTTCTGTGCATTCCAGAATTACCTGAACTCTGTTGCCTTTAGCTTTCTTTGCCATATTTCTGTGAGATGATTAGAGAGAAAGGATTTTGATATCTTTGAAATCGAGATTGCCTTCAGCCTCAGCTTTCTTGAGAGCGGCGTTAAGACCAATCTTGTTGATAGTGCGGAGCGCTCTGGTGGAGAGACGCAATACAATCCACATGTCCTGCTCAACCCAATAGAATTTCTTTGTGTGCAAGTTTACCTCGAACTTGCGTTTGGTGCGGCGCTTAGAGTGAGAAACATTGTTACCCACCTGTGCTTTTTTGCCTGTAATTTGACAAACTTTTGACATGGCTGTTGTTATAATTCTTTAAAATTTAACTTGTTGGTGTTTAGGCCGCCATCTCATTCTCATATCGTTGTCGGTTGCATCTTTCCGTCAACTTTTAAGGATGTGCCACAAAACGAGTGCAAAATTACAATTTTATTTTGAATATAGCAAATTTTTTGTTGATAAAGTTTATTAATTCCTCATTTTCAGCATACATTTTTTTACGCTTTAAGTCGGAATATCTCTTTTAATGCACAATTTTAATCATCATTTATATCTTCGGGAGTGGTGTAGCAGTTTCTGAGAAGATTTATGAGCATGACCATTCCGTGATTTGTGGCTGATTCAATCACATCATCTCTCGAACCGGAGAAATGGAGACACTCGCTTTCTATGCGGTCGCCGATCTTGGCGGCAATCCATACGGTGCCAACGGGTTTAAACTTTGTCCCTCCTTCCGGACCGGCAATCCCGCTTGTGGCGATAGCGCAATCGGTATGCATCAATTTTGACACACCCTCCACCATCTGCTCCACAACCTCCTTTGACACTGCTCCATATCGGTCGAGGTTTGTGCGCGACACTTTAAGCACGTCTGCCTTTACATCATTGCTATAGCTCACCACGCTACCAAGGAAATAGGCCGAGCTTCCGGGTACCTGCACAATCTTATGGGCAATATTCCCGCCTGTGCAGCTTTCAGCCGATGATACTGTCAGCTCCCGTTCCTTTAATAATTCGCCCAGCACCTGTGCGAGACATTTGTCTTCGGTGGTCACCACTTCTTGAGAGAATAATTCGTTGAGCGATGCATGGTAGCGGTTCATATTGAATCTCAGAAGTTCGAGACCGGAGTTTATGCCGGTGAGTATGACGCGAGTTACAAGATTATTTGTTTCTACAGTGATTTTGACAAAATCCGGGAGCTGAGCCTCAAAATGGCGCAAGATGTTTGTCAGCTCGGATTTTGTATAGCCGTAAATCACAATATGTCGTGTTTCTTTATGCATTGTCTTTCTTTTTAGATTCGCTTGAGAAAAAAGGATTTATTCATCATTGCAAGGCGGGTCTTTAATTATATAGTCACTCTTGCAAAAGGCGGAAGATTAATGGGGCAGAACTCTTTATTAAGATACTTTATATATCCTACAATTGCTACCATTGCTGCATTGTCGGTGGTGAACACTCGCTTGGGAATCCATGCTTTCACACCCTCCTTCTCGCATAGTTTTTCCACTTCCGATCTAACGCCTGAATTTGCCGATACTCCGCCGCCGATCGTTACATGCTTAACGCCGGTCTGACGGATAGCTTTCTTTAATTTATTAAGAAGAATATCAATGATTGTCTTCTGAAGAGAGGCGCAGAGGTCGGCAAGATTATCCTTGATAAAATCGGGGTTCTCCTTTAGTCCATCTCTGACGGTGTATAGGAAACTTGTCTTCAGTCCGCTGAATGAATAATCCAGTCCTGGCATATGCGGTTTGTTGAATTTGAACTTGTCCGGATCTCCTTCAGCAGCGAGACGGTCGATGTGTGGACCTCCGGGATAGGGGAGGCCCATCACCTTAGCGCATTTATCGAAAGCCTCGCCGGCTGCATCATCAATTGTCTGTCCCAGGATCTCCATCTTCTCTGGACTCTTCACTAATACTATCTGAGAATTGCCTCCTGAGACGAGCAGGCAGAGATATGGAAATTCCGGCACTTCATCCTCCTCTGTCTCCTTAATGAATTGAGAGAGTGCGTGTGCCTGAAGGTGATTAACATCTATCAACGGGATGTTGAGACCCACGGCCATTCCTTTTGCAAAAGATGTGCCGACAAGAAGAGATCCCAATAGTCCGGGTCCTCGGGTGAAAGCCACAGCAGAAATTTCATCCTTGGTTATGCCGGCCTGGCGTATTGCCTCGGATACTACAGGTACAATATTTTGTTGGTGGGCTCGCGAAGCAAGTTCGGGAACCACACCTCCATAGGCTTCATGTACTTTCTGGCTTGCTATGACATTGCTTTTCAACAGGCCGTCGGATATTACAGCGCAAGAAGTGTCGTCGCAAGAAGATTCGATTGCTAATATATTTATGCTCATGCTTTGCTCAGTTATTTTTCGGCTCATGCAATGTAGCGGTGTAATTCATCTAAATTGCAAGGCCGGGTTGAAAAAATGGCTTGTTCAGCTATTTTTATTTTTACAAATTTAATAAATAAAGCAATAAGAGCAAAATAATATTTTTAAGGGGTCGGCTAAATCCGACATTTTTATTAATTTTGTAAAACTTTTTACTTTCTACTCTCACTATCGAATGGGATCAACGCTCAGTGTAGCCAAAAATATCCACAGAGTGATGCGCAGCATCCTTTTCACCACCGTCATAGCGGTGGTTGCCGTGTATATAGGCTTGTATATTTTGGTGAGCACCCCTTATGTGCAGAATGAAATCAAGAGCCGTGCTGAGAAAGAACTGACATCATTCCTTGGAGGAGAGGTGAGGATTGGATCAGTGGATATATTCCCTTTCAATGAGGTCCGGCTAAAGAGAGTGGAATTTTTCACTCCTGCAAAAGAGCGATGCATCTCCATCGGCACATTGGGAGCAGGAATACATCTTTGGACTCTTTTGCGCCATCATAAAATTGAAATCACCTATGCAGAGGTTCTCGATTTGGATGGAAAGGTGTGGCAAGAGAAGAAGGATGATCCATTGAATATCGCCTATATTATAGATGCTCTTTCCCCTAAAGACAAGACCAAGCCTCCCACAAGATTCGATCTCAAAATCCGTAATATAGTGATTCGGCGTTCGGCTTTATCTTTCGATAGAAGATGGGTGAAAGAATATCGCACCGATACCCAAACCGGCGAACGTCTATTCGATCCTAATCACATATCGCTTACTGATTTTAGGGCAGACCTGACCCTCCCTAAACTAAAAAACGATGATTTTGTGGTGGATATGCGACGATTGGGATTCAAATCTTTTTCCGGGCTCGCTGTTGAAAAAGTTTCTTTTAAAGCCTCTATTACAAACACCGGGATATCCCTGAGCGATTTTCTGATGGTGGTGGGCGAGAGTGAGATCGGGATAAATGATACGCAGCTTTCCTTCCCCTCTTTTAAAGAGATAGTTCAGTCAATCGAATCCGGCGAACACTCTCTGAAGATTGAGGGAAAGAACGTTTCGCCTCGTGAATTCCGATTTTTCAGTCCGATTTTATCCGGATTCAGCAACCGATATGATTTCACTCTCGCGGCATATGGGAACCTTGATAAAGTGAAATTGGAGAGATTTGATTTGACGGAAAAGGGGGGCGGGGTAAAACTCTCGCTCAATGCAGAACTTGACAATCTACGTGATAGATCTCAATTAAGAGTTGACCTTGGAGCTTTTAATGGTTCCATCCCGTCGGAATTTTATCATCAGCTTACGGGGTTGCTTCGAGGAAAGGGAGGGAGAGATAATAAAGCTATAGAGATTCTAACACGAATCGATTTCCTTAATTTTGATTTAAAAGGGTCTTACGAAGCATCGTCGGGAGCATTGCTTACGGAAGGAGATATTGAATCCTCTCTCGGAGGTCTCAACTTCGGAGTGGACGGGTATTTAAAGGGAAGCAATTCAATCAGTGGTATTTATCATGTGGAGAGCTCTGACTTCAATCTTGGAAGGCTTTTAGACAATAAAAAATTGGGTGAGATCTCATTGAATTCTCATGGCGACATAGAGATAAAAGGGAAGGATTTTGATGCAGCTTTGATTGCAGAGGTGGATTATATTGATTATAATGGCCGAAGAATCTCCAACATTATAATTGACGGGAGCAAGGAGGGGCAACATATCATCGGTGATCTCGCCGTAGAGGATCCTGTCGCCGAATTGACTATGAATGCAGATGTTATGCTTGCCGGATTCGACTCTCATTACACTCTAAATGGAACTATTGAAAAGTTCTATCCCTCGATAGTGGGAATTTTACCGAACTATGCCGGATATGCGGCGAAGTGTGAGATTTCAGGCGATGTGGCAGGGAATAATTTAGATAATATTTTCGGAGATGTTGAGGTGAATAAATTTTCCTTCACGGATGGAAATGGCGATGGATTCAGATTAGGGAACCTCATTGTTTCTGCATGGAATAACAATCCAACAATAGAAAGGGAGAATGAGGAGGCTGTTAAATCAGAAAGAGGGATTAATCTGTCAACTGATTTTCTGCGAGCCACAATAACAGGCGATTTCAAGATAGCCGAACTTTTGCCCGGGATAAAGGGGATAATAGCGGAGAATGTCACATCCTTGGTTTCGAATCCCAAAGGTGTGGCTCCGGCTTCCGGTTATGCCGACGTTAAAATACGATTGTTGGGGGAGGAAAAGATTCCATCATTTATAAAACTTCCGGTGAAACCACTTGCAGATGTAGATGTAAATGGAAAAATAGACCTGACTGAAGGATCGCTTGAATGCGAGCTTACAGCGCCTTACCTTCTACAAGGCAGCAATAAACTAATATGCAATACTCGTCTTCATGCTTCGGCGCAGAAAGGGCGGGGAGCTAATATCATTGCCAATACAATCTATCCGATCAAAAACGATAAAGCTGAGCTTGAGATTGCAGTAAATGCATTGCAAGATAACGCGCATATTGATCTTGGATGGCGAATGCTGAATAATAAAACAGCAATCGGGAATATTAGTCTTGATGGGAGGATGATGAAAAATGTCAAGACAGGAAAACCGGATGCCCAACTTTCAATAAATCCTTCATCGTTCAGTCTTGGAGCATCGGAGTGGAAAATCGACAAATCAGATATCTTCTATTCTGATAAAAGTATAGATGTGAATGATCTGAGAATATGGCATGACAATCAGTTTGTAGAAATAAAAGGGAGGGCCTCTGCTGCTCCTGAAGATGAGATTGAGGTTACGCTTGCTGATATTGATCTCGAATATATCTTCGGAATCTTGAATATAAACTATGTAACCTTCGGAGGGATCGCGACAGGCGAACTTTCCGCTTCATCTGTTTTCACAAAGAATCCGATAGCGCAAACAAAGAGGCTTAGGGTGGAGAATTTCGCATATAATGATGCAGTTTTGGGAGACGCGGAGATATATAGTCTTTGGAATAATTCAGAAAAGGAAGTTGAGATTCATGCGGATATAAAGGAGGAAGGATTTGGAGGAGCAAAGGTAGATGGAGGGGTCTATGTCACTCGTGACTCTCTTTCGTTTGAAATGAAGGCCGATAAGATCAACATTGAGTTTCTTAAACCATTCATGTCGGCATTTACATCTGATGTAGGTGGACGAGCTTCAGGAGATGTAAAACTATTCGGAACATTCAAGGATATAGATCTTACAGGACGAGCCTATGCTGATTCCATATATATGAAGGTGGATTATTCAAATGTATATTATCATGGGCGCGACTCCGTGATATTAAATCCCGGCCGGATAGAGATTCCATCTTTCACTCTATATGATAAATATGGAAATTCCGGTGTCTTTTCCGGATATGTGAACCATTCATATTTCCATGATCCTGAATTTGAATTCCGCATCAATAATGCGGATCATCTGTTGTGTTACGATACAAATTCACAGATAAATCCTGATTGGTATGGCACAATATATGCTTCCGGAAAGGGAGTGTTACGGGGTCGTCCGGGAATAGTGGCAATGGAGATGGATATGGTGACAGAACCTAAATCTGATTTCACATTCGTGCTTAGCGAGACCCAGACAGCTCTCGATTATAATTTCTTGACTTTCTCCGACCGAAGGAAGGAGCAGATGATGGAGACAATTGATATTGAGGAGTCGTTTGAGGAAAAGTTTCGGAAAAAACAGGCTGAGCAGATCACCACTCCAACCAACTTTGTGATGGACCTTCGTGTCACGGCCACACCTCAGGCAAAGATGAATCTTATAATGGATCCAAATGCGGGCGACAAGATCACAGCCTTTGGAGGGGGTCCCTTGCAAATTCACTATGATACAGAATCGGATGAAATGACGATGTATGGGAAATATACTCTGAGCGAAGGAAATTATAATTTCTCGTTGCAAGAGCTTATACTTCGCGACTTCAAGATACGCGAAGGGAGCAGCATCTCATTCAACGGCGATCCCTTAGCTGCAAATATAGATATAGTGGCTGCCTACAGAGTGAATACCAATCTATCCGACCTTGACAAGAGTTTTTCTACCGACAGGGATTTGAACCGAACGAATGTGCCGGTAGATGCGCTATTGAAAGTGAGAGGGGATTTGCAAGCTCCTGAAATTTCATTTGATATCTCTTTGCCCACACTCACAAGCGATGTGGAGAGGAAAGTGAGGAGCATTATCTCCACAGAGGATCTTATGAGCCGACAGATAATATATCTTTTGGCACTCAACAGGTTTTATACTCCTGAATATATGGGCTCCACAAGCAATGGAGGGGGAGAATTGGCATCAGTGGCCTCTTCCACAATATCCTCACAGCTATCCAACATTATGGGGCAGCTGACAGATAAATTTACGCTTGCGCCATCATTTCGATCAGACAAAGGAGATTTTTCCGATATGGAGGTCGATGTGTCGCTATCTTCAAAATTGCTCAACAATCGTTTGCTTATCAATGGCAATTTCGGTTATCGCGACCGTAGCACCTCACAGACCACATTTGTGGGGGATTTTGACATAGAATATCTCCTTTCAAGAAACGGAAATCTACGGTTGAAAGCATATAATCATTTCAACGACCAAAATTATTATCTAAAATCTTCGTTAACTACTCAGGGGATAGGTGTGGTGTATCGAAAAGAATTCGATAATCCATTCACATGGTTGCGCCGCAGAAAGAAATCAATGGTTTCCGTTTCTGAGGAGACAATGGATGATGAAAAAGATGAAGAAAAGGAGGATAAGGAAAAATAAGTTATGTATAATTATTTAGAGGAACTATTGGAAAAAGTGGGTCTTCGCACCAAGCCACGATTAGGCATGGCATTTGCCGGAGGAGGGGCGAAAGGCTTTTCCCATATAGGGGTGTTGCAGGCATTCGAGCAGTTTGATTTGAAGCCACAGATAGTTTCGGGCGTATCTGCCGGTTCGATAGCCGGTGCATTGTATGCATCCGGCCTTTCTCCGGCAGAAATGATAGAGTGTTTTGCGGAAGCGAGTAAATTTGGAGATTTCTCTCAATGGTCAGTGCCGAAAGAGGGATTCTTCCGTCTTAATAAATTTGCTCGTCTTCTTGAAAGCTGGCTTCCGGTAAAATATCTTGAAGAGACAAAGATCCCTTTAGTGATATGTGCCACTAATCTGGAAAAGGGGACTTCTGTGGGATGGTGCAAGGGTGAAATCGTGCCGCGGGTAATAGCTTCCTGTTCAATTCCTATAATCTTCAAACCGGTAAGAATCAACGAATATCATTATGTTGACGGGGGAGTGCTTCGCAATCTTCCGGCATGGGCAATACGCGATTATTGCAAGGTGCTGGTAGGGAGCAATTGCAGCCCTCTTGATCGGACCTATTCCTACAAACAAAACATCCTGGATGTGGCGATGCGCACCTATACGCTTATGAGCAAGGCTAATGTGCTTCAAGACATCAATCTTTGTGACTATGTGGTGCAACCACAAAAGATAGTTGGAACGAAAACCTTCGATATCTCCTCCATGCGCAAAAATATAGGGTATGGCTACGACGCTGCTTGTAGAGTCATAGAGGTGATGTTGAGTAAAAATAAATAAAAGAGATAAGATATAAAATCGTATATGAATACTTCTGCAGGTAAATTGATAATCTATCAGGCATTTCCGAGAATTTTCACCAATATGAATGCCACATGCGTTCCCCACGGGACGCTTGAGCAGAATGGGAGTGGAAAGCTCAATGATTTGACACCAAAGCTTTTGAAATCTCTTTCAGATCTTGGCATCAACTGTATATGGCTAACCGGCATCATAGAGAATGCCACCAAAACCGCATATCCCGAGGCCGGCATTCCGGCTGATAATCCCAATGTGGTGAAAGGGGAGGCAGGCTCGCCTTACGCCATCAAAGATTACTATGATGTGGCTCCGTGCCTGGCTGTGAAAGTAGAGAATCGAATGAAAGAATTCGAGGCATGCGTGAATCGGATTCATCGTCAGGGCTTGAAGGTGATAATCGATTTTGTTCCTAACCATACGGCGCGCGTCTATCACTCGGATTCTGCCCCTATAGGGATAGAGGATTTCGGAAAAGGAGACGATCATAACATGTTCTTCTCGCCCCGAAACAACTATTATTATATAGTGAATCAGCAATTCTCACCTGATTTTGATATCTCATCTGAAGGCGCGGCTCCATATGTGGAATTTCCTGCAAAGGCTACAGGGAACGATTGCTTCACAGCCTTTTGCGGGAGAAATGATTGGTATGAGACTGTAAAACTGAATTATGGACTTGATCCCTGGAATGGACAGGGGAGCTATGACCCGATACCCGACACATGGCTAAAGATGCTGCATATTCTAAGATTCTGGGCATCGAAAGGGGTTGACGGTTTCCGCTGCGATATGGTGTTTATGGTGCCGCAGGAATTTTGGCATTGGGCTATTCCGCAGGTGAAGAAAGACTACCCGGATATCATCTTTATTGGAGAAATCTATGATATCTATCTTTACCGTCCTTTCCTGGAATATTGTCATTTCGACTATCTTTATGACAAGGTCAATCTGTATGACACGCTTGTGGGGATTGAGCGTTACAATTGGTCGGCTGCTCAGCTCACCACTTGCTGGCAGCGAATCGAAGGACTTGGCGACAGTATGCTCAATTTCCTTGAGAACCATGATGAGGTGAGATTCGCATCGCGTGAGTTTGCAGATGATCCGATGAAGATCACTCCCTATCTTGTTGTGTCATCATTGATTTCGAATGGCCCCTACATGATCTATTATGGACAGGAACTCGGCGAACCGGCTCACGACAACGAAGGTTTTGCCGGAGATAACAACCGCTCCACAATATTCGATTATTGGAGTTATGACACATTACGCCGATGGTATAATGATGGAAAATGCTCAGGCACATTGCTCACCCAACATGAGAAATGGTTGAGAAAGCTATATAAGAACGTTCTTCATATCGCAAAAGATATTCCGGCATTCTATGAAGGAAAGTTCTTCGATTTGATGTATGTAAATCATCACAATCCCCAATTTAGCCCCCATAAGCAGTATGCATTCCTCCGATATACGGAAAAGGAGGCATATCTCGTCATAGCCAACTTCAGCAATGAGGAGGTGAGTGTGGCACTTAATCTTCCGGATCTTGCAATCAGCATGGCAAAGCTTGAGAGAGGGAAGCAGGAGGCAAAAGACCTTCTATGGAACAAACGACAGATCTTCACAATCTCCGATCGAGAAGCTGCATGTTTCAAGATCAAGGGGTATGATGCGATGATTGTACCATTAAAAGTGCATCAGGAAGAGTTGGCAAAAGGGGAGGAATAAGAAAAATACCTGTGTCAGCTAAAAATCTATGATGAAAAATATGGATAAATAAAAAATTAATCTTAATTTTGCATAACAAATCAATCCTATCAAATAATGAATGATTTTCGTCCGCCGATAAAAGTATTTGCAGGGACAGCCTCACGCTATCTTGGAGAGTCTATCTGCAAGGAACTCGGCATTGAATTAGGCAAAATGAATAAAGAACGTTTTGCCGATGGTGAGTTTGAAGTTGGTTTTGAAGAGTCAATCCGCGGGGCACAGGTGTATCTTGTGCAGTCCACTTTTCCCACGAGCGACAACCTGATGGAGCTTCTTCTTATGATTGACGCAGCTAAAAGAGCTTCTGCGGCTTCAATCATAGCAGTGATTCCTTATTTTGGATGGGCACGTCAGGACCGTAAGGATAAGCCGCGTGTATCTATCGCTGCCAAGCTTGTAGCTGATCTTCTCAGCACTGCGGGCATCGACCGTCTCATTACAATGGACCTTCATGCCGATCAGATTCAAGGCTTTTTCAATGTGCCTGTGGATCATCTCTATGCTTCGTCGATCTTTATCCCCTATCTCGAGAGTCTCAAACTTAAGGATATGGTGATTGCTTCGCCCGATGTCGGGGGTGCGAAGAGAGCCAATTCATATGCTAAATATTTCGATGTTCCTTTGGTGCTTTGCCATAAGGTGAGAGCCAAAGCGAATGTGGTAAGCAAGATGACAGTGATTGGCGATGTAAAGGATAAGAACGTTGTGCTGGTGGATGATATCGTGGATACAGCAGGCACAATCACTAAGGCCAGCGACCTTATTATGGAATATGGCGCTAAGTCAGTGCGTGCTCTTTGCAGCCATCCCGTGATGAGCGATCCTGCCACTGAGAATGTGAAGAATTGTGGCCTCACAGAGATTATCTTCACGGATTCTATCCCCTACGTGAAAGAGAATCAGAAGGCAACCGTGCTTCCTGTGGCTAAACTTTTTGCAGATACTATCCGCAGAATCCACAATAATCAGTCGATCTCTTCTCAGTATCTTTTTAAATAAGATAAATAAAAATCAAAACTCATATTAATTTGAAAAGTCTGTGGCGATGATGTCACGGACTTTTCTTTTATGAACCAAAAATTCTTGAAGTTTGTTTTATGTGTAAATCAAACGTTTAAAAAATTATAATTATGATCAAGAAAGTATTATTTACACTAATTGCAATCATAGGATTGTCGGCGAGTGCCTTTGCCGGGGATAAATATGCCCATGATGCGTCCGTTCTTCCCAAGGGAGCACAAACCACTTTAGCTAATAATTTCAAATCGAAAGTCAGTGTTGTCAAGATTGACAAGGATTTCGGTCGTATCTCAGAATATGAGGTTGTGATGACGGATGGTACGGAAATCACATTCGATAGCAATGGAAACTGGAAGGATGTTGAGGTGAATGTGTCAAAATCCGTTCCTTCGGGTTTTATTCCGGCAGCTATTTCCAAATATGTAAAGGGAAATCAGTCGGGTCAGAGAATAATAGGCATTGAAAAGAATCGTGGAGGATATGAAGTAGAATTGTCAAATGGAGTTGAGATGAAGTTTGATAAAGACGGCAACTTCCTTCGCTATGATAAGTAAATTCAGATAGGAAACTAATCTTTATATGGATGAATACAAAAACGGGCAATGCATTTCTGCATTGCCCGTTTTCCTCTATATAAGGGGTTTATAATGGATTTACCATATAACTACACGTTCAGTTTCGGGACGGAACATCTTATCGCCTTCTGTCACGCTGAAGCTTTCAAAGAAGGGCGCGATGTTGCGGAGCGAAACATTCACGCGGTTCACACCAAGAGAATGAACGTCGCCTGTAGTGAGCGAACGGATTTCCTCATCACGTATATTTCCTGCCCAAAGATTAGCATAGTTCATATAGAACACCTGCATTGGGTCAAGACCATCGATTTTAGCGGCCTCGTCGGTGATATCAACACCTTTCTTCTTTTGAGAATCAAGGAAAGCTGTCATTGCTATACGAAGACCACCCTGGTCGGCAATGTTTTCACCAAGGGTATATTCACCATTTGCGTGAAGACCCGGAAGAACTTCAACCTCGCTGAACTGATCAGCAAGACCCTTTGTAAGAGTTTGGAAAGCCTGCGCATCTTCGGGAGTCCACCAGTTGATCATATTGCCGTCAGCATCAAAGTTACAGCCCTGATCATCGAAACCATGAGTGAGCTCATGGCCAATCACTACGCCGATTCCGCCATAGTTCTCAGCATCTGAAGAATTAGGATCGAAGAAAGGAGCCTGAAGAATACCGGCGGGGAAAACGATCTCATTATTCAGAGGATTGTAGTATGCATTGATAGTCTGAGGTGTCATTCCCCACTCAGTGCGGTCAACGGGTTTGCCCCATTTCTCAAGGTAACGATCCTGAGCCCACATATTTGCATTGTGGACATTCTCATAATAAGAGAGAGAGGGATCGATCTCGAGCTTTGAATAATCTTTCCATTTATCGGGATAACCAATCTTAACAGTGATCTTGTTAAGCTTCTTGAGAGCCTGCACCTTAGTGTCGTCGCTCATCCAGGGGAGATGAATAATGTGCTTTCCAAGAGCATTGCGCAGATTCTCCACAAGTCCCTCCATATAGATCTTTGAGCTCTCGGGGAAGTATTCCTCAACATAAAGTTCGCCGATACCTTCACCCATTACGCCTTCTACGACGCCGAGTGCTTTTTTCCAACGGGGACGCTGTTGCTCCACGCCGCTCATCACTTTGTTGAATTCAAAGGCTGCATCAGAGAAATCATCGCTGAGGAAGGGGGAAGCACCTGAAACCACCTCCCAAAGATAAAGGTCTTTCTTTTCGCGATCGGTAAGCGATCGGTTGAGATAATCACCCTGCTTAACAGTGTTAATTGTAGTCACGATAAACGATTCAGGAGTGTCGAGCCCCATAGTCTCCTTGAAGAAACGATCCCAAGGGAAAGAGGGGGCAATCTCTTTAACCTGATCGAGAGTGCGCACATTAAACATAGCAGGGAGATTGCGGCTTTCCTCACGAGTCCATGTAGAATCAGCAAGGAGAGTTTCAGCTTTCATCACGCTTGTTACAACTCTCTTGGCATCCTTCTTGGAAAGTCCGGCAAGCTCCATTTGTTTTTGGATGAGTTTCTTGTAAGCTTCGCGGATCTCCTTGTTGCGTTTATCATTGAGAAGGTAATAGTCGCGGTCGCCGAGTCCGAGGCTTGCTCCGTCAACATACATTGCATACACACGGCTATTGCCAAGGTCTTCCTGGAAACCTACGCCAACGAGGGGAGAGCCATAGTTCTTATGCATGAAGAGGAAAAGATCTTCCATCCCCTCTGACGGGGTGTTATTGATCTTATCAAGTATAGGCTTGATAGGGGCGGCTCCAAGCTGGTTTCTTCTCACAGAATCAAGACCCATCTCATAGAGATTGGCAATCTTATAAGCGTTGGTGCCTTTCTGTGGATTCTTTGCAGCCAGACCGGTGACGATGCGGCGCACACGGTTGTTGCTTGAATCGTTGAGGATGTTAAACTGTCCATAGCGAGAATATTCGCCTGTCAAGGGATGAGAATCCATCCATCCTTTGTTGACATAATGATAGAAGTCGTCCTTAGGAGAATAAGATGAATCAAATCCATCTTTGTTCAGACTCTTAAGATGCTCAGTCTTGTTAGCCTGGCAGCAGGATTTAGCGTCAGTCTGGGCAAAGGCCACTGATGAAAAACCGAGTGCAAGACATAGAAGTGTAGTTCTTACGTCCATAAAAAATATTGTTGTTGTTTAAATTTATCGGAAAGTTACAAATAAAATCTTATTTATCAAAAATATTTTGGAAAATATTCATCGAATATTCATTCTTTATAAGAGATTTTATCAAGTATTGAGGAAGCCTTTCTCCTTGTTTCATCCCATTCCATTTGCGGATCTGACGATTTAGTGATACCACCCCCGGCATAGAAGCACCATCTTTTACGTTCCACTCGCAATCCCCTTAAGAGAACAAAAAAAGAGAAGTCGTCGTCAGAGTTGTACGGGCCGATAAAGCCTCCATAATATCCGCGAGAAAATATTTCCGTTCTTTTTATAAGATTGTATGCCTTATTTTTCGGCATTCCGCATAGGGCCGGTGTAGGAGAAAAATCGGAAAGAAATCGAGAGAACCAAATCTTATCGAAATTTTTGGGAGAATCGATATAGAATGAGGTGCATAAATGCTCTATTGATCCCGCATTTTTTGTGATTGGAGGGGAATCAAAATGGAAGGTCAGACTATACGCATCAAGAACAGATGCAATATAATCGGTGACCAACTTTTGTTCTTCAATATTTTTTTCATCCCAGTCTTCGGCTGTTCCGGCCGGGCGCGTCCCGGCCAATGCAATGGTGCATAGCTGTTTCTCATTCTTTTTCATCAGAAGCTCAGGAGAAGCACCTATCCAGATTCCGCTTTGAGGAGAGTAAAAACAGAAAACAAATGCAGTCGGGAAGCTTTCAGCAAGATTCAGAAATGATTGAGTTAGATTTAAGGTGTCATCACCGCAAATCGGAGCGCAGCAGATGGCTTTTTCTCCATTTCCGAGAGCCTTTATTATATCCGCTACATTCTTAAGATGCTGCTCCTTACTGATGGAAGATTCCGGAAGAGGGTATAGGGCTCTTTGAAATAATTCCTCTGAAAAGGATTCATCATAATTTAAGATATCCTGAAATAATGTAAGATCCGAAATGGAGAAGTCTTTTTCAGCCTCGATAGTGAGAAGAGCAGCCTCATCATTATAGAAGGATGACAAAACAAACCCCGGGTGTATTCCATTCCTTGGCGTCCCGGCACCTCCATGAAAAGAGGATTCTCCGGGGAGACGATAAATAAAAAATGAATCCATTAATTCTTTCCTACAATAGATTGCAGAATTATTTACTCTTGAATTATATCAGATCTCCACTGCCTCAAAGTCGAAAGGGGATTTAGCTTCAATGATACGAGCCATGATGAAGTCGCCGGGTTTAGCTGCTGTGTTGGCCACATAATATGAGCAATCCACATCAGGACTATCCCACTGCGAACGGCATACACGGATATCACCGTCAAGTTCGTCAACAATGAGTTTTACTTCCTGTCCTACCATCTTCTCAGCTTCTTCAAGAGCAATCTCTTCTTGGAGAGACATGAGACGGTCGAGACGATCCTGTTTCACATCCTCCGGAATAATGTCGGGAAGATTTTTTGCAGCGAAAGTATCATCCTCTTCACTATATGCAAATGCTCCCATTCGGTCGAATCGCTGAGCGCGCACGAAATCGAGAAGTTCTTCGAATCCTTCCTCAGTTTCACCCGGGAAACCGACCATCAGAGTGGTGCGAATCTTTAATCCCGGCACTCTCTCCCTCATCTCCTTCAAGAGTTCGATAGTCTGCTTTTTGTCTATATGGCGGCGCATATTTTCAAGCACCGGGTCGGAGATATGCTGGAGGGCTATGTCGAGATATGAACAGACATTTTCACGACGAGCCATCACATCAAGAATATCCATTGGGAAATCGGCGGGATAGGCATAATGAAGCCTAATCCATTCCACGCCTTCAATATCAGCCATTCGGTCGATTAATTCAGCCAAGGAATGTTTGCCATATAGATCCAACCCATAAGATGAGAGATCCTGAGCAATTATATTAAACTCCTTTACACCCTCCTTCACTAATTCCCGGGTCTCTTCCAGGATCTCTTCTATCGGACGAGAAGTGTGACGTCCTGTAATTAAAGGGATTGCACAGAAAGCACAGAATCTATTGCACCCTTCCGAAATCTTTAGGAATGCTGAGTGGGGAGGAGTGGTGAGAGATCGTTCCCAATCTTTGGGAGCGTCATAAGAAGAGCGGTCGGGAAGAGTGGAGATAAAATCTTTCCAATCGAATTTTCCATACCATATGTCGATTTCGGGCATCTCTGATTTAAGATCATCCATATAGCGCTGCGACAGGCATCCCATCACAACAATCTTGCCAATCTTCCCTTCAGCTTTCTGCTCGGCGAGTTCAAGGAGGAGATTGATAGATTCCTCCTTGGCATCGGCAATGAAACCGCAGGTGTTGACCACGACATATTCTCCATCCGGATTTTCAGAGTCGTGGCTCACGGAGTAGCCTTTCTTTTGAAGACGTTTCAGCAAACGCTCGGAATCCACAAGATTCTTCGAGCATCCCATAGAGATTACATCAATCTTTCCTTCTGTCATATTCAGATAGCGTCGCCGAATAGAGATTTCACAAACTCATCGGGGTGAAAAATCTGGAGGTCTTCCATCTTCTCGCCAAGGCCGATATATTTCACAGGAATTTTAAACTGGTCGCTAATTCCGATCACCACGCCACCTTTTGATGTTCCGTCAAGTTTAGTAACGGCAAGGGCGTTGACATCAGTGGCTGCGACAAACTGTTTTGCTTGTTCGAAAGCATTCTGCCCGGTGGAACCATCAAGAACAAGAAGAATTTCCTGAGGTGCGTTGGGGACAATGCGTTTCATCACATTCTTCACTTTGGTTAGCTCGTTCATCAATCCAACCTTATTGTGGAGTCGGCCTGCGGTGTCGATAATCACAACATCCGCATTGTGAGCCACGGCATAAGAGAGGGTATCGTGAGCCACGGCAGCGGGGTCGCTCCCCATCTGCTGCTTTACCACATCAACTCCTGCTCTTTCGCCCCAAATGCTGAGCTGTTCGATAGCAGCAGCGCGGAATGTGTCGGCTGCACCAAGCACTACTTTGTTCCCGGCATAAGCATATTGATAAGCTAATTTACCTATGGTTGTGGTTTTGCCCACGCCATTGACTCCCACAACGAGGATAACGTAAGGCTCGCCATTCTTTTTCTCTATAGTGAAATCTTCATTCTGATTCTCAGGTTTGGCAAGCATATCGGTGATCTCTTCGCAAAGAAGATTACGGAGTTCGTTCATTCCGACATATTTATCGCGGGCCACACGATCCTGGATTCGCTCAATGATTTTGAGTGTAGTGTCAACGCCCACATCGGATGTGATGAAAGCCTCTTCAAGACTGTCGAGCACATCGTCGTCAACCTTGTCTTTGCCACCAATAGCACGTGTGATTTTTCCCCACACGCTTTCCTTTGTTTTCTGAAGACCCTGATCAAGAGTCTCCTTTTTCTTCTTAGAGAATAGTTTGCCAAAAAAAGCCATATTATATTTAAATTAGTCCATCCGTATTACGAACAAATTTCGAGCCAAACTACGGATGCTTTTAGCAATGCAAATTTAATCAATTTTAGCGAGATAATAAAATGAAGTTGCCTAAACTTCCAAGAATGTTCAGGCAACTTTCATTTTTGTGAGTATTATTTGGACACTACTTGTTAGAAGTTGTAACCATCGATAATTATTGCTGTGGAGAAAGTGAGGATGATGGCAATGATCCAGCTGATTGCGGTTGCCACTTTTGTAGAGGTCTTCATCGGATTTTTATCTCCATTTATAAGCACTCTGATGAGGAGGAAAAGAGGTATTCCTATAAAAAGAATCACACCAATGGCGCAAAGAATAGCCACAATTAATTGCCCGGTAGGAGTGCCATCAAAATTAAAGTAGGGTATGTCCATAATGAATGACGTACCGGCGGCTGTGGATAAGGCAATGAGTGCAATTATACAACCCAAAAGACCTATTGCCAATGCCACTTCAACGGGGAAGCAGATTATCAGAACGATGAAAAGAATAATTTTTGCTACAACCCCGAAGAAGTCGGCAAGATTATCGAAGAATCTTTTCCCTCCTTTGGCAGATTGAGATGAATTGCCTGATGTGTCATAGTTCCTATCGGATGTAGTCTGACTCTTGAAAAATTGCTTCACATTCTGTCCGATATTCTGCAAAGTCGGGGATTCACCTGTAAGTTGCATCCTTTGTAAAGGAGTCTCAACGTTGGGAAGCACAATCCATAGAATGATGTAGGCCACTGCCAAGGTGGAGAGGGAAATGAAGCATAACCCGACAGCAATAAGCCTTACCCATGTGACATCCACATTCAAATATTCTGCCAACCCGGCGCATACTCCCCCTATCATCCCATTATCAGCATCTCGGAATAGACGTTTCACAGGCTTTGACGAAGGAGTGAAGGGAGGAGGCGTGCTCCCTTCATTGATGGATATATTTTCAACATACTCTGATTTTCCCTCTTCCGATCTATGAGGATTGTCGGTCGCATCTATTTCTATGGAGTCAATAAGTTCCTCGGGATGACCGATGCGTGTTATCACTGCCTCCACGTCTTTTAATGTTACAACTGATTTTCCCGCCTCCTGCTCCATGAAGAATATTTCAGATATTCGAGCCTCGATATCAGAAATTATCTCTTCGTTTTCAGTTCCTGCAAAAGCGTGTTTAAGCGTTTCAAGATAGTCGTTGAGAAGACGATAGGCGTCTTCATCTATTGTGAATACTCTTCCTTCAAGATTGATATTATATGTTATTTTCATTTTTTTCCGTTTTTTCTAAGTTAAATTCTTTGTTGGGGTCATCATTAGATCCGTTATTGGATTCATCCATCATTCTAAGGGAGTTGACAGTGTTGGCAATTTCATCCCAAGCTTCCGACATATAATGCAACACTTCGCTCCCTGCAGGAGTGAGCATGTAATATTTGCGTGGCGGCCCTTTGGGGGATTCCTCCCATTCATAATTCAGTTTTCCTTCCTTGCGGAGACGGTTGAGGAGGGTGTAGAGCGTGCCTTCCACCACTGCTAGTCCCGACTCGCGCATACGGTCGATGATATCCGATGTGTATTTTCTCCCATCTTTCAGCACAAGAAGGATGCAATATTCCAGCATCCCTTTGCGCATCTGGGACTTGATGTTTGATGTTTTTTCTTCTATTGTCATGATTTAATTAAGGGGATTAAGGGGGTTAAGGGAATTAGGGGGAATAAAGATATTAAAAATATCGATATTAAATGGAGATTCCTCCATTCCCATTCCCGCTGCCGGAAGAGAGGTCGTCATTGTCGATCACAATATCCGCTTTCTTGGCCGAAGAATTGAGATGCCCGAAATTCCATGTGAGATTGATACCGACTCTCCAACTTTTGCTATAATTATTTTGATAGGTATGCTGCGAGCCTGAATGCATCTCCGAATGAAAGCGTGTGGAAGCCTGAAGGAAAGAGGATGCATTGATAGCAATAGTTAGCTTATCGTTAAGAATACTCTTTGATGCCCCAATCCCATAATAATACCATCCGGAATGACTTCCTTGAAGCTCAATCACATGAAATGTCTGGCCTCCATATGCTGAGAGTTTGATATCCCGAGGGAGAGTATAGTTCCAATTAGCACCATAATTCCCGGTCCAGCCGTGATTCTTGAAAAGTGGAGAATCGGAAATCATCTTGACATAAGCCAACCGTCCATTCACTGAAAATGACATTTTCTGAGTGATGTTCACATTCAAGAATCCGCCCAAACCGAATTCCTGAGAATGACCGATATTTGCTGTGGTTTGATGATGGATTATTGCTCCATCCTCTCCCATGGTGTAATATGCAAAGGGGGTAAGGGCATTGTTGGTGTATTTGTAATCAAGGAATACATTGCCACCCAAAATTCTTGCATAATTGGTATATGTAAGAGATACTCTGTTGCTGTGTTCGCTTTCCAAATCCGGATTTCCCTCCTGAATAAGTGTTCCCAAGGCAGTGAGCTGATAGGGGTTCATCTGCTGAATATTTGGACGCGAGATTCTCATCAAATATGCCAAACGAAGATTGGAGGCAGGGGAGAAAGAGTAGGTGAGAGCCGCGTTGGGGACAACATCATTCAGACGACGTGTAAAATCCTCGGAAGGATCAAGTTTATTGTGAATCCCCATTCTGGTGTGCTCATACCTAACCCCTGCATTAGCTGTGAGATCTCCGAAATGACCGGTATATGCACCATATATGGCATAGATATCTTGAATCTGGGTCATATCCACTGAGCCTTCCGCAGGGAAGAAAAGTGCATCGGAAGAGATTCCATAACCGGTGTTGCCGATAGCGGAATTATGACGCATAATAATCTTCGCTCCTGCTTCCAGCTTATGTTTGTCGCCACCGAAAGGGTTGGCATAATCGGCTTGGAAAGTATGCTCGCGGTTATAGTTGGTGTTATTGTTTGCGGTGTAAGGGGAATCAATAACGAAGTTTACGGGGTCAAAGGTGTTAGTGGTGAGATTCATCGGATTCCTGCCGAAATTATAAAGATAAGCCAACACGATGCGATGTCCCGAAGTATCAAACGAATGTTGATAGGAAGCATTGGCAGATGCCGACAGCATTTTCAAACCTCCGGAGATGCGCTGCCTGTATTGCCATTGAAGAATATCGGCGCGATTATACATCCCTGTTTGAGAGGTGTAATCCTTCAGACTTCCATCGAGATTCATAAAGGAACCTCCGAAAGTGAATAGATTCTTCTCATTTATCTCCCATGAGGCATTCAATCCGGCGTTGACAAAATAAAAACCTATTTTCTGCAACTGACTCATCACTTGTCGATGGTTTGCATCCGAAGAGTCATCGACGGTGGTAAAGGTCTGATCATTTGTCTGGTCTGAGAAACTTGTGGCTCCATATGATGCATTGGCATCAAGGGAGAATTTATCATGTTTCATCCTTCCGAAGAAAGAGAGGTTGTAATCGCGATTAGATAATGAAGCGTTGACAGAACCGGAATACCCGTCTTTCCTTTGTTTCGTTTCTGTGATTAGATTGAGAATCCCACCCGAGCCTTCGGCGTCAAACTTAGCACCCGGTTCGGTGATTACTTCCACTTTGAGCACCGCATCTGCGGGCATCGACTTGAAGAGTTGGGAGTAGTTGGCTTCCATCATAGGGTCTTCCTTTCCATTCACATAAATCTTGAAATTAGAATCGCCGTTTATGTAAATGTTGTCTTGTCCATCTACGGTGACCATCGGCACTTTTTTAAGAGCATCGATAAGAGTCAGTCCTTTCGAGCTGTCATCGTCCGATAGATCATAAGTGAGTGAAGCTCCATCTGATTTAATCAGCTCTTTTTTTGCCACAACTACCAATTCGTCAAGATTGTCGTAGATATCTGCCACCGAGTCGGGCGTCTCCACTGCTTGAGCAGCTGCCAAAGCTGATAATATGAGTAATGTGTTCATAAGTCACAATTTTATAACCTTGAGTAATAATTTCACGCCACAAAGTTATAAAATATTTTAGTACCTTGCAATACATAGTACTATATTTTTATCAGTAGTATGCAATTATTTTATATGATTGTCCTCATAAATACCTATATCTGTCTTTTTGCGATAGTTCATGTTCGTTCAATCGTAAGAAAGCGACTTAAAAGATCTCCGCTTGGGATTTATTCTTTTCCCGGTAGAAGGAAATGAATAAATCCCAAGCGGAGATCTTTAAGGCTGTTGGCTGCGATTGAATTTTTATTTCTCTCTTCTATAGTCGTTGATTAGAACGCGGTTATCGCGGAATGTGTCGTAGGTGCTTTTACCGAGACCGTTGATTACATATCCGAAGCCGCGCTTGCCGCCGTTGGAAAGGGAGTTGTTGCAGGCATGATATACATTTACTCCCTCTGCATCGGGCACTTCAATGGAATTTTCAATTTTTATTTCATTCACAAGCACATCGTAGATTCCCAGGGCAGCTGCGAAATGATTTTTAACTCCGTCGCTTACTTTATAAGCAGCATAGCCCGGACGTGTGCCATTCTCACTCATATAATGTGCTTGGGTAGGGGAGTCGTAGGGAGTTTCGCACTGGTAGAAAAACATCTTGCCATTCTCGCCATTCCATAAGGTCTGATACTCTTGAAAATGTTCGTTGAAGAGACCATAGACAGTGACGTTGTCTCCATTCACCACCAATCCGTTGCGAGCAGTATTTATATCCCAACCCACACTGCCTCGCACGCCATGGTCGGCACGCCAGATCCAGAAATGGTCGCCAACCACATTGTTGCTATTTATCTCTACCGCATGATCCACATGCACAGGGTTGGGTCGAAATCCACCGATGCGGAAGAAAAGATCAGAGAGAAGGATAGGGGAGCTGCTATGATCTATGTTGTTCTTCTCATTTCCAACCTTCAGAAGTGTGTCGGAACTATAATGGGCATCGAAAAGCAATGAAGCAACCGCCACATTATCCACATCATCAATCACGATTGCTCCCTCTTGATTATTCTCGCCCGGAATCAATGTGGCCCAGCCCAGACCCAAAACCACTGTTCCGGGACGAGTGATATGCAGTGGCCGGTCGAGGGTGTACATTCCGGGGGTAATCAATAGATTCTTGCCTGATGCAAGAGCTTTGTTCATTTCGGCAGACCCCGCACCTTGCTTAATCACCTCGAAAGATTCGAGAAGATCAAGATACTCACCCTCTCCGGGATTGCCGGGAGAGTAGGACACACCCTTGGCTTCTTTTCGGAAAGCGGGGCGGAAAACCTTATATCTACCATCCGGACCAACGCAGAGGAACGGCTTCTCGGCAATCACGGGAGTTGTTTCCAGTATGGTGACATTCCCCCCTTCATCCCAATTGTTGCGATAGGTGGATAGATCGGTTTCAGGTCCGAATTCAACTCCTTGGAAACAGTAATTATATTTCTCTTCGCGGAAATCTCCGCGTCCCTTATTTAAGATGGAATTTCTATAATACCATTGCTGCTGGTGGTCGGAACCTGCGGGCGCATCAAAGCGGCAGTCGGCTGCATATCCTCCGCTTACCCATCCTTCGCCCCATTGAGTTCGCAATGTGCGGGTGGAATACACACGACGCATGGGAGCTGCTTGAGAAACAGCCCATTTGAAGGTTTCGGGTTCGTTGTAGGTCTCAGGACCGATGACAGAAAGATTCTCCACGGAGCGCCAGAAAGTACATGTTCCGTTCCCTTCTCCAAGATGAGGCGGTGTGTGGATATTTGAAACCTGCACTTCGTAAGGGGTAGCGCCAAGTCCGGCTACATGCACATAGAAAGGGACGTTGATCAGTCCGGCTCCTTTATAATCTCCCGGACGGAAGAGCACGGCATATCTGTCAGCATCCATTTCACGGCCGAAAAGCTTCGCATCTATCTCGCGAAGAGAGGCGGCGATGGAATCCATATTATCATCGGGGGAGAAGATAAGAACTTTATCTCCGAAGAGTTGGCGATCGAAAGAGGTGGAGAGGTGATTATTGGCACTTGCAGGCATAGCAATAGAGGCCGCTGCCAAGAAGAGATAAGAGAATTTATTCATAATTAGATTGGTTAGGTTTGAGAATTTGATCGACAGATTGGTTTGTAGTGGTGCAAAGTTAATAAAAATATCCCAATTATTTCCTTTCCCAGAGCACTATATCTCCTGAAATCGATTTTTGCACATCAATGATTCTTTGATTGGAGGAGCCTCGGAAGAGAAGGTCGGTATCTCTAAGGGCGAGGATAAAAGGGGAATCGACAATCACATCTGCTTCTCTAATTGCATCGAGAAGCAGAGGAGAAGAGATAATTTCCTCCCAACGGAAACCTGTATATAGCCATACATTATGACCAAGGGAATGGATACGCCCGATTATCTCCTTAACAAATTCAGGATGATAAAGGGGGTCGCCGCCTGATAGGGTGACATCGAAATCCTCTTCCTCAATTATTTCCATTATTTCATCAATGGAATAGGGACTACCGGCATTGAAATCCCAAGAGGAGGGGTTATGACAGCCGGGACAGGCATGACGACAGCCGGCAATATATATAGAAGTGCGAAATCCGGGGCCATCCACAGTGGTGCCCCGGATTATATCAAGGATATTGATTGAATTATTCATGCACTACGCGATCGTTGAGTTCGGCAAGCTTACCTGAATTCCATCTGTCGGTTGTACCGACGAGGTAACCGGTGATGCGCTGGATTGTCTCGAATTTTGTGCCGCACTTCGGGCAGGCATCCACCCCTTTCTCTGCATTCTCATAGCCGCATTTCGGACAGTGGTTGCGATTATGGTTGACGGATCCATATCCGAGATTATACTTATCCATCATATCCACAATCTGCATTATGGATTCCTCGTTGTGTGTGGCGTCACCGTCAATCTCCACATAGAATATATGACCGCCGCGTGTCAGCTCGTGGTAGGGCGCCTCCACTTGCGCTTTATGACGCGGAGAGCAATGATAATATACGGGCACATGGTTTGAATTAGTGTAGTAATCCTTATCGGTCACTCCCGGAATTTCGCCGAATGTCTTGCGGTCTATCTTTGTGAATTTACCTGATAGTCCTTCGGCAGGAGTGGCGAGTACGGAATAGTTGTGACCATATTCCTCGCAATATTCATTGACACGGCTGCGCATATGCTTGATAATTCTGAGGCCAAGCTTCTGCGACTCTTCGCTTTCGCCATGATGTTTTCCGGTCAGGGCAATAAGACACTCAGCCAGACCGATGAAGCCGATGCCGAGAGTGCCTTGATTGATCACGGGTTCGATTGTGTCGTTCTTCCCGAGAGCAGATGCACCGTTCCAAAGCACACTCATCACGAGAGGGAACTGTTTTGCCAAAGCGGTCTTCTGGAATTCAAAACGTTCATTGAGCTGAAGAGCTGTGATGTCGAGCACATCATCAAGTTTTTCAAAAAATTTATTGATTCTCTCCTCCTGATCCTGAATATTCATACACTCTATGGCGAGACGCACGATATTTATAGTGGAAAAAGAGATATTTCCGCGCCCTATTGAGGTCTTTTCACCATAACGATTTTCAAATACGCGAGTGCGACAACCCATAGTGGCTACCTCATATTTATAGCGTTCCGGGTCGTTGGCATCCCATTTCTCATGCTGATTGAAAGAGGCATCGAGATTGAGGAAGTTGGGGAAGAAGCGACGTGCCGTTACCTTGCATGCCAACTTATAGAGGTCATAGTTGGGGTCTTCCGGAAGATATGACACTCCACGCTTCTTTTTCCATATCTGAATAGGGAAGATAGCAGTAGCGCCGTTGCCGACTCCTTCATATGTGGATTTCAGCAATTCGCGGATCACACAGCGGCCCTCGGCAGATGTGTCTGTGCCATAATTGATAGATGAGAACACCACCTGATTCCCTCCACGCGAATGAATAGTGTTCATGTTATGGATAAAGGCTTCCATAGATTGGTGCACACGTCCAACAGTGCGGTTGATAGCGTGCTGAATATATTTCTCATCCCCTTCGAGACCTTCAAGGGAGCGAGAAAGGAAATCTTTTATCTCGGCATTATATAGATGAGAAAGATCGTGCCCTACAAATTTTTCAAGATTCTTTATCTCCTCAATGTAAGAAGAGCGGACATAGGGGGCGAGATAGAAATCGAAAGCAGGGATGGCCTGGCCGCCGTGCATCTCATTCTGGGCAGTCTCCAGAGAGATACATGCAATTACGCTCGCAGTTTCGATTCTTTTAGCCGGACGCGACTCACCATGACCCGCAACGAATCCATTACGCAAAATCTTTTCCAAAGGATGCTGCACGCAGGTGAGGGATTTTGTAGGATAATAATCCTTGTCGTGGATATGAAGATAATTATTCTTCACAGCATTTTTCACCTCCGGACTAAGGAGATAGTCGTCAACGAAAGGTTTAGTGGTCTCGCTCGCAAACTTCATCATCATTCCGGCAGGGGAATCGGTGTTCATGTTAGCGTTTTCGCGAGTTACGTCATTATTCTTCGCTTCAATGATCTCAAGGAACATATCGCGGGTTTTTGCCTGACGTGCAATTGAACGCTGGTCGCGGTAAGCAATATATTTTTTAGCCACATCCTTACGCTTGGATTTCATAAGCTCCATCTCCACGCGATCTTGGATCTCTTCAACGGTCATACATTTTTTTCCGATCATTCCAACACGGTCGGTGATTTTCTGTACAAGCGATTCATCTTCTCCGGATTCGGTCTGGAGCATAGCTTTGCGTATTGCGGCCTTTATTTTGTCTTCATTGTAGCCAACGATGCGGCCGTCTCGTTTTTCAACTGTCTGTATCATTGCGGAGGTGTTACTGAGTTTTGAAACTTCAAAGTATTTTTGACACTGCAAAGATAGAATAAGCTGATTAAATCTACAAATTTTTGAGAATAAAAATATGATAAAATATTTTTGTTTTGGACAACTTTTAAGGCAATTGTAAATTTTAACTATTTAATAATTAATAATATATAAAATATTTTGGACAACTTTTGAAAAAATAATGTAGAAAAACTATTCAAAAAAACTAAAAATATTCTTTGAAAATTCAAAATTTTTACTTTTGAAAAATCATACCCGTGCAACGCTAAAGCTAACCACGTAATTATAAATAAAAAGAACCCGCATAGCAGCGAAAAGCAGACATGCGGGTTCTATATTATGAGTATATTTTTATAAAAAATATTTATTTCTTAAAGCAGATCACTTTGGCATGAGGTTGCGAAGAAATTCGCCATATTCCACCCAGTCGCTGATAGGACTTTTAGCCACGCCCGACTCCATTGCGGCCTTAGCCACAGCAGGCGATATCTTATAGAGCAAACGGGGATCGAATGCTTTTGGAAGGATGTAATCCCGACCGAAAGTGAAGGTTTCATCAGTTCCCTTGTAAGCTTCCTTCACACTTTCCGGCACAGGCTGCTTGGCCAAATCTGCGAGGGCATAAACGGCGGCAATCTTCATGGGCTCGTTGATGTCGGTGGCACGACAATCGAGCGCACCACGGAAGATATAGGGGAAACCAAGAACGTTGTTCACCTGATTAGGATAGTCGCTGCGTCCGGTGCAGATGATAAGATCATCGCGTGTCTGCTTGGCAAGATTATAATCAATCTCAGGATTAGGATTGGCGAGAGCGAAAATCACGGGTTTCGGAGCCATTGAGAGCACCATCTCAGGCGTGAGGACATTTGCCACGCTGAGACCTAAGAATACATCCGCACCTTTGATAGCTTCTTCAAGGGTGTGAAGATCGCGTGAGGTGGCAAATTCCGCCTTTTGAGGTGTGAGGTTGTCTCGGTCTTTTCGGATTACGCCCTTTGAATCGCACATCACGATATTTTCTTTCTTAACCCCGAGGGCAACGTAAAGGGAAGTGCAACGGAACGCGGCAGCTCCTGCTCCATTCACCACGAGCTGAATCTCATCAATCTTTTTCCCCTGCACCTCAAGGGCATTGATGAGAGCTGCGCCGGAGATGATAGCCGTGCCATGCTGGTCGTCGTGCATGATTGGGATATCACATTCAGCTTTGAGGCGATCCTCAATCTTAAAGCATTCCGGAGCCTTGATATCTTCAAGATTGATACCACCGAAAGTTGGGGCGATTGCTTTCACAATCTCCACCATCTTATCGGGATCCTCCTCATTGACTTCGATATCGAAAGAGTCGATTCCGGCAAATATTTTGAAAAGAAGGGCTTTTCCCTCCATCACCGGTTTTCCGGCAAGAGCGCCGATGTTTCCGAGTCCGAGCACAGCAGTGCCGTTGGAGATCACAGCCACAAGATTTCCCTTGTTGGTGTATTTGTAAGCATCCGCCATATTATCCTTTATGGCGAGGCAAGGATAAGCTACACCCGGCGAATAAGCGAGTGAAAGGTCTTTCTGTGTTGCGTAGGGTTTGGTCGGGACGACCTCAATTTTTCCCGGACGCCCGTTCTCATGGTAGAGCAACGCATCCTCCTGAAGATTGTTAGTCATAATTACTAATTTTTCTATCGACTATATTTTTACCTTAATTCCTGTAGTCCATCGTGTCGATACCGACACTCGGCTAAAATCATATCCGGATAAGAAATTGCTGACCGGAATGTGAAAGAGTTGCAAAATTAAAGAAAAATTTTTAATTTATCAAACAAATTGCAATCTCTTTTAAGGATATGATTTATTTTTTCCAGAAATTAGGAGTAAAAATAAGAAGAATGGTGAATAATTCAAGGCGACCGACAAGCATAATGAAAGAAAGGATCCATTTTGCAGTGTCGGAGATTAATGAGAAATTGCCGGAGATTCCGGTTGTGTCAGTTCCCAATCCGGTATTGGAAACGGCCGACAGCGCGCAGAAGAAACCATCGCGCAGAGGCATTCCGAGGAGACACAACACCATCCCCCCGACAATAATCACTATTGCATATATAAAAAGAAAAGCTAAGGTTTTGTTCACAATTGCAGGGGTGGTTCCCTTTTGATTGATGATCACAGTGGTGACTGTGCTTGGATGCATCATCTTGTAAAACTCATTCTTGAGGAATCGAAAAAGGATGACGAATCTATCAATCTTCGCACCGCCCGAAGTGCTTCCGGCGCATGCCCCCATGAACATCATCACTATAAGCACAAGGGTGGATAGTGCACCCCAATCGGCGAAATCCGGTTCTGTCACTCCGGTGGATGAAAGTATGGAGATGGCCTGGAAGAGCGGATCGATAGTAAGGTCGGCCGGCTCAAGCACAAGCCCCTCTATTGTAACGTTGATACAGAATAGGGCATAGCTGATAAGGATGATATATACATACCATCGGAAAGCGTCGTTCTTCCAAAGATTGACAGAACGTTTAAGAGCAAGGTTATATATTAGAGCAAAATTCACGCCTCCGATAAACATGAATATAGACATCACCACTTTTATATAATTGCTGTCGTAGAGGTGAAGGCTCATGTCGTTTGTTGAGAAGCCTCCAGTGGACATAGTGGAGAGTCCATAGCATAGTGCTTCAAAAAAATCCATTTTTGAAAAAGAGAGAAGCACAATCAATAGAATGGTAAGGATAATATATACACCCCACAGACCCTTGGCGGTGTAGCTGACACGAGGGCGCAGTTTATCGTGGGTTATGCCCGTCACCTCTGCGTTAAAGAGCTGCATTCCACCCTGATAATTCAGCATTGGGATAACGGCCAAAGTGAAGAGAATTATCCCAAGACCTCCGATCCATTGGATCACACATCTCCAGATGAGAATGGAGTGAGGCACATCCTTAAGAGAATCGAGCACTGAAGCACCGGTAGTGGTGAATCCGCTCATTGTCTCGAAGAAAGCGTCGGTGACTGAGAGGTGGGTGCCGCAAAAGAGGAACGGAAGCATGCCGAAGAGAGAGAGAATCACCCATATCATCGCCGTGAGGAGAATGGCATCCCGTTTCCCCATGTCTCGATACTTAGGCTTGAGCCCCACCATAAAAGAACCTGCTCCTGCAGTGATTCCCATGGATATAAGAAATTTCAGTGAGCTCGGCTCCTGATATATTAGTGCGGTGACTAATGGTATGACCATAAAGGCCGATTCAATCAGCAGCAGCAGACCGAATACTCTAAGGAGCATCCTGATATTGACAAAGGCTCTATGTCGGAGATATTTCATCATAATATCAATTAAACCATTTCTCAATCTTCTGGATTGTGCCCGAGAGGCAGAACACCACTACATAATCACCTTCAAAAATCTGCGTGTCGCCGCTCACGAGTTTAATTTCATCGTTGCGAATCAGAGCGGCTAATGTCATCCCTTGGGGAAGACGAAGATCTTTTACAGGCGCTTTGGTGATCTTGGCATGGTGTTTCACGTAGATTTCCGCTACTTCCGCATCTGCCAAAGCAAGAAATTTTGAATTGCTCTCATCGGCGTCAAGCAGAATCTTGAATATATGGCTTGATGCGAGAAGTTTCTTATTGATTGTGCGTCCGATATTAAGATTTTCAGCCTGGGATAGAAACTGAAGATTCTCAACATCGGCAATTGTTTTAGCCACTCCGAATTCCTTAGCTGTGAGACAGGTGAGGATATTTGTTTCAGACGAATCGGTAAGAGCGAGGAAAGCATCATATTGATAGATGTTGTTCTCGCGAAGCACCTCAATGTCGCGGGCATCGCCAAACACTATTTCGCACTCCGGGAGCATTGTTGACATCCGCTCGCAATTCTCACGGTCGTCGTCGATTATCTTGATATGATATTGGTCGTGATAAAGCGTTGCAAAACGGCGTGCAATAGGCGTTCCTCCCATTACAAGAGCTTTCTTCACCACCCGCTTCTTTTTGCCGCACAATTCGCGCACTGTATCAATGAAAGGAGGGGTAGTGATAAAATATACGATATCGTCGCGCTGTATTTCGTCGTTGCCATGAGGGATGATCGTCTCATTATTGCGCTTGATTGCAGATATATGGAAATCATGGTGCTGCACAGGAAGATCCTTCAGCTTGCAATTAATGAGCGGCGAATCATCATGGAGCTTCACTCCTATAAGGATAAGACGACCATTATGGAGGTCGCCCCAATATCTGGCCCAATTATGCTTAAGGGAGATGCTTATCTCTTCTGCAGCGAGATTTTCCGGATAAATGAGGAAATCCACGCCGAGCTCTTTAAGCACCGAGCCGTTCTCTTTGATAAGAAACTCGCTATTGTCGATTCTTGCCACGGTCTTCTTTGCTCCGAGACGTCGGGCTATTGCGCAACTTGTGATATTGCGCGTTTCATATGGAGTGACAGCAATAAAGAGATCGGCTGTGGCAACACCCACATCGCGCATGCTTGCAAACGAGGAGGTGGAACCATTCCATGTCATAAGATTATAATTGGAATCTATCACGTCAAGACGCTCCTGGTTGCTGTCGATAAGGACAATATCCTGGTCTTCGTTGGAAAGCATCTTGGCTAAGTGCGTTCCAACTTCTCCCGCTCCGGCAATAATTATCTTCATAGGCTTTCCTTCACACTCTTATAAATACCATCTGCATCGAATCCACAGTCGGATTTAAGCCTTTCCACACTTCCATGAGCCACCCATTCATCCGGCACGCCAAGACGAGTGAGGGGAGTGGATATTCTGTTGGAAGAGAGGTATTCCAGAACCGCCGAGCCGAATCCACCGCTCACAACGCCATCCTCTACAGAGAATAGACAATCATATTCGGTGGCAATTTTATCTAACAGTTTAGTATCGAGGGGCTTCACCCATATCATATCATAGACATCACACTGCAGATTTTCCTCCTCCAGACGCGAGGCGACCTTTATGGCATCCTGACCTATAGGGCCGACAGATAGAATTGCCGCTTTCTTTGGTGAGGAAGCTTTGGATGTGAAAACTTTTCTCCCTTCTCCTATCGGAATTGACTTTAATTCGGATTCAAGAGAAGTAGCTTCGGATTTGCCTCTCGGATATCTTATTGCAAATGGAGAGGAGGTGAGTTCGGCAGTTTTCATAAGATTACGCAGTGTGGGCGCATCCATGGGGGAGGCTACAGTCATCCCCGGTATGTTTCTAAGATAGGAGATATCAAAAAGGCCGTGATGTGTCACACCGTCTTCGCCAACTATCCCGGCGCGATCGATGCAGAACACCACTGGAAGCCCTTGAATGGCCACATCATGGATAATATTATCATAGGCCCTTTGGAGGAATGAGGAATATATCGCCACAAAAGGTTTTTTCCCGGCAGCGGCAAGTCCGCCGGCAAATGTCACGGCATGACCTTCTGAGATGCCGACATCGAAAGTTTGAGAGGGGAAACTCTCAAGCATCGCCGACATTGATGTTCCCGAGTGCATAGCAGCCGTGATTCCACACACCTTGTCGTTTTCTTTTGCTATTTCCACAAGAGTTTTTCCGAATACATCTTGCCATGCGATATTCCCTTTCTGAGAAATCTTTTCGCCTGTGGAAGGGTTGAATTTCCCGGGGGCATGCCAGGCCTGAGGATTCTCCTCGGCAGTGATGAATCCTTTCCCTTTTTTTGTGGAAAGATGAAGGATGCGCGGACCCTTCATATCCTTTATTTCCGTGAGGACCTTCACCACTTTCTTGACATCATTGCCATCAAAAGGTCCGAAATAACGGATATTCAATCCTTCAAAAATATTTTGCTGCTTTGAGATGAGAGCCTTGATGGAGTTATTAAAACGGAGCACCAATCCCTTCCCCTTATCTCCGATCCAACCTCTCTTGCGGAACTTATTATACACCTTCATCCTCATTCGGTTGTAGCCGGAAGAGGTGGTTAGGTCTGAAAGATAACGATGAAGCGCGCCCACATTATCATCGATCGACATATCATTGTCGTTAAGAATGATAAGGAGGTTGTTAGGATTATTGGATGCGTTATTAAGTCCTTCGAACGCGAGTCCGTTGCCGATTGATGCATCGCCGATAAGAGCCACAGTCTTTCTATCCTCTTCTCCTGGGGTCTTGCTGTCGGCAATAGCCATACCCAAGGCAGCAGATATGGAATTTCCTGCATGACCCGAAATAAATGTGTCATACTTGCTTTCCAAAGGATTAGGAAAACCGCTGAGGCCCTCATATTTTCTAAGAGATTTGAATGCGTCTCTTCTTCCGGTAAGAAGTTTATGGGCGTAAGCTTGGTGCCCCACGTCCCATACTATGCGGTCGCGAGGAGTGTTGAAAACATAATGAAGCGCCACGATAATATCGACAGCACCCATGCTCGATCCGAAATGACCCGGATTTTGAGAGAGGTTCTTTATTAGAAATTCACGTATCTCTTCACATAGCTCCGGGAGTCGGTCCAAAGGAATTTTGCGGAGATCTTCCGGGCAGTTGATAGAGGATAGTAGATCTCCGGGCTTAGACGTATCAGATTCTGAAGGTTCAAATGAATCTCTTTTTGGCTGTTCAATCATCGTTTATTATCTTTTTTAGAATCATCGGACCCTCCTGATATATATTTTTTATATAAAGGGAGGAATATTATTATTCCGGTCATAGCCAATATGATAAGGTTGAGCAGGGTGATCCCCTTGGCAGAAAGGAATCCCCATGCCAGCCATAGCCATACGAGAGCTAAGATGCCGATTCCGAACAAACGTATTGTTTTAGAAGTATTCATGTAATATGCGAAATTAACAAATTTTCTTGAATTATACCTCTCTTGAGTTAACAAATTTCGAAATTGAGGTCTAAAAATATTCAAAAAAATATATGGGAACGAAAATAAATCGTTAAATTTGCATTTCAAAAATAATCACAGCAACTATTAGATGAGAAAAGGTTATTTGGCTTTAGGCCTTATCATGCTTCTGACCTCTTGCGGAGGGCATAAGACACAGCAGGATGATTCCCTACTATATGAAGGGGATTCCATCTTGATAGATGATAACACCCTTATATCGCCTGACAGCCTGAAGGCAAAAGCTGATTCCTTGGAAAAAGAGGAGCCGATGGTGAAATTTTCATCAGTTGACGACTTAAAAGAATACGTTAGAAATAATTCTCATAGCTCTGCTTATTCGGAAGGGATAATCCCATTAATCGCTGATTATTCCCTTGAATATGCCGAAAAATTATTGAATAATAAGCACGACGGCTTTATCATTGTCGATAAAAGCAGGATGAAGGTTGTGCTGTTTGATAAATATGGGAGAGAGAAGTTGAGTTATGGAATGGCTTGCGCCAAGAATTATGGAACAAAGCATAAGAAGGCTGATTCGAGAACTCCCGAGGGTTTTTTCACCGCACAAGGAATCTACGACAGCACCGATTGGCTCTTCACTGATGATGACGGCAAAACGTCGCCAAAGAAGGGGCAGTTCGGACCGCGCTTCATAAGACTGCGTTGCCCTAACACTTCTCAGATAGGCATTCACGGCACTGTGGCTCCTTGGTCGATAGGACACCGCACAAGTCATGGGTGCATTAGAGTGACTAACGAACATATCCTTGAATTGGTGAAGCATGTCTCTGTCGGGATGCCGATTATAGTTGTCCCCGGCAAGAGGGATATGAAGGTCAATTTGGAGGAGGGTTATGATATCCCCTGGATTCCATCTACAAAAGGTGCTGTTGAGCCTAAAGTGGCCGAACCACAAAAGACCGAACCTTCCCCCGCCGACACTCTTGAGAATAAAAAAGAGCCGGAGGTGGTGAAAGAAAGTGAATCAACAGATGAGGTTGAAGTGCATCCAATGGCAGAAGAGCCCGCGGATAGTTTGAGCCATGTTGTAAAGGATTTAAATTAAATTATTCAGAAGATTACTCCAACAAGAAGGATTACTCCACAAAGTAAATATACATATAACAATGAGTGACTACGATAGCTATCGCCCGGAAATAACATATTCAGAGGAATTGCCACTTTCTTCTACCCTTGAGGAGAAAGAGGAAGAGAAAAACACATCGACTCAAAAGAAACAGGGGGGAAAAAAGAAAAAAAAGAGACCCAAAAAGCAGGAAAGGGTTGCCAAACCGGCTGAGAAAAAAAATGAGAATGACGGCATATCATTCAAAGAGAAAGTGGTAGGATTTTTCACAGGAACATCTGCCCGTCTTCTTGCCGGAATTTTTCTGGGATGTTTCTGCATCTATCTTGGTGTGGCGTTTTTTTCATACTTTGTCACCTGCGTTCATGATCAATCAGTGGTGAACACCTACGCAGTAGGAGCAGCCCCTGATGTTGCCAACACAGCAGGGGAGGGTGGGGCACGTCTTTCTGAATTTCTTATCAACGAAACTTTCGGATTAGGATCATTTGTCATTGTTTTCTGGCTTGGAGCGATGAGTCTGAAGCTTCTTACCAAGCGCCCTAAATTTAAATCCGTTGATTTCACTATAAAATGTATTGTTGCTCTTATCACGGTCTCATTGATCGTGGGTCTTTCCACTATCGCTCTTCATTCAGCAGTGAATTGGGGAGGTTATCATGGACGTTATGTGAATGAATTTATTATGCACTTCTTCGGGGGCATAGGGGCTTCCTTGTTGTGTATCTTCATGATAGCTCTTTTTATCGTGATATGTCTTCGCGACCTCGTGGGATGGATTATCCGCATGAAGCATAAGCGTGATGAGAAGAGAAGAATCATAGCTGAGCAGAAAGCCGCCGAGGAGGCGCGTCTGGAGGAGATTAGACGCCGCAAAGAGGAAGAGAGAATTGAGGACCTCAAAGCAGGGGAGACAGTGAATCTTGAGCCCGAACCGAGTCCGGAGCCGATTGAAGAGGCTGTGTCTTTTGCGCAGTCGCAGCCTCTGTATTCTTTGGAAGAGGAAGATATCTATTCTCGTCCTATCCCAGATATGTCAGACAGTATTTCTTCTAATGAGGAGTATGCAGGAAATGAATATAATGAGCCTGCAGAATCAGATGAGATTCCGGAAGAAGATTCTTATTCCGAACATAGCGTCCCCGTTCAGACGGAGGAAGCACAGGATAATTCTTCTCAGATGGATGATAGAAGGGAAGATGTTTCGTCGGAAGCTGACTCTGATTCAGATCTGGAAGGAGGAGAAGAGAGCGAAGATCCCATCGACACGATGCGAGTAAATGTGAATCAGATTGCCACTACGGATGCCCCTCACTATAAGGTAGGCGAAGGTCCGGCGGATAATTTCCCATATACTTTCCCTCCCTTTGATATTCTGCGTCCCGGTGTGGAGAGAATCAGTGTGGATAACGAGGAACAACTTGAAAACAAGGAAAAGATTCGAAGCACATTGCTTGATTTCGGAATTCCAATCACAAGGATAGAGGCAACTGTAGGCCCGACTGTGACGCTTTATGAGATTGTGCCGGATAAGGGTGTCAAGATTGCCAAGATTCGATCGCTCGTTGATGACATAGCCCTGAGCCTTTCTGCGAAGGGTGTGCGTATCATTGCCCCTATACCCGGAAAAGGAACAGTCGGAATTGAAGTGGCGAATAAAGACCCGCAGGTAGTGTCGATGCGCACTGTGATTAAGTCGAAGAAATTTCAGGAGAATAAATATGTGCTCCCTGTGGCAATAGGCTCAACAATTTCTAATGATGTCTATATCTCGGATCTTGCCAAGATGCCTCACCTTCTTGTGGCCGGTGCCACCGGTCAGGGTAAGTCGGTGGGATTGAATGCTATCATAGCATCCCTGCTTTATTGCAAGCGACCGAATGAGTTGAAATTTGTTATGATCGACCCTAAGCAGGTGGAGTTCTCGCTATATAATAAGATAAAGGATCATTATATGGCAGTTATCCCTTCTGAGGTGGATGAGGAGCCGGTGATTACGGATATGCAAAAGGTGGAGGCAACCCTTAACTCTCTATGTATTGAGATGGACAATCGCTATAATCTTCTCAAGAATGCTCATACGCGCAATATTGAAGAGTATAATGCAAAGTATAAGGAGGGGAAATTGAATCCTGCCGAAGGACACAGGGTGCTTCCATATATCGTGGTTGTCGTGGATGAGTTTGGCGACTTGATCATGGTTTCGGGCAAGAATGTGGAAATGCCGATTGCTCGTCTCGCCCAGAAGGCCCGTGCGGTGGGGATGCATGTAATCATTGCCACCCAGCGACCTTCAACAAATGTGATTACGGGTATTATCAAGGCCAACTTCCCGGCCCGAATGTCGTTCAAGGTATCTTCCGGCGTGGATTCAAAGACAATTCTTGACACCACAGGAGCGCAGCAGCTTATCGGACGAGGCGATATGTTGATATTCAATAATTCGGAGATGGTCAGAGTGCAGTGTGCGTTCATCGACACTCCGGAAGTCGAGGCTATCTGCGATTATGTGGAGGAACAGCCCTATGGACAAGGTCCCTACCTTCTGCCCGAACCGATGATGGGAGAGGGTGACGGGGATGCAGATGGCTTTGGAGGAGGTCCTTCCGGACCGCGCGATCCATTATTTGAGGAGGCCGCTCAGATTGTGGTCAATTCCGGCACGGCTTCCACCTCTTATCTTCAGCGTCGCTTCTCAATCGGGTATAACCGTGCGGGAAAGATAATGGATCAGCTTGAGGCTGTGGGTATTGTGGGTGCATCGCAGGGAGGAAAACCGCGTGCTGTGCTTGTGGATCAAATCGGACTACAGCAAATATTGGATACGATTTAATCCTATGAATCAAATAAATTAAGTTGAGGAATTTTTTATTAATAAAATTCTAAGAGAAATGAAATTACGCAATATAATTACCGTCTTTGTCTTGGTTTTTGGCGCGATCTTCTCAACAGAAGTCTTCTGCGCCTCAACGCCACAGGATATTCTTTCCAAGGCTGCCGGAAAGGTGAGAGGGGCCAAGGGGGTGGATGCCTCTTATTCACTTTCGAGCAAAGGGCAATCTCTACAGGGAGTGTTGAAATCTGTCGGCTCCAAATTCTATGTTAAGGCAGGGGGGATGGAGACTTGGTATAATGGAAAAGAGCTATACACCTACAATCCTTCATCTAAGGAGACAACGGTTATGCTTCCTTCTGCTTCCGAGTTGGCTGAGGTGAATCCATTGCTGTATCTGAATCAATATAATCAGTATTTCACCCCTGTTTTCTCAAAGAATAATCAGGCCGGGAAATACATTATAGATCTAAATTCAAAGAGCCGAAAAGCTCCTGCCAAGAAAATCACAGTCTTCTTGAATGCAAAGACTTTGGCTCCTGAGAAATTCATTATCACTTCTCAGGATGGAAGCGTTGCAACCTTGACTATAACCAAGCTTAACTTTGCAGCTTCCATAGGCTCTTCGACATTCAACTATCCGAAATCGCGATTTCCGAATGTAAATATCGTGGATTTAAGATAATGGGAAGAATTGAGATAACGGGATATAAATGTGATGGTTGGGTAATATAGATGATAAAAAGTTGTTTTACTTTGTTATAAAAGAAAGACAATAATTTAAATTTTATAAAGAAGAATCTAAATAACTATGAAAGAGAACTTAGTAAAAGTTTTGATAATAGGATCCGGACCTGCCGGATACACCGCCGGAATTTATGCCGGTAGAGCAAATCTCTCACCGGTGATTTATGAAGGCGATCAGCCGGGCGGACAGCTCACCCAAACCACGGAGATTGAGAACTTCCCCGGCTATCCGCAGGGAGTTGACGGCAACGAAATGATGTCACATCTCAGAGAGCAGGCTCAGCGTTTCGGAGCAGAAATAAAATCACGCAAGATAGCGAAAGTTGATTTCTCCAAGCGTCCGTTCAGATGTGAGGACGAACGTGGAGAAGTGATAGAGGCTGAAACCGTAATCATTTCCACAGGAGCATCCGCTAAATATCTTGGATTGGACGATGAAGAGAAGTATAGAGGATTAGGAGTGAGCGCGTGCGCCACATGCGACGGTTTCTTCTATCGCAAGAAGAAAGTGGCAGTGGTAGGTGGAGGCGACACTGCTTGCGAGGAAGCTCTCTATCTTTCATCATTGGCAGAGAAGGTCTATATGATTGTGAGAAAAGATTATCTCCGTGCTTCCGATGTGATGCGTCGTCGTGTCATGGAGAAAGAGAATATTGAGATTCTCTTCAATTGCAATGCAGAAGGCTTGTATGGAGAAGATGGAGTGGAAGGAGTGCATGTAGTGCGCCATCTTGGCAGTGAAAAGGAGGAGCGTTTCGATGTTGCTGTTGATGGTTTCTTCCTTGCAATCGGGCATCGTCCGAATACCGAGATTTTCCGTGGACAGATAGAATTGGATGCTGAGGGTTACATTGTAGTTGCAGCTCCGACCACCAAGACCAATGTTCCCGGTGTGTTTGCAGCCGGCGATTGTGCGGATCCTATCTATCGTCAGGCCGTAAGTGCGGCAGGAACAGGTTGCCGAGCTGCAATAGATGCAGAAAGATTCCTTCTCGATAAAGAGGAACTTTAATATAATAATACGAATAACAAGAACTATGGAGAAAGTTGATAAGCAACGTCTGCTCGACTACCGATATCTTCGGATGGCGTCGATATGGAGTGAGAATTCCTACTGCGTGCGCCGAAAGGTCGGAGCATTGATAGTGAAAGACAAAATGATTATATCAGATGGCTTTAACGGCACACCCTCCGGATTTCCAAATATATGCGAGTCGGCAGAGGGGGTGACTTTCCCATATGTTCTTCACGCCGAGGCCAATGCTATAACAAAGGTGGCTCGAAGCAATAATTCAAGTGAGGGGAGCACCCTATATGTCACGGCAAGTCCATGCATGGAATGTTCCAAACTGATTATTCAGGCCGGGATAAAAAGGGTGGTCTTCTCCGAACTTTACAGGATCACTGACGGACTCGATCTTCTGCGTCAGGCGGGAGTGGAGACTGTGCATCTTCCTCTTGATTGATCAGGCGATTGCAGAGTCGGAAGTAATGAATGTTGCTTGTTTGAGTAGCTTGATTTATAAAAAGCCTCATAAGAGATGAGAGAAAAAAGAAACATAGTATATGTGGTGATGCCATTGGTGTTATGTGCGGGCATCATCGGAGGAATATTTATTGGAAAGTTTGTGGAACAGCGAAGGATTTCCCCTGCACAGGAGAAATTCCAGACAATTCTCGACCTTATCCAGACGCAATATGTCGATGAGATTAATGTGGATTCGTTGCTTGAGGCTTCGATTCCGGATCTTTTGATGTCGCTCGACCCTCATTCGGCCTATATTCCGGCTTCGGATCTTACTCAGACTAACGATGAACTTGAAGGTTCGTTCGGAGGTGTGGGAGTTTCATTCCAGATCATCAACGACACAGTCAATGTCATTGAGGTGGTATCCGGCGGTCCGGCAGAGAAAGTGGGATTGCTTCCCGGCGACAAAATCATTGAGGCGGCAGGAAAGCAGTTGAGCGGAAATAAGGTCTCCAATGAAGATGTCTTCTCCACATTGCGCGGAAAAGAGGGTACGGAAGTGAAGATCAAGGTGAAGCGGTCTAATAGTAAAAACCTTCTTGAGTTTGATGTGACGAGGGGAGAGATTCCATCCAATAGTGTAGATGCTTCTTATATGTTGTCAGATAGTACGGGCTATATAAAGGTAAGCAAGTTTGCACGCACCACATATTCCGAATTTCTGAATGCTCTTAAATCTCTGGAGAGTAAAGGAGCCAAGAACTACATTGTAGATTTAAGGAATAACTCCGGAGGATATATGGATCAGGCTATTTATATGGCTAATGAATTCCTCCCGGCCGGGAAGATGATAGTCTATACCAAGGGGCGAACTCCGGAGAATGAAACAATCGCAGTGAGCGACGGCAATGGCGGATATCAGGATGCGGATGTGACAGTGCTCACAAATGAATTCTCTGCATCAGCCTCCGAAATTTTTGCGGGTGCGATGCAGGATAACGACCGTGGTGTTGTGATCGGCCGTCGTTCTTTCGGCAAAGGGCTTGTGCAGAACCAAACTGAGCTCCCCGACAGTTCGGCAATTCGTTTGACAGTGGCTCGTTATTACACCCCATCCGGACGATCAATCCAGAAGGAATATAGCAGAGGACGCGATGGTAAATATGAGCTGGATATAGTGGATCGTTACAACCATGGTGAATTCTATTCTCAGGATAGCATTAAGTTCGACCAATCCAAGAAATTCAACACCGTAGGAGGACGAGTGGTATATGGAGGCGGAGGGATCATGCCCGATCTGTTTGTCCCCGAAGATACCACCGGCTATACATCCTATTATATTGATGCGGTCAACAAAGGGTTGATACAAAAATTCTGCAATCAGATGGCAGAGAAATATCGTCCGCATATGAAAGAGAAGACCATTGCAGCTATGAATAGAATCGTGCCTCGCGAGGATTCGTTGCTTAATCTCTTTGTGGATTGGGCGGCAACTCAGGGTCTCCCTGCAAGATGGTATTATATCAACCAATCACGGGATTTATTGTTAAATCAGATAAGGGCGGTTCTTGCAAGAGACTTGATAGGATATAATGCATTCATTGAGATTCTTAATGAAAAGGATATAACAGTGAAGAAAGCACAGGATATTTTATCCACAGGGAAGAGCAAGGAGATGCTCAAGAAATAACAGCTCTGATTTGAGACTTTAAATTAATTATACTACTATGGAAAAGAGCGAAATAAGAAGGAAAATAAAGGCTATGCGCTCAATGCTTCTTGAAGCCGAGAAGATGAGTGCTGCTGATGAAGTGTTCGAGCAGTTGGAGCAGACGGCGGCATTCCTGCTCGCCGACAGAATATTGATGTATCATTCTCTCCCCGACGAGCTTTCAACTCATCGTTTCCTTGACAAATGGCATGGGAGAAAGAGTTTCTTCCTTCCGAGAGTGAATGGGGTGAATCTTGAGATTCTTCCATACGATGAGTCAAGACTGGAATTAGGGGCGTTCCATATCGAGGAGCCGACAGGAGAGAACACAGTCTCTCCTGATGAAATTGAACTTGTGATCGTTCCTGCTGTGGCATACGACCGTGCCGGTAACAGGCTTGGAAGAGGGAAGGGATTCTATGACAGATTGCTCTCCAATACGGCTGCCACAAAGGTAGGAATCGGATATGAATTTCAGATTGTTGATGAGATTCCGGCAGAACCCCACGATGTCAAGATGGATATGGTGATCACGCAGAAGACAGTGCTTAGGTTTAAATAAGCTCCATGTTTGATCATCCCGTTAATGTTATTGCCCCGAATTCCATGAAAGGGAGTTCGGGGCATAATAATAACCATAAATCTTATAACCCTATAACCTTATAACCCTAAACCTTATAACCTTAACAAACAACATATGCCTGTATATAGCAAAGATTCAAAACTGAGCGATGTGATTCTATACGATCCCTCGGTGATTCAAGTGGTGAATAGATTTGATATCTATTTGGGAGTAGGAGATGCCACAATCAAGGGGATATGCGAGGAGCATAACATCGAAGAGAATCTCTTTTTAGCAATAATAAACACCTATCTTAATAGAAACTATTTCCCTGAGGGGATAGAAGGGAGAGTGAATCTCCAGGATGGATTGCTTGATTATCTTGAAAAGACCGACAGATACTATAGTGGCATTCTTCTTCCTAATATAGAGCGTCACTTCTCACTCCTGCTCTCGAAAAGCGAGGTAAAAGATGAGCGTTCAAATTTATTCCTTCTTAAACAATTCTTTACAGAGGTAAAGGAGGAGATGATAGGAGTGATAAACACGGATCTCTCAATCTGGTTTCCATTGCTTCGGAATGGTGATGGTCTGAGTCATGTCGCAGCAGATATCCGCAAGCCTTACGATAATCACCTGCTTGAGGAGAAATTGAGCGATCTTATAAATTTCTTTGTGATTCATCTACGCGGAGACTATGATCAGAATCTATGTGTAGCCGTTGTCTCTGCCTTAGTCACCCTTGAAAAAGATGTGAAGCAGAATAATCGTATCCGCGACCGTATATTAAAACCGTTATGCCAAGAATTGCTATAATAGGATTGTCAACTCTGGAGACTATCGGAATGAAGGCGTTGATAGAAGGGCAGCCTGTAAAAGATATAGATGAAGTTTTATTCACTGCATATTCATCTTTCTCCAATCATTTAAAGGACTACGAATCAACAGATATCTTTATTGTGAGCGTGTCGGTGTTTGCATTGCATACTGATTTCTTTATACCGAGAAAAAACAGAACAGTAGTGCTATATTCTGAGAAAAGAGATCTGAGCAGCGATGAGAATACAAATTCTTCGCAGGCCGGACCGAGGTCTTTATACAGAGATTCGTCGGAAGAAGAGATTCGTGAGATTTTGAGCGGTCTGATGGAAGAGCCATCCGGGAAGGGAGAGATTACGGGAGAGTTGTCAGGTCGTGAAAAAGAGGTGTTGAAAGAGTTGGCGTCCGGCAAGACCAATAAAGAGATTGCCGATCGACTTTCTATCTCCGTCAACACCGTCATAACACATCGGAAAAATATTTCTTCAAAACTTGGAATCAAGTCGGTATCAGGTTTATCGCTTTATGCCTTGATGAATGGTGTGATTTAAAGCATATTTTAGTTATTTATATCTCTAAAAAGGTGATTAAATTTTGTATAGTTTAAAAAATAGATTAAATTTGTAACAATTTAGAGCGAATAGCGTCTAAATATAAGAATTGGTTGGATCATACTTCTTATAGAAGAAAAAAGAAATAAGTTTTCAAATCCGGAAATAATATATAACCATAATATTAATTAAAAAACTAACAGTTTATGATCAGGAAAGCTTTAGGCTTAGCGATGTTTCTATTGACAACGCTTTGCATGAGTGCCCAGATGCCCCAGCCGCAGCAATTGCCGTTGGATCCGGCAGTGAAAAGCGGTAAGCTTGATAATGGCCTCACTTATTACATCCTTCATAATGAACACCCCAAGGATCGTGCCAACTTCTATATCGCACAGAAGGTAGGCTCCACTCTTGAGGAACCCACCCAGCTTGGTTTGGCTCACTTCCTTGAGCACATGGCGTTCAATGGAACCACAAATTTCCCCGGAAAGAATATGCTCAATTATCTCCAGTCGAAGGGAATCCGTTTCGGTGCAGATATCAATGCATATACTTACTATGATGAGACTGTCTATAACATAGACAATGTCTCCACCAACGACAAGGCTCTTATGGATAGTGTGCTTCTCGCTCTTCGTGATTGGAGCTGCGGAATCCTTCTTGAGGATGCAGAGATCGATGCAGAGCGTGGTGTGATCGAGGAGGAATGGCGTTCGAGAAATGATGCTAATTTCCGTATGCTCGAAAGTATCCTCCCGAAGATCTACAGCGAATATCAGTATCAGCAGCCTGTGATCGGTAAGATCGATATCATTCGCAACTTCCCTTACTCTGAGATCCGTAATTACTATAAGAAATGGTATCGTCCGGATCAGCAGGGTATCGTGATCGTCGGCGATTTTGATGCTGATGAGATGGAGAAGAAGGTAGTGGCTCTCTTCTCACAGATTCCGATGCCTGAGAATGCGGCTGAAAGAACTTATCCCAATGTTTCGGATAATGAGAAGCCGATCTTCGCTTATTTTGATGATCCCGAGATGCAATATCCTCGTGTAGAGATTTCATTCAAGAGCGACAAGATGCCGGTAGAGATGCGCAACACAGATCTTTATTTCCAGGTGGATCTCATTCAGGATCTTATTTCAACACTCATCAATAACCGTCTTTCAGAATTCCAGCAGAAACCTGAGTGCAATTATGTATATGCCGGTGTAAGATTTGGTGATTTCTGGATTTCCAAGACCAAAGATGCTTTTGATATAACAATTGTAGGAAAAACCGGAGTAAACAAGGCCACTGAAGATGCAATGGGTATCATTGCACGTGCTTGCAAGACCGGATTTACAGATTCTGAGCTTACTCGTGCCCGCGATGAAATCCTTTCTCAGTATGAGAAGTTCTTCAATGAGCGTAACAATACTAACTCAGGTATATTCGGTGAGCTCCTTTATCGTCATTTCATCGACAACACTCCTCACCCCGGAGCGGAGATGGAGTATGAGTTTGCAAAGCAGATTCTTCCGATGATTCCTGTGCAAGTGCTCAATCAGATGGCCTCTCAGCTTCTTACTCCCGACAATCAAGTGATTGTTGTGGCTCAGCCTCGCAAAGACGGTATGGAGGTTATTGAAGAAGAAACCTTCGTAGGCAACCTTGAGAATATCCTCAACGCACAGTATGAGGCGTATGTTGATGAGGTGATAACAGATCCGATGATCTCCAAGCTTCCCAAAGCAGGTAAGATTGTTTCTGAAAAAGCCGGTAAATTTGGCACAACCGAGCTTACTCTTTCAAACGGTGTTAAAGTTGTGGTTAAACCCACCGACTTCAAGGCCGATGAGATCGTGATGAACGCCTTCTCTAAGGGTGGTAAGCAGGCATATCCCGCTTCAATGGCAAATATAGTTATGTTTGCAGAGGATGTTTACGAGGCAAGCAAGCTTGGCAATTTCGACCAGACAATGCTTCGCAAGTATCTTGCAGGTAAAAACCTCAGCCTTGGCTACAGCATAGGTAATATCACTAACAGCCTTGATGGTTCTTCAAGCGTGAAGGATCTTAAGTATCTAATGGAGGCTATTTATGCATCTTTTGTAGAACTTGGCGCAGATGAGAAGACTTTCGCAGCTGCAATGGAGAATGCACGCACTGTTCTTGCAGCTCGAGATGCTAATCCTGAATATACTTTCAACAGAAACATCTATAAGACTATTCATGGCGACAACCCGATGTTCAATCTCCCCACTATGGAGGATCTTGACAAGGTGAATTATCAGGCTACTCTTGATTTCATAAAGGGCACCATGAAAAATGCCGCCGACTTCACATTCGTATTTGTCGGCAATGTAGATATGGAAACCCTCAAGCCTCTTCTTGAGCAGTATATCGCAACTCTTCCCTCTAATCCCAAGAAATTGACTCAGGTGAAGAAAGAGACTTCTCTCGCCATTGTGTCCGGTCAGGTGAAGGATGAATGGAAAGAGCCTATGCAGGCACCTGCAACTCATATATTCGACACTTACACCGACACTAATATCCCTTACTCTATTGAGAATGCACGTAAGATTGAGGTTATCGGTCAGCTTCTCAGAAACGTATTCCTTGAAACTCTCCGTGAAGAGGAAGGTGGTACTTATTCACCCTATGCAGGCGCTTATCTCAGCCCTATCACCGGCGAATGGAATATTCAGTATCAGTTCAGCACTAATGCGGAGATGCAGGAGAAGATGATTACTCGTGCAAATGCAGAGTTCGAGAAACTTCTTCAGAACGGAACAAATGCCGAGAACTTCAATAAAGTTAAGGAGTCGATGACTAAGCAATATGAGAACTCTATCCGCACTAACGGCTACTGGCTCTCTCAGCTTGGACTCTATCTCCGTGGCGTGGATAACATCACCAACGGTCAGTCAGCAATAGATAACTTGAATGTGAATGATATCAATTCATTTATGAAGAATATCTATAACGGTAAGAACCGTGTACAGGTGATCATGGAAGGTGTGGAGAAATAATTTCTTATTTAATTATAGTATAGAGCTGATTTCCGAAAGGGGATCAGCTTTTTTTATTTCAGTGCGTGTTTTTAATGAACAATTAAACTTTAACAAGCGTTAAATAAGGTAAAAGAAAACAATTGATTTGTTTTTGCTTGATTATAATTGTTAATAAAAAACTACGATATTATGAAAGAACTTAAAGGAAGCAAAACAGAAGAATGTTTGCGCACGGCATTTGCCGGCGAATCTCAGGCAGCAGTGAAGTATTCATTTTATGCCAAGCAGGCTAAGAAGGATGGGTATCAGCAGATAGGAGCTATCTTCGAAGAGACTTCCCACAATGAGCATACACACGCTAAACTCTGGTTCAAGCTTCTCCATGGAGGCGAAGTGCCCGAAACACCCGCCAATCTTCTTGATGCAGCGGCAGGAGAGGAGTATGAATACACAGATATGTATAAGGATTTCGCTAAAATTGCGAAAGAGGAGGGTTTCAATGATATCGCCCGTCTTTTCGAGCGCGTAGGCGAAATCGAGAAAACTCACATGGAGCGTTATAAAACTCTCTTAAAGAACATCGAGGATGGCATTGTATTCTCTCGCGATGGCGACAGAATGTGGATGTGCCGTGAGTGCGGCCACATACATTTCGGTAAGAAGGCTCCGGAAGTATGCCCCGTATGCAAGCATCCTCAGGCATTCTTTGAATTGCGTCCCGATAACTATTAATGAATAAAATTCTATATTAAGAAATTAGTTACGTTTAGGCCTGCCCGTTCATAGGCAGGCCTATTTTAATTTAAAATATAATCATATAGTATGAGACTTAACGGACGAAGATCGAGCAATAATGTAGAGGATAGGAGAGGAATGAGTGGTGGGAAGATTGCCGGAATAGGAGGGATCGGCGGTTTGATCATAACAGCTCTAATTATATGGATATCCGGAGGAAATCCCCTGGAAGTGTTGAATAATACCGGAGGATTGACAGCGAATAACACCGCGATGCAGTCTTCGTTGTCGCCCGAGAAGGAGAAGCAATATGAAGAATTTGCCAAGGTGATACTTGCCGGCACGGAGGATGTATGGAAAGAGGAGTTTCAGAAGGCCGGATTGACTTATCGCAATCCGAAGATGATGCTCTACACCGGGTCTGTGCAATCCGGCTGCGGCAACGCTACGTCGGCAGTAGGGCCCTTCTATTGTTCGGCAGATGAAACACTCTATATCGACCTTTCATTCTTTGAGGAGATGGAAAAGAATATGAAAGCAGGAGGTGATTTTGCGTATGCCTATGTCATTGCCCACGAAGTAGGTCACCACGTGCAGAATCTTTTAGGCACTCTTGATGAGACGCATCAGGCCATGCGCAGTCTGCCCGAAAAGGAAGCGAATCAGATTAGTGTACGCACGGAATTACAGGCCGACTATTATGCCGGAGTCTGGGCTTTCCACGACAACGAGAAATTCGGTTCCTTGGAGCCCGGCGATATTGAGGAGGGACTGAATGCCGCCTCAAAGATCGGAGATGACTATTTGCAGAAGCAGGCGCAGGGGTATGCGGTGCCTGAAACATTCAATCATGGCACCTCTGCCCAACGTGTGAGATGGCTTGAGAAGGGTGCCCGTACGGGTCAATTCCCCGGCGGAGATACTTTCTCTATGCCATATAGCTCTCTATAGCTCCACATAATATTTGTAAATTATAAAAATGGCATCGGATTCCAGACTAAGAGTCGCCGAATCCGATGCCATTTTTTTATATTTCTCTCAGGTCTTAGAGTTTTAAGAAGAAAGAGACGAGGATAAGAAGAATCAATGGTGGAGCAAGATATTTTACGATGGCAATCGTGAGATTATAGCCATTGCCCTTCAGCATCCCGTTGTTGGTCAATTCCTTCTTGAAGAAATCATTCTTCACCACCCAACCCATGAAGATACATGTGAGGATAGATACCGTGGGAAGGAATATATTGGTAGAAACCGTATCAAGAAAATCGAATATAGTCATTCCCCATATCTTGAAGGAATTCAATGAGCCGAAGGAAAGTGAGCATAACGAGCTGAAGAGGAAAAGCGGAAGCATGACAATTAGTGTGGCCACCATACGGCTCTTTTTAAATCTATCCTGAATCCATGCAATCGAAACCTCTGCAATTGAGATTGTAGAGGTCAAAGCCGCTACAAAAAGAAGGAGGAAGAATAGAACCGACCAAAGCTGAGTGCCTTGCATTTGGGCGAATATCTCCGGAAGAGTCACAAAAACAAGTGTGGATCCACGCAACTCTGCATTCCCAAGTCCGAAACTTGAAATTGCAGGGAAGATTATGAAACCCATAAGCACTGCAACTAAAAGATCAAGAAGAGAAACTGTGAAGGCTGTTTTAGTGAGTTTTGTATCTTTGGGGAAATATGAGGAGTATGTCACAAGAATTCCCATACCGAGACTAAGCGAGAAGAAGGCTTGTCCAAGCGCATTAACCACCACTGAGGGAGTGATCTTCGAGAAATCAGGAGTGAGGAAAAACTTGACACCTTCAAAGGAATTCGGCAGAGAAAGGGACACGCCACAGAAAACGAGAAGGAGAATGAATAATATCGGCATCGCTATATTCGAGAGCCGCTCGATTCCCTTCTGCACGCCACATAAAAGAACTACAATATTTACAGCTATCAAGACATATATATTAATAAGAGGAGAGAGATCCGAGCAGATATATTCCTCCATTTTGGCATGAAATGAAGCATCCATACCATCCTTGGCAAGATTCACGGCGTAAAGATCGCCTGTGATCGACTGCCATAAGTATTCGAACGTCCATCCTGCCACAACCATATAGAAGCAAAGGATCAGATATGAGGCGAGGACGGCCAATCCTCCGGTGATCCACCAAGGTGAATGAGGTTTAAGCTTGGAGAATGCGCTTACTGCATCTGATTGTGTGCCACGACCAAGGGAGAATTCAGCGAGCATAACCGGGACTCCTAAAATTATCAGGCAAAGAATATATAGAAATAGAAAAGCCGCGCCTCCGTTAGTCTGAGTTTCCGCAGGAAATCTCCAGATATTACCTAATCCTACAGCCGAACCGACTGTTGCAGCCACTAAACCTATCTTGCTGCTGAATGTTGCTTTTTTTGCCATACTAATTAGTAATTATTGTCAAACATATGTTTATAAGTGGTCTCTATCATATGAAACAGAGCAATCTGATAAACAAAATTACAATTATATTCCAAAATAATCAGATATATTGAAGATATTTTGTTAATTTTGCAGTTAATCTTCCGGCGACAATGATCCGGGATAACATAGGAAAAGAAACATGAAGCATCTTAAATACTTATCCTCCTTTGGCATTGGATTGGTTGCCTTTACAGCCATATCACAAACAAGCAAGCCCAAACTTCCTGTTGTGGAGGTGTTGGGTAAACAGTATTATGTGTATGAAGCTAAGAAGAACCAGACATTTTTCAATATAGCCAATGATTTTAATTGGAATCTTGAGGAATTGATAAGGATCAATTCCAATGTGCTTAGCCCGATGTCAAAGGGAACAAAGATCTATTATCCTTGCGACCCTGAGACAGTCGATAACGGCTTAACCCTTTCATCTACTAACATTGATTTGGATAGAATTGTTGAGCCGCTTACGCATCTTGTGAAAAAAGGAGAGACTGTCTATGGAATTTCTTTGAAATATCATATCCCTATCGAACGACTTTACGAGATGAATCCGGAGAGTAGAAATGGAATCAAAGCAGGAGAGATTCTAAAAGTCAGCGATACGTCTTTAGCTGCTCCCGCTGCTGAGGAGAATCCTGATTTCTATACAATAAAGAAGGGGGATACGCTTTATCAGCTCGCTCGCACGTATAATACTACTGTGGCCGCTATCTTGAAATTGAATCCCGGAATTTCCGAGAATAATTTCCGTACCGGGGAGGAGATCAAGCTTCCGGAATATGGGGAAGGAATTAGAGTAGAGACTAAGATGGTGGAAGAGCCCACGGTAGTGGGATTTTCAACCTATCAGGTGGATAAAAAGGATACTTGGGATTCCATTTCAGAGAAGACCGGAGTTAGTGTGGATGATTTGAAGAAAGCTAATGGGGGAAAATCCGGGCTGAAGAATAAGCAGATACTCGGCGTTCCTCAGATTGGCGTTGATTCCGTGAGCAGAACTGTCATCACAGAGGATCCGCGTGAACAGACAATTTCCGGCGTAGTCGAAATCTACGAAGATGTGCATGGCGTAACCCCCTCAAATGAGAGAATGAAGGAGGTGAAAATCGGAATAGTGATGGAAGAACCCTCTTCAAAAAAGGATCTTGAATTCACTCGTGGTTTTCTCACGGGCGTAAATAAGGTGAAGAACAGGGATTATAGAATTGATGTAAAGGTGTTCGACGGAAGGTGGGCTCAAGACCGTCTGATTGATAGTCTCGGAAACTATGGCGCATCCTTAATCTTCACCACCTACGAAAAGAATACTCCTGCGTTTTTCGCCGACTATGCCATAGTGAGTCAAGTGCCGATTATCAATACTTTCGACTTGAAGGATGAACGGTATCTCTCAAATCCATATTTTGTGAATATCCTTACTCCCTCTAATTATTTTAATGAGGAGATTGTAAATAATCTTGCACAAAGATATCCCTATTCCACACTCCTTATCGTGGGAGGAGACAAAGACGATACTTTCTCAAACGAACTTGAGGATAAATGGGGGTCATCCAAGACAGTGCATCTATCTTCAGCCGAGGCTTTGAAGGAATATCCAATAGAGGCCGGCACCACTTATCTTATTCTTGGAAATGTCTCTAAGAAGAGTGAGATAACCGAGCTTGTAGAGGAAGTGATTGATTTGCGCAACGAACATTTTGAAGCTACCTTCGGTTTTGTGGGACGTCCGAGCTGGATAGTATATGACGATTCAATGAAGGAGGATTTCCATAAAGCTGATATTCTTATTCCTGCGCGTTTCTATTATGACAAGAATAGCAAGGAAGCCGATAAGTTTGAAGTGGAGTATAGAAACATCTTCAATATGACTCCGGCTAAATCCTTCCCGATGTATTCAACCATGGGATACGACGAGGCAATCTATTTTATCCCATCCTGGGTTGAAGTCGGCGGCGATATAAATGACCTGAAGGAGAGCAGGAATTCAGTGCAGTCTGATTTCTCATTTATTCGTCCGGAGAATTGGAGCGGTCTATACAATCCTTTGGTCTATCTTGTCAGATTCTCTCCTCTCGGAACCATTGAAAAGCTGAAGGTGAAATGAATATGATATCTTGGAAAAGCAATAGCCTGATAAAGGGGATGGGGGCAGCTGTCGTGATGACGGCAGCCGGCGTTCTTCCCTTATTTTCACAGACCCATTATAGCAGTAACGTCTCGCTTGGTGTGAAGGGAGGCGTGGATCTCTCCCGAGTTTTCTTTACTCCAAGTGTGAAGCAAGGTTTCCTTTTAGGAGGAAATGCCGGAGTGACGTTCAGATATATTGAAGAGAATCATTTCGGTTTGATAACGGAATTGAATTTTGAGCAAAGGGGATGGAAGGAGAATTTTGAGGATAAACCATTCGAATATTCTCGCACAATTAATTATATTCAAATCCCTTTCCTCGCCCATATTTATTTCGGTCGGAGGGGACGCTTTTTCTTCAATGCAGGTCCGGAAGTGGGATTCAAGATAGGGGAGAGCACAAAGTCGAATTTCGATTATAAGAATGTCAGCTCAATCTCGGGATTCCCGTTGCGAACCACCTATCAGTATCTGATGGATGCCGATCCGAAGGTGGATTATGGTATTTCAGCGGGCTTAGGTGGAGAATTCAATCTAAACAGGAGAAATTCCATCTATATTGAAGGACGTTTTTATTATGGATTAGGGAATGTGCTTAAGTCAGGAAGAACGGAGAATTTCCGTGGATCCAATTCAATGTCGATAATGATATCGGCTGGATATTGGTTCCGAATTAAATGATTTTAATGGATGAAGTCTGAAATACATATAGCATAAAAGGCATTCCTAAGGAATGCCTTTTATGCTATATGATATGTTGCACTTATGGTTAAATGAAAATATATAAGCAAGCGAAGAAAACCATCACTGCCGGCATCGCTATTAGGAATGAATCGATTCTGTCGAGGATTCCACCATGCCCCGGAATGAGATTTCCCGAATCCTTTATATTTAGATGACGTTTAAGCATTGACTCCACCAAGTCGCCCCATGTGCCGAACACTGTCACAATTACTGCCAACGGAATCCAGATAGCAATATTGGAATGAATTCCCCAGAAAGAATCGGAGTAACAGCAGAAAAGAGAAGCAGCTATAATATTAAAGATAAGCCCTCCGAAGAAGCCTTCCCAAGATTTTTTAGGGGAGATGCGTTCAAAAAGACGATGCTTACCAATCAAGCTTCCTACAATGTAAGCTCCCGTATCGCTGATCCAGAGCATTAGGAAAACCATTAATATCACCTTGGGATCAAGGATAAATGCTGTGGCGCTCATTGCAGCCAATGGAACGCCGATATATATCTGAGCGAGCATTGAATGAGCAAGAGAGCGAAGAGGGTTCTCATTCTTCATGTATAGCTCCATCACAAATCTCACAATAATTATTGCCGCCCATATCACCAAGGGGAACACAGGGATATAATTATTAAAAGACAGGGATAGGACAACCACCCCTAAGATATCTATTAAAATCAAAGGCGTGGTTCGGGAATTAACATCATGGCATATCTTCTCCAATTCGAAGGTAGCCAGAATCGCAAGCACCACTCCGAGAATCGCCAATCCCGGATAGCCCCAAAGAATACAACCAACTATTATAAGCACATAAACGAGACCGGAGAGGGCGCGTGTCAGTAATTTCTTTAAATCCATTTTAAGAGATAATCAGGTGAAGAATGATAGTTTGGAGGGAAGATAAATTCCCTATCCATTACTTTTGCAAAATTAATTAAACATTTTGAATATTCAGTTATAGGAATCTGTTAAAAATTAAAAAAAGGAACGGTCAAACCGTCCCTTTTTATTGATAATATTCTAAGTTGTCTTGAATATATTTAAGAATATCTGCCCGACGCAGGTTTATTCCTCTCCGGTGATATCGGGAAGAGCTGCAAGCTTGTAATTATGTCCTTTCAAGAAATCAAGAATCTCTTGACGCTCTTTGCTCTCCTCCACATCCGAGATGATGCGTTTGTATGCATTTCCCGGAGAAGTGTTGGTCTGGTAGATATGACGGTAGCATTTTGCAATCTCATTGATTAGCTCGTCGGATTTCTTTCCCTTTTTGAGCACATAGGCATTCACACCATAATACTCAATTGGATTGTGGGCCATGATCACGAATGGAGGCACATGGTTGTTGACGCGGCATCCGCCTTTGATAAGAACCCATTCTCCGATTTCGCAATTCTCATGCACAAGGGCGTTGGAAGACAAGATGGTGTAGTTGTTGATCTTGCAATTTCCGGCAATCTTCACTGCATTTCCAATCACCACCCAGTCGCCGATTACAGAATCGTGGGCGATATGCGACTGAGCCATGATAAAGGAGTTATTTCCTATCTTGGTTTCTCCTCCGGGGTGGATGCTGCGGTTGATGATCACATGTTCGCGAAATTTATTATTATCGCCGATCACAACATAGCTATCGTCGCCTTTCCATCTAAAGTCTTGAGGAGACGCTGAAATAATACAGCCATCATAGAATACATTCCCTTTCCCGATACGTGCACCGGAAAGAATGCTTACATGAGGGCAGATCACACAGTCGTCGCCGATCACTACATTCTTGTCAATGTAGGCAAATGCATTGATGGTGACATTATCGCCAATCTGAGCATCCGGATGAATAAAGGCCAATGGACTGATCTTTTGCATAGTATAATGATTTTAAAGTGTTCAATTAGCGTCCGCCGCCTACAGCCTGATAAAGGCTGATAAGAGCTGCCACTTTGCTGTGCCAGCAACTAAGGCTTGCCAGCTGAGCATTCAAAAGAGATGAACGCGCAGTCAGCACCTCAAGATAGGTGGTCTGCTGAGTAAGAGTGAAGAGTTCCTGAGTATATTCCACTGATTTCTCAAGGCTTTCAACCTGTTTCACGAGTGCTTCTCGTTTCTCCTCGCTGGCCTTGTAGGAAGCCAAAGCATTGCTCACATCTGAGCTTGCAGAGATTATGGAAGTTTCAAATGCATTCATTGCCTGCTTCTGACGAGCCTTTGCCGCTTCAAGAGTGGCGATATTCTGTCCTCGGGAGAATAGGGGAGCTGAAAGCGAACCGGCAAGCTGAATGAACCATTTGCCGGGGTTGGTGATGATACTTCCCAGAAGATTGGTGAACCCTCCGTTGGAAGATATATTAAGAGAGGGATAGAAAGCGGCGCGGGCACTATTTGTGGAATAGTAAGCCGCTGCCAATCCTCTTTCTGCCGCTCTGACATCCGGACGAGAAGCAAGATAAGAAACCGGAACACCATTGGCAATTGAAACAGGGAGTTCAAAATTAAGATCCGAACTTACAGTCCAAGCCTTAGGATAGACACCAATAAGAAGAGAGAGAGCATTCTGGGTAGTGGTGATTCCTTCCTCAATATCAGGGATGGAAGCAAGGATGCTATAATAGTTGGCCTCGCTCTGAACTACAGCTGCTTCATTCGTACGAGCCGCCTCCTTCATAAGCTTCATAGATTCCACCTGATCTTTCCAAATGGCAGCAGTGCGCTTTGTTAAGTCGAGCTGTTGATTTAGAAGTACAAGGGCATAATATGTTTTTGCTACACCGCAGATCACCTGAGATCTTACAGCCTGCTCATAATCCAACATCTGCTCTTTGGAAACCTGTGCTCCTCTTTTGCGGTTGAGAATTTTGGCAAACACATCCACCTCCCAATTTATTGCAAGAGGAAGGGTATAGGACCAATTCATATGACTGCCTCCATAGCTGGCTGTGCCTCCATTCGGATTGAGAGCCACAGAAGGGAAGTAGCTTAATTTAGCACCTTTAAGCTGTGCATTGGCTATCTCTACATTCAGACGAGCGTCGTCAAGATTGCGGTTGTTGTCGAGCGCCATGCGGATGTATGATTGCAAAGTCGGGTCGGTGAAGACCTGTTCCCATCTAAGATAATCAAGTCCGGTGGAATCAACGTTTTCTGTGGCTTTCTTGAAATCGGAAACGTAAACGTTGTTGTCCGCAGGAAGCTCATATTTCTTGTAGATGTGGCAGCTTGAAAGGGAGACCATAGCTGCAAACACCAAAGAATATTTTAATAACTTATTCATTGTAAATAAAGATAGGTGGTATGACAGATGCCACGAGAGCATCTGTCATATGGGAATTTATCTTAGTCTTTGTTAATACTATACTGTTCGATCTCAGAAGAAAGACCGCTATTATCGGTATCCTTCCACTTCGGAGGAGTGATTTTTTCCTGAATCATCTGGAATGCCACGAATAGAGCAGGCACTACAAGAAGCTGAAGGATCATACCGATCAACATACCACCGACGGCACCTGTACCCAAGGCGATATATCCATTCGCACCGGCTCCTGAAGAGAACATCATCGGAAGAAGACCGATAATCATCGCAAACGAAGTCATAAGGATAGGACGGAGACGGTCGGATGCACCCTGAATTGCAGAGTTAATGATGCTGAGACCGGTTCTTCTTCGTTCGATAGCAAACTCAACAATAAGAATAGCATTCTTCGCCAAAAGACCGATAAGCATAATCAACGCAATCTGAAGATAGATGTTGTTGTTGACTCCCATCATCTTGGCAAAGACGAACGATCCCATCAAACCGAACGGTACGGAAAGAATAACAGAGAAAGGCAAAAGGTAGCTTTCATACTGTGCGCTAAGAATCAAGTAAACGAAAAGAAGCACGAGTCCGAATACATATGCTGTCGAACCTGATCCGTTAGCCACCTCTTCACGAGACATACCGGCATATTCATAACCGAATCCCATGGGCAGAGTTTGAGCTGCAACCTGAGAGACAGCCTCAAGAGCCTGACCAGAGGAGAATCCGGGAGCGGGCGAACCCGTAACTGAAATTGAGGTAAACATATTGAATCGGTTAATGATGTCAGGACCATAAACGCGAGTCAATTTCACAAAGTTGTCGATGGGAGCCATGTCGGCACCATTTCTGACTTTGATTCGTTTCAATGTCTCCGGAGAAACGCGGGCTTCAGGATTTGCCTGCATCATTACACGGTAAAGCTTACCGAATTTATTGAAGTTAGACACATACATACCACCATAATAACCCTGCAGAGCTGAAAGAATTGCGTTCTGTGTCAACCCGGCCTGTTTGATCTTTGCAACATCGAGTTCCACAAGATACTGGGGGAACGTGGGATTGAAGGTAGAATATGCCATTGCAATCTCCGGACGAGCATTAAGCGCTCCAATGAACTGCTGATAAACCTTGAAGAAGTTATCAAGCGAACCACCGGTCTTATCCTCAAGACGAAGCTCGAAACCGTTGGTGACACCATAACCCGAAATCATAGGAGGCTTGAAGAACATGATCTGAGCATCCTTGATTGCTGCTGTTTTCTGGAAAAGCATACCCAAGATTGCATCCGCACTCTGAGAAGCTTCCTTACGTTCGCTCCAGGGCTTGAGCTTGATGATAAGCGAGCCATAGGTATTACCCTGTCCACCGATAAAGCTGAAACCGGTAATAACGTTTCGAACATCAATTTCAGGAATAGTGGCACAAATGCTATCCACCTTGTCCATAACTGCTTTTGTCCTTTCCTGAGAAGTGGCGGGAGGCATATTGACAACACCCATGATTGTACCGGTATCCTCATCGGGAACAAGACCGGTCGGGGTAGTGGTCATAAGGAATCCCAATACTGCAATCGCAGCAAGCACAGTGGCTGCAGAGATAACTTTATGCTTTACAAACCAAGATGAAGCTTTAAGATAAACGTTATGAAGCTTCTCGAAATATTTATTGAAGGCATTCTTGAAATCTTGTGTGAAAATACCAATCACTGCCAATAATGCCACAACACAAGCAATCACACTCTCCGCAACGTTCTCAAATTCATACCATCCGAGCACAAGGAATACGATTGCAGCAATAAGGAAAATGAATGTTACAAGAGGAGGGAAGCGGAGTGAGGACCGTTTCTTATAAGTCTCTTTCATCACCTCTCCGGCAGCAGAATAGGCCTCCTTCATTCTCTCTGAAAGGGGAGCAACTTCACCATCTTCGTTCTTATGAGGCTTAAGGAATATCGCGCAAAGAGCAGGCGTAAGAGTCAATGCATTGATAGCCGACAAGAAGATTGCCATAGCCATTGTAAGACCGAACTGGCGATAGAACACACCTGTCGTACCACTCATAAACGATACCGGGATGAACACAAGCATCATGACAAGGGTGATGGATATCAACGCAGAGGTAATTTCATTCATTGCATCAATGGCAGCCCTTTTTGCCGAGCTATAGCCCTGATCGAGCTTGGCATGGACCGCCTCCACCACCACAATAGCATCATCGACCACAATAGCAATCGCAAGCACGAGAGCTGAGAGGGTGAGAAGGTTGATGGAGAAGCCAAAGATATACATGAGGAAGAATGTACCGATTAGGGCCACAGGAATTGCAATCATCGGGATGATTGTGGAGCGGAAATCCTGAAGGAACACGAACACTACAAGGAACACCAGCACGAATGCCTCAATAAGAGTTTTAACCACCTCATGGATAGAGGCAAAAAGGAACTCGTTGACATTCATGGTGGTTGTGATCTTTATCCCTTTCGGAGCCTCCTTCTGGAACTGATCAAGATTTTTCTGAATTTCCTCTACAACCTGGGTAGCATTAGATCCTGCAGACTGATAGATGATAGCCGCACATCCGGTGTGACCATTAATCGTGGTGTTGAAACCATAAGATAGACGACCAAGTTCGACATCAGCCACATCTTTCAGACGAAGAAGGTTTCCATCAGGAAGAGCACGTATCACGATATCTTCAAATTCCGACTCATTCTGAAGACGACCCTTATAGCGCATCACATATTGGAAAGTCTGATTTCCCTGCTCGCCAAACTGACCGGGAGCAGCCTCTATGTTTTGCTCAGCAAGAGCGGCAGTGACATCGGAAGGCATCAGAGAATACTGAGCCATAACATCAGGCTTAAGCCATATTCGCATACTATAATCGGCACCCAACACTGTAGCATCACCAACACCATATACACGCTTGATAACCGGGATGATGTTGATTGCCATATAGTTGTCGATAAACTCCTGCGAATACTGTTTATCTTCAGAATATACGTCGAACACCATAAGCATTGACGACTGCCTTTTCTGAGTGATAACACCAACTTGGTTCACCTCAGAGGGGAGAAACGAAGCGGCCTTTGCCACACGGTTCTGCACATCTACGGCTGCCATGTCCGGGTCTGTTCCCGGTTTAAAATACACCTGAATAGTGGCCGAACCATTATTGGCGGCAGTAGAATACATATAGTCCATGTTCTCCGCACCATTGATCTGCTCCTCGATAGGGGCAATCACAGAGTTAAGAACCGACTGAGCGTTAGCTCCGGTATAGGTGGTGGAAACCTGGATCGTCGGAGGAGCAATATCCGGGAATTGCTCGATTGGGAGGGAGAAAAGACCTAATATACCGAAAATCACGATAAAAATCGAAATCACGGTAGATAGGACCGGACGTTTAATGAAAGTTGAAATATTCATATTATCTCTTCTTAAAAGCTGCTCCTATGACGGAGCACGCTTATTTATTTTTTAGGTTTGATCACCATGTCATCTTTTACAGAGATACCTACACCCTCAGTGACAACAACATCGCCGGGTTTGAGACCACCTGTCACGATATAGTTCTTTCCGTCGTTTTCAGGATCGATAGTGATGGGCACAGAATGAACCTTGCTGGAGTCGCCAACAACATAGCAGAATTTCATATTCTGTACTTCGTAGGTTGCGGATTGAGGAATGAGGATTGAATTAGTGCGCAAAGAGGGGATAAGCACCTGACCTGTTGCCCCGCTATGTATCATGCCATCAGGATTCGGGAAGAGAGCTTTTGCAGATGCAGAGCCTGTAACAGGGTCGATTACACCTGAAATGGAGATAATCTTACCCGGACGACTGTATCTTTCACCATTAGCAAGAAGAAGTGTTACTTCCGGCATCTTTGCAATTGCTTGGTTGATGGAACGTTTGCCATCATCTGTCAAGCTGAGAATGTCTTTTTCATTGAGCGAGAAATAAGCCTCGATGTCAGAATTGTTTGAAAGAATTGTGAGAAGAGTCTGTGGAGACACTAAAGAGCCTTCCTTATTGTCAATCACGCCGACCACGCCGGAAACAGGGGCAGTGACAGTGGAATAGGATAGATTCTTTTTAGCAGAAACCACCTGTGCCTGTGCCTGTCCAAGACCGGCCTTTGCAGCATTGAGCTGAGCTTTTGCCGCGTTGAGGGCATCAACAGAAGTCTGATAGGCAGAGGGGGAGATGATATTCTTGTCGAGCAGAACTTTATTATTATTGGCATTTGTCTGGGCAGTATTCACATTCGCCTGAGCCACATTTACCTGAGCCTGTGCTGACTGTACGGCAGCTTGAGCGGCGTCAACAGCAGCCTGAAGCGACACCTGATCAATTGTAAATAATACCTGTCCTTTTGACACATGCTGACCTTCTTGGACATGAACCTTAGTCAGAAAACCTGAAACTTGCGGACGAATTTCAACATCGTTTTCTCCATGAAGGGTGGCGGGAAACCCGGTTTCGAGCTGAGTATCTTCTTCACCTACAGTGATCACGGCCAGCTCCGGAACCATCGGACCCTGCTGTTGCTGTGCATTTTTCCCTTTACATGAAGGAAAGAGTAATGAGGCTGCCAAAGCCGGCAGAATCATTGCATTTACTGTTCTAATTCTCATTTTTTTTATAATTATGTGTTTGTTTATTCCGTGAAATCGCGTAAAATACTATGTTTTATTTACCTGTATGAATCCTTTTCTTATGCAAATTTAGTTAAAATCCACTATTTTAGGAAACAGATGGAATAAAAATATTCCAATTTGACCAATATTTCGTGGATTTGGAAACTATATTAAGATAATAAGTTTTCAGATTTGTATTTAATTAGCCGCATTTTATAACGCGGCTAATTAAATATTTCAAATCAGTCTTTAGTTGCACATTTCAAATTATTCTTTGGTGAAGGGAGGGGGTGTGCCCGGATCTTCATCTTCCTGTTTCGGAGAGGATGACGAACCGGCATTATCCTCTGTTTTCTTTGGCTTCGGCTTTTTATTGAAAAGAGAATCCAATTCGTGTTCGTCATTCTCTTTAGCCTCATGAGCTTTGCGTTCCTCTTCTTTCTTGTTTATCTCCATTATTTCATCAGTTCGAGATTTCCATTGGCGTTTGCCAAGGATTTCCTCCACATCATCATGGAAGATAACTTCTCTCTCCACAAGAAGGTCACGAATCTTATTATGTTGCGGAGCATATTCGCGCAGAATACTCTTTGCACGCTCATATTGTTCATTGATGATTCTTTTCACCTCATCATCAATTATCTTTGCTGTCTCCTCGGAATAGGGTTTTGTGAAGCCCATATCCTGACCCGTGGAATCAGAATAATTTATATTGGGAAGCTTCTCACTCATACCATACACGAGCACCAAGGCGCGTGCAATCTTTGTGCATCGTTCGAGGTCGTTGCTTGCGCCGGTGCCGACTTCTCCTAAGAAAACCTCTTCTGCCGCGCGTCCGCCAAGCAGACCGCACATCTCATCAAGGAGAGCTTGCGTTGGCATAATCTGTCTTCCCTCCGGAGCATACCATGCAGCTCCAAGCGCACGACCACGAGGCACAATCGTTACCTTTAGAAGGGGATTGCCATATTGAGTAAGCCAGCCGATTGTGGCATGTCCGGCCTCATGAGTGGCAATAGATTTCTTTTCATCGTCAGTGATGATTCTTGATTTCTTTTCCAGACCACCGACAATTCTGTCGATCGCACCCATGAAATCGTCCCAATCCACTTCCTGTTTGTTATTTCTTGCCGCAATCAAAGCAGCCTCATTGCAGACGTTGGCAATATCGGCTCCGGAGAAGCCCTGAGTCTGACGAGCCAACTGCTCAACATCAAGCTTGCTATTGACCTTTATATTGCGAAGATGAACATTGAAAATTTCAATACGATCGGTGAGCTCGGGGAGATCTACGTAGATTTGACGGTCGAAACGTCCCGGACGCAAGAGAGCCTTGTCAAGCATATCTGCACGGTTGGTGGCAGCCAGACAGATTACACCGCTGTTCGACTGAAAACCATCCATCTCGGTCAGCATTGCATTTAGAGTATTTTCGCGTTCATCGTTTGAACCCATATTCGGATTCTTGCCACGCGCACGACCCACAGCATCAATCTCATCGATAAAGATGATACATGGAGCCTTATCCTTTGCCTGCTTGAAAAGGTCGCGGACACGAGCTGCGCCGACACCGACAAACATCTCCACGAAGTCGGATCCGGACATGGAAAGGAAAGGAACATTGGCCTCGCCGGCTACAGCTTTCGCAAGAAGAGTCTTACCTGTTCCCGGAGGGCCTACAAGAAGTGCACCACGGGGAATCTTTGCGCCAAGCTCGGTGTATCTCTGTGGATTCTTAAGAAATTCCACAATTTCCTCAATCTCCACTTTCGCTTCAGCCAAGCCGGCTACATCCTTAAATGTGACATTAGTCTTGTTGTTCTTGTCAAATACAAGGGCTTTGGATTTTCCCACGTTGAAAATACCACCGCCGCCGCTTCCACCGCCCATTTTTCTCGACATAAAGAACATGAAGCCGAAAAGAAGCAGAATGGGACCGAAATACCAAAATACCTTCATCAGATCACTCCCTTTCTCGTATGTGATCTGAATTTCAGGTTTCCCTTGTGCGGCAAGGGCTGCATTCCATTGGTCGATTTTCTCTTGTATCTTATCTGTAGAGGGGATAGTGGTTTTGATTTTCTTCGCGTCTGTTATCCCCATTGCGTTTTGAAATTCATATTTGGGATTCCTTTCCCCTTGCTTAGTGAGATCCCCTTCTGCAGTGCCATTCTCAGAGAAAACGACAATTTTATCCACATCACCCTGCGACGCACCTTGTTCGAAAGTGGTCCAATCCACAATCTTAACTTGTGAACTATCCTGAAAATAGTAAAGGGCGCATAGAGCGAGTATAATTAATGCGTAAAACCAATAAAGGTTTTTTAGAGAACGCATATTTCTGTTTCTTTTAGGTTGAGCCATTATTGCAATAAGTTTATGTTAAGGCCTTATTATTAATTATTTACTATTCGATATCTTCTAATTCCACTGTTTTTCCATCGCTCCAAAGATCTTCAAGATTATAGAATTCTCTGACATCAGGAAGGAAAATATGAATCATAAGGTCGCCGTAGTCGATCACAATCCATTGAGAATTTTTATATCCGTCATAATTATATGGCTTGCGTCCGGTCTGCTTGAACACAAATTCTCGTATTTCATCTGCAATGGCCGACACTTGAGATGTGCTTCTGCCTTGGCAAATTACGAATCCTCCTGTTGATGCGCCTTCAATTCCGGCGAAATCGATGGTAGTGATTTTGTTCCCTTTTTTATTCCGGATTGCTTCTACCACAACCGGTGTTAGTTCAACATTATTTTGCATCAATTATATATATTTTTCTACTTGTATTTCGTGGTTTGTTTCTAAATACAATTCTATTTAAAAACAATAAATCATTATACATAACAATCCTAAAAGAAAATCTATCATATTTTTTTACTAAAAATCCGGATTTCATTATATCTATAACTTCTCTTTTGCTAATATATTGTTGATAGAAATGTGTTTATAGGTAGGTGAAAAATAAAAAAAACAGGGGATGAAATAATGAATATCATTAGATCATTCCCTGAATTTATTAAATTTAAAGCTAACTCAATCGTATAGCCGATGGTGGTCCGATATAGTGGGCAGTTTTGTTTTATTCTTCTCCCTGATATCTTCTCTCCACTATTTCCCAATCTACAATGTCCCAAAGTTTGGAAAGATATTCAGCACGTCTGTTCTGATAGTCGAGGTAGTAGGCATGTTCCCATACATCGAACACAAAAATAGGTTTCAATCCTTTAGTCAGAGGATTCTCTGCATTTGATCCTTGTGTTACGAACAGCTTTCCATCTGAGTCTGCACTCAGCCAAACCCATCCGGAACCGAAAAGGGTTGCACCGGCCTCTTCAAATTTCTTCTTGAAATCTTCAAAAGATCCGAATTGTTCGTCAATCTTTTCTTTTAAAGCTCCTTCTGGTTCCCTTCTTCCGGAAGGTGAAAATTGGAAGAAGTAGAGGATATGATTCCATGCTTGAGATGCCTGATTGAAGAGTTTTCCTTCTGATTGTTTTATAATCTCTTCAAGAGGCATTTCCTCATATTTCGTACCGGCAATAAGCTGGTTGAGCGTGTCGATATACGCTTTTTCGTGTTTTCCATAATGATAATCGATAGTTACCGGCGAAATCACCGGTGCCAGTGCATCGACTGAATAGGGGAGTCTTGGTTGTGTGAATGTCATAATATATAAATTTTTAAGTAAACATATTGGATTAATGCCTAAGCATTGTGAGGCTTAAGCTTCATTGCTAAACTTTTCAAAGGGCTTCAGAATTTCAAGAAAAGCTTCTGTCTCCTTTTTCACATCTTCGGCCATGGCAATGGCATCGCTCACAGCTATGCCATTAACACCGGATTTCATTAGAGCTTCCACATCTTCTTTTTTTATCCCTCCGGCCGCTACATGGGCAAGGTTGATTTCAAGTCGCTGCATTTCTGCATCAATCTCCTTTATGCCATTTAATCCTAAGACAGGAGCGGAATGGTCAAAAAGATAACCTTCACGGAATGGACCAATTGCTACATAATCCACATCTAAGGATCTTACAGCCTTTACATCGTCGAGGGTGTTGGCGGAAATTCCAATCACGGCTGCCGGACCTAAATCCAGACGAGCCTTGGAAGGAAGGATACCACTTTTTTCAAGATGCACACCTCCCACATCAAGGGTTTTTGCGAGTTCGACGCGATTATGCAGGAGCAGAAAGCCTTGAACCTCCATGCATAACGGCTTAATCTCTTCCACAACTTTACTAATCTCTTCGTCGGAAGCATTGTCCATTCTGAGCTGGACCCATCTTCCGCCGCCTTGAATGAATCCTTTCACCTGTTCAGCGACAGGAACAGGTGATTTATCGTTGGTTATGAATTGTAGCATTGTATTCTATTTTTACCATTATAACACTAAATCCAATATAATAGTTTATTGGAAAGATCCATCAAGATAGGGGAGCTGACGGGCTAACGATTGAAAATATAAAGCGGGCCGTTCCCTTCTGAAAGACCCAGATCAACTCCTTTTTGCAATGCAAAAGAAACATAATCCTTTGCCATTCTGACAGCCTTGGGGAGTTGATAACCCTTGGCAAGCCCACAAGCAATTGCCGACGACAGGACACTTCCTGTGCCGTGTGTATTATCCGTGATGATTTTAGATTGTCGGAACATACGGGTATCTTCCTCGGAGAAAAGGATATCCGTGCAATATTCCGATTTGCTGTCTCCTCCTTTAAGAAGAACTGCCGGCGCACCTGACTTTTCATAAAGAATTTTTCCGAAATCCTTCGCACTCTCCAGGCGCTCCAATCCGGTTATAGCTAATGCCTCCTCAAAATTGGGTGTAACCAATGTGGCAATAGGGAAGAGTCTCCTTTTTATTTCATTGAAAATATCAAGATTGATTCCGGAGAGACGTTCGCCATCAAGCGACACTATGATCGGGTCGATCACAACATTTTTGGCTCCATATCGTGTGAGACGGTCGGCAATTAGATCAACCGCTTCAACAGACGGAATCATACCAATTTTTACAGCATCCGGAGTAAATGATTCGAAAATCGTATCAATTTGATCTGCCAATATATTTATAGGGGTGGGAAAGATACTCTTGATTGTTGATTTTGCCTGAGCCGTAAGTGCGGTGATGACAGTTGAAGCGTACACTCCAAAAGCAGCTGCCGTTTTGACATCTGCTTGTATTCCGGCACCCCCGGAATTATCGGAACCTGCAATAGTCAGGAGAGTGCTGACTGAATCTCTTCTGTACATTGTTGTAAAAGTTTTTTAGTGTTAAATCCTTTTTCTCCCGGATAAATCGGCTTATGGATGGTAAGGGTTATTGTGGTGGGTGTCATGTTATAAGTGAAGCGAGGCATGGCTTTGAAAGCGCCATCTATTGTGATCGGCACAACGGGCAATCTGAATTCAGCCGCCAGCATGAAAGCTCCTCTTTTAAATGGAATCATCTTTCCATCCCAAGAACGGCTCCCTTCCGGAAAAATCACAAGTGACATTCCATCCTTAAGAGTCTCTTCTGATTCCTTGATTGTCTCTCGGATTCCGCCAATGCTTGAATCATCAACAAAGACATGTCCGGCTTTTTTGCAAGCCGATCCGACGGCGAAAATCTTTTCGAGTTCCTTTTTCATGAGCCATTTAAAATTATGGTTGAGAAATCCATAAATCGACCATATATCATAGGCTCCCTGATGATTCGCCACAAATACATAAGAGGTGTCTTTATCTATATTTTCTCTTCCGATCACCTTCACTCGCATTAGAAAGAGGAAGCACGTGAACATTGACCAATATTTTGGAGGCCAATATCCCCAGAATTCTTTGTTGCCTATCATGGATCCAATCCCGGTGATGAGGGCTGTTATGAACGTTGCTACAACAAATATTGGTCCGGCGATGAACCATTGGTAGATAAAATATGGGACACGTAAAAACTTATTCATTTAAATAGTTAGTTTTGTTAGTTGCAAAAATACAAAAAAATAACAAAGACACCATATAAAACCATGTCTTTGTTATCTATTTTTTTCACAAGCTTTTTCTCAACTCAAATATAAGTGTTTTTAAAATTACGCAGAATAAACCTTATTCCTCTGCAGATCCGGCTTCTACATCAGGAGCAATCAGCTTATAGCCTTTCCCATGGATATTGATGATCTCGATTGCAGGATCATCGCGAAGAAGCTTACGGAGCTTGGTGATATATACATCCATGCTTCGTGCATTGAAATAATTATCGTCAATCCATATCGACTTCAATGCGAAGTTGCGCTCAAGGATGTCGTTGACATGCGAACAAAGAAGAGCCAAAAGCTCGGATTCCTTTGTTGTAAGTTTTTGAGTTTTGTCGTCGGCAATCAGCACTTGCTTCTGGGTATCGAACGTATATTTTCCTATCTTATATAGTGTGATTTCTTTATCCTTTTTCCCTTTTACGCGGCGAAGGATTGCACCGATACGAAATACTAACTCTTCCATGGAGAAAGGCTTGGTGATATAGTCGTCCGCACCAATCTTGAAGCCTTCAAGAATATCCTCTTTAAGAGCCTTTGCTGTGAGGAAGATGATTGGAACCTCACCATTTACATTGCGAATTTCTTGGGCGAGTGTGAATCCATCTTTCTTAGGCATCATTACATCCAGCACACACATATCATATTTCCCCTTTAAGAAAGCTTTGTATCCTTTTTCTCCATCAGGATACAAGTCGGCATTAAATCCCTTCGCCTGAAGGAACTCCCTAAGCAACATGCCTAAATTCTCGTCATCCTCACAGAGAAGTATTTTAAGTTTATCATCCATATTTATATAGTTTTTTTATTTTCCTTAGTAATTTCTATTATTTATAACATTTATACAGCCATTTTTCTTTTTAGGATAGTAAAAATATTTAACTTTTACTATAATTAATCCTCCAAGTCTTCATTATTTCCTGCCAGGGGGAGAATAATGATGAAAGTTGTTCCTTTTCCGAATTCGCTTTCCACGCTGATTGTGCCTCCGAAAAGAGTGATCATTTTCTTTACATAGGCTAATCCGAGTCCGAATCCTTTCACATCGTGACGATTGCCGGTGGAAACACGATAGAATTTTTCGAAAATTCTTTTCAGATCGTCTTTCTTTATGCCGATACCATTATCTGAAACTCTGATTTCGAGTCGATTCCCTGAAAGATTCTTTGTAGAGATTTCCAGTTGTGGCTCAACATCTTCTTTCATATATTTCACCGCATTATCAAGAAGGTTGAAGATAACGTTTGTGAATTGCATTTCATCCACCTTTACTTCAGCCTCAGGTGCCTCAATATTGGTGGATATGGTGCCTCCGTATTTTTCTACTTTTATTTTGAAAGTATTTGCTACAGAATCGATAATGGAGTTGGCATCAACATCCACAAATTTCAAAGCGCTTCCGGTATTGTCGAATACTGACATCTGCAACACCTTTTCAACCTGAAAACGCAATCTCTTTGATTCATCAGTAATCACTTCTGAAAGATGAGAGAGCGAAGCGGGCGATTTCCTGATAGTCGGATCGCTGAGCATCTGACCGGCCAATGAAATAGTTGATATAGGTGTTTTCAACTCGTGGGTCATATTGTTGATGAAGTCGGTCTTCATCTCCGTAAGCTTTTTCTGTCGGAAAATCAGGAATACGGTGTAAAGGAAAATGATCAGGAGAATCACTGTAAAAGCAAGTGTGGGGATTATAAACCTCACTGAGGAGAAAATGTAATTGCTCTTGGTTGGAAACTGAACACTCAATCTATAATTCACGTCTGTATTAGCGAAGAGATGAATGCTATAATTATTTGCATCCTCATCATTTTCGATATATCCATTAGTGGAATATAGGAGATTGTTTCTTGAATTATAGAGTGCAAAAACGAATGGAACGTTCAAACCATTGTTAGCCAATTCAGTGCTTAGACAGTTTTTGATGACAATGGAATCTGCTCGTTCCATCAACGGACGTGCACCGGAATCGCGGAGAATTGATAGAATCACTTCAGTGATCAGACCTTTCTGATATAGATATTGGCTTCTGATCACTTCCTGCATATTGCGGTATCTTGCACTGACTCCCTGTGTACCTGAGGAATAACCTAACTTTGTCGGTTTGCTGTTGGAGGCATCAACTTTGGATGAAAGAGTGTATTGAGTCACACTTCCGTCACGGTTTTGAACGGAATATTCAAGACTATTGGATGAGTCTTCGATATTTTCTTCCTCTTCATCATCGTCATAATCAGAATAGAGACTTGATTCAATTATATTGACATCTTCTTCCAAAAAATGCATGGTTTCTTGTTTTTCCATGAATTCGGCGGTGGAATTTAATGAGCGCATCACACCCTCTGAAAATTGCTCTTCTCTCATCTTGACCATATTTTCAAGATACATTATTTGAAAATAGAGCAGTGCACCGAAAGTTATCGCCATAACGATTGTCAAAAGCCAGATTAATGATTTTTTCATTGTCGCGCCGGTTAATTATGGTTGTTTGAATTGAAGTTTTATTTTTGAAATACTAATTTATATTTATTAACATCCCTTCCCTGTCTTTAGTTTCGATTTGTATAAAAAGAAATATCAAAATAAGGGAATAGGGATAAAAATTAACAAATAGGTTACAAAATTAACATTTTAATGTTAAATAAACAATTATTTTATTTTAGAGAGTCGAAAAATTTGTAATGAAAGAATATTTAGATTAAATTTGCGTTAAAATACAAGGCTTATATAATTAATTTTGAAAGCAAGGATAAATTCTTTCCTCAGTAATCTTATGCTTTCCATCCAATCTAAAAAGCTAATATCGCAACATGAAAAAAATTCTTTCTACCCTTTTAATCAGTTTTCTTTTATTTGCAGGCTGTAAAGAATCAAAGGATGAACCCAATCCGATTCCGGCGGATAAAAAAAATGTGAAGCAGGTCACGCTCGTATATGCAGTCAATTATGGCAATGGATTGGCCTCCGCTCTTACCCTAAATGAAAATCAGATGATTGATGCGTTGGGTAAAATCGATAATGGAGAGGATGTGATATATCTTTTCAAGACATATAAAAATTCTAATGGGGATATTGTGTCCGGCTTGTTTAAAGCAGTTCAAGGATCTGATGCTGAATTTATTCTTGAGAAAGAATACGACCGGAATTTACTTCCTACAGATCCCAAGAGGATGAAAGATATTATAGATGAGGTATTGAAAGAAAAGGGAGACATCTACAATCTTTTTTTATGGGGGCATGGAATGTCTTGGACACCATACTTCTCAGATCACACCGCTACGCGATCCATTTCTGTAGAATCGATGGAAATCAATCAAGGAGATTTCCCGGAGGTTGCGGCCTTTGGAGGAGACAATTCGAGGGATTGGATGGATATTGATGAGCTTAAAGAGGCAATTCCTGATCAAACTTTTGAGACAATATGGTTTGATTGTTGCTATATGAGCAATATAGAAACGGTCTATGAATTGCGGAATAAATGCAAATGGATGGTGGCATATCCTACTGAAATTGCTTCTGACGGGCTTCCATATGATGAGGTGCTTCCTTATGTGTTGAAGGATGAGAAAGATTTGGTCGGGGCGGCTCAGGCACTATACGATCACTACGATGCTCGTCGAATCGCAGTAACCGTTGCGGTTATGGATATGTCTAAGATTGCCGGAGTGGCTGATGCATGCCATGCTGTTTATACTTTTGGAGATAAGCGTCCCGAATCTTACGGGCTTCAGAATTATTCACGCTCTTCAGGCAATCCTTATTATGATTTCGGACAATACGTCAGGGAGTATGCTCAAGCTAATGATTCCGAATCTCTCTTGAAGAAATTTGAATCGGCTATGGATGAATTTGTAATTTATTCGGTTGCTTCTGATAGAGATTTCAACGGAAAAGCTATTATAAAAGATAATTATTCAGGCGTTAGTACGCATCTTTTCAAGGATTCTCAAACAAAGAAAGATGATTATTACAAGACGCTTGATTGGTATAAGGCCACATACGTAGCAGAATGAACCAAGTTTAAGTAAATTCCTTTTATATTATATAAAGGGAATTTTTTTGTTTATACAACATAAGCTATAATTAATCTGATTCAAATATATAAAAGGAATGTTACAGACAGAGATGCCGATAACAGTGCTCCCGGATAGTATCCCGAGTGGAGCAAATGCCTTTAGCGAACTAAAGGGACTCTCATTTGACGATGCAATGGCAAAGATTGCGAATACGTTGGTTGACTTTTCGTTTAAACTGCTGATTGCTATCTTGGTGTTCTACCTTGGGCGTTTTATAATCAGAAAAATATATAAGACCACACTCAATGTAATGACATCCAGAAAAATGGATGCATCGCTCACTACGTTTGTGCTTTCGTTAGTGAAGATGGTTCTCTATTTTATTTTGATTATCACAATAATCGGGATTTTAGGGATAGAGACAAGTAGTTTTCTTGCCTTGTTTGCATCGGCCGGTGTTGCAATCGGTATGGCATTAAGCGGCACGTTGCAGAATTTTGCAGGTGGGGTGCTGATACTTCTCTTAAAACCATATAAGGTGGGGGATTATATTGAGGCGCAGGGATATAGCGGCAATGTTAAGTCAATTCAACTCTTCCATACTATTATTAATACGGTAGATAACAAAGCCATCATTATCCCTAATGGAGGGCTTTCCACAAGTTCGATAAATAATTTCTCTTTGGAGGATTATAGAAGAGTGGATTGGACCATTGGATTATCTTATGATACGGATTTTGCTGCTGCTAAAGCCTTCATTCTTGAGATGCTTAATAGCGATTCGAGGGTGGTGAAGCAGTATATAGAAGATGATATGAAGCTTCGGGCTGAGCATAAAAAACATTCAGTAGAGAGCGAAAAGCAGGAGGAAGTAATTAATGAAGAGCCCGAACAAAAGGTGAAATGGTATGAATATCTGATTCCCGGTTTAAAAAAGAAACATAAAAAGATAAAGGAAAAGCTCTCTGACGATATTAAGATGAATGCTTCAATTCCTAAAAAAGTGGAAAGGAAGCCATTTGTTGCTTTGAAAGAGCTTGCAGATTCTTCAATCAATCTTACAATCAGAGCCTGGACGCATAATGACAACTATTGGGCACTCTATTTTGATATGAATGAGCGATTTTATACTGAATTGCCACAAAATGGATTCTCTTTCCCCTTCCCGCAACTTGACGTGCATTTTGATAAGCCGGATAATATTCACGGAGCTGATCAGACTCCAGACCGGGACAAGCAGTAATAAATAATGGACTTCATTTATAAATAAATTAATGTATATATAAATGAAGTAAATAATTAGCTACTTAATAAAATAGAATAAGCCATGCATTCGCTTCTCGGAAGAGAACAACGATGCATGGCTTATTTTATATTAGGATTAGATAGACTCGGGAAAGAATGGTGTTAGCAATTCCAATACTTCTCCACGAGTTCAAGCATACCTTTTCTATTCCCCTCAAGATCTTTTCTGAGTGTGCGGTCGTGGAAAGAAAGAAGCGTGGAGATTATGCCATCAATCATGGCGGGATTGAATACACCGTCTTTCTCATACACTTCCCGATTCTTCTCAAGTGCTTCTGCAGAAAGCACGCAGCTATCCGGGAGATTCTTGAGGGATTGAAGTTTGGCGGCATTATCTTCGCTATGAATATTGACGCTCACATAAAGTTCGTCGGCTCTCTGCAAGGCATTCTCCATCAGGAATCCTTCCTTGGCTGCTACAACCATTGCGGCAAGAAGCTGATAAATATTTGCGGAGCAATCGGCACTACGCAATTCCACTGTCTGTCTTTGGTCGGACCCTCCTGCAACAGGTTCTTCTAATGGGTTCACTTGTGAGCACATATCCTTATCGCCTGTCCAACCTAAAGGCACCCTCACGAGCACTGAGCGGTTACGATCGCCCCAGCAGATAGAGGTCGGAGCTTCTTGATGAGGAACGAGACGGAAATAACTTGTAGGCACTCTATTCCCCATTGCAGTAATCGATTCAGCATTCTCAAGGATACCTACGATAGCTTTCTTTGCAATATCGCTGAGTATGCCATTTTCAATCATCATATTCTTGCCATCTTTCATCACCTTGAAATGAATATGGAGTCCGCTTCCGGCTTTCCCTACAGTGATTTTGGGCGCGAAAGTCACGTCGTAACCCCTTCTCATGGCGTTGGTGCGGATTATCCATTTGGCAATCATAAGCTGCGATGCAGCCTTTTCAGCGTCAACAGGCAGGAATTCAATCTCATTCTGTTCGAATATTCTGCCATCGAGAGAGAAATTACCCACCTCGCTATGTCCATATTTTATATCACCGCCGGCTTGCGCGATGAGCTCCATGCATTCCACTCTGAAATCGTTGAATTTTGCATATGGAGAGGATTCATGATAGCCTTTCTGGTCGGTAGCAGGGAACATCCCATTATCCGGGGCTATAACATAATATTCAAGTTCGCCCATTGCATAAAATTCCATTTCGGTGGTTTTGCGGAATGATTCGCATGCTTTATGGAGCGTGTATTGGGGAGAAGAATCAAGAGGGCTTCCTGATTTATCGAAAAATGAAGCCAACATCACCAAGGTAGGGATTTCAGCGAATGGATCCACAAAAGCCGAGGAGTAGCGTGGGATAACGTAAAGGTCGCTGTTTCCTGCTTCGATAAATGGGAAAAGGCTTGATCCATCCACACGTTCTCCGTAGGTCAAGATAGAATCCAGGTATTCTTCCGAATTGATGACGAAGTTGAGTGTCTTCAATCTTCCGTCGTCTGCGGGATACATGAAGTTGACCATTCTGATTCCATTCTCCTTGATGAAGTTTACGATATCGCTCTTACGAAATTCTTCGCAAGGCTTCCCGATATATCTCACCACCTGATTGGGTGAGAGACTAAGATCAGTTTTCATGGTAGTTAAATTTTGGTAGTTTAATTTAAGGTAAGAGTTTTTCGGTTATGCCGGATCATGTTCCGGTCTTCGAATGCAAAGATAATAATAATTTTCAAACCATCTCTATTTTTAATTGTTATTTAAGTAAAAGAGAAACAAAAAAAGAATTAATGCTATGGAAAAATTTGAAGACATTATCAAATCAGAGAAGCCCGTACTTGTAGATTTTTTCGCTACTTGGTGCGGTCCGTGTAAGATGATGCATCCGGTTCTTGAAGAACTCCATACCAAAATAGGGGAGAAAGCAAGAATCATTAAGATTGACATTGATAAGAATCAGGAGCTGGCCGCTCTATATAATGTTCGTTCAGTGCCGACGTTCATGATCTTCCAGAATGGAGAGATGAAATGGCGTTCATCAGGCGCAATGCCTCTTGAAGTGCTCGAGCAGGAATTAAGTAAATTCTTTTGATGTCGTGAATAGTTGATAAAAAATAGAAACGCTTTTCACAAGAATAGACACAGAAACCTTAATCAGAAAATGCGATATGTTAAAAATACATATCGCATTTTTTACGTTATAGAAGATATATGAGTTTAAGAGTAGCTCCCATTACTACATTAAGTAGGGAGTCTTAAACCATATTAATAAGAGATGGTCAAAATATTGAATTTAAATGCGAGAATTATGAAAAAAAATTTACTCCTCTCTATAATATTGATGATTTCAATCTTGATTCCTAACTTTGCTTTCTCAGCACAGTCTGCCGGAATCAAGGATGAAAAACTCCACTATGTGATATCTTATAAATGGGGTCTTATCCATAAGGATGCCGGCGATGCAACATTGTCCCTGCGTAATAAAGGGGGTAATTACGAAGTGATGCTTTCGGCAAAGACTAAACCCTGGGCAGATAAAGTGTATCAAGTGCGCGACACTCTGCTTGCATCAATCAGGAAATCGGATTTCAAAGCCCTGAGCTATTCAAAAATTGCTCATGAGGATGGGAAATATGGCCGAGATGATATTTCCTATAAATATTCAGGCAATCAAGTGACAGGAATCTGCAAACGTTATAAGAAGAATAAGAAAGGGGAGGTGTCAACCTCTTCGAAAACGTTGACAGCCACCGGTCCGGTGTATGATATGCTTTCCGTGTTTTACTATCTGCGCGAGATAGATTATAGCAGTCTTTCGAAGAACAAAGTGTTGAAGGCCACTGTATTTTCCGGCTCCAAGTCGGAGACTATCACCATCCATTTAGTCGGAAAGGAGAAAATTAAGTTGAAAAATAAAACTGAGAGAGAGGCCTATCATATCAAGTTTAATTTTACTACAGGAGGAAAAAAGAAATCCAGTGACGATATCGACACCTGGATTTCCACTGATTCTTCCCATATCCCCCTCTATCTTACGGGTTCGCTACCTGTAGGTCAAGTAAGGGTGTATTATATTCCGTAGATGCGGAAATCGTCGGCATCTCTCCAGGCAGGGAATTTTTCTCTGAAGGAGTCAAGACGATCACGTGAAAGTGTGGCATAAAGTATATCAGACCCTTCAAGGGCTACAGCCACACTTTTCCCCTTAAAGTCGATTGCATCGGAAGCCCCATCATATTCGTAGCCATGGGAATCAATCCCTTTGCAATTGACACCACACACATAGGCTTCATTTTCTATTGCACGGGCTTTCAGGAGAGCATTCCAAGCACCAACTCTTACTTTGGGCCAATTAGCCACTGCAATAAGGAGATCATACTCGTTTCCCTTGTTTCTGCACCATATTGGGAAGCGGATGTCGTAGCAAGCGATCATGGCAATATTCCAACCTCGATATCTCACCTTCATTCTTTCATGTCCGTGAGAGAAAACCTTATCTTCTCCGGCCATAGTGAATAGATGTCTTTTGTCGGAAAAGGTTTCATCCCCCGATGGTTCGATAAAGAATAGGCGGTTATAAAGTGATCCCCCGGTGTCGGCAATGAAGCTTCCGCAGATTGCCATTTTATATTTATTAGAAAGAATTTTCAGACGATCGATTGTATCGCCTGTGTTTCGTTCGGCCCATCCTCTCACTTCATCCTTCTCTTTCCCGATAGGGAACCCTGTGGAGAAAGTTTCGGGTAGAATCACCAAATCAGTCATAGGATGAATAGAGGCCATAAGCATTTCAAGGGCCTGCAAGTTACTCTCCTTATTCTCCCATTCAATAGTGAAGGGGACAAGAGCCACTTTGAGATCTTTTGAAATCATGTTGGTTTGATTGTATTAAGGTTAGTTTAGGTTGGATGGATATTATACAGAGAATTTATCCGGATATTTTGCTGCATCGGGAAAATTGGCATAATATTCTTTTACATACTGCATATCAGCATCAATGTCGCCTGATGGGATAAATTCATCTCGAATAATTATATCTTTATTCTTGTAGTCGATCACTCCTAATTGAATCGGAACTTTGGCTCCATAGGAGATATAAAGAAATCCTGTGCGCCATTTTTCCACCCATGAGCGTGTTCCTTCCGGTGTGACAGCAAGATTTATATAATCAGAGGATTCAAATTTCTTGACGATCTCCTCAGTGAGATTCGACTTTTTATTTCGTGAGGGAACAGGAATCCCGCCGAAATATTTAAGCAGATACTTTAAAGGGAAGAAAAACCAAAATTCTTTCATTAAGAAGTTGGCTTTCCTTCCCAAAGATCTGTAAGCAGCTAATCCGAGGATAAAGTCCCAGTTGGATGTGTGCGGCGCAACGCAAATGATACACTTATCGCGTCGAGGAGCCGTGATGTCAACCTTCCAGCCAAAAAAATTTAATGCTAATCCCCAGATATTCATTTTTCTATACTTTAGATTATTCAGCTACAGCTGCTTTGTTTCTTTCTTTTTCCTCTGCAGGAATTGCTGCATTGAATTCCTTAAGCGCTTCGTTAACCTCTTCGGAGAACTCTTTTGACACCTTTTCGAAAAGAGCCTTGAAGAAAGCAGCTTTAGCCTTAGAATATTCCTTGTGGTCGGCGAATGCCTTCACTCCGCGGTCGAAGAAGATGTTTGAATTCATACGAGCTTTGTTTGTAGCGAGAAGAACTTTCTCGATTGCCTTAGAGATGGCATCCTTGTCCGCACCTTCTACTGTGTAGAAAGCATACATCATTTCATCGCATGCAGATGCGCCGAGAGCGTCCACATATTTCTTGAATTCTCTTTTATTTGCCATAATATTTTGGATTAATAATTATTTATGTAGTTACTTAGTCGGAAGATTAATGATTACAAAGCCTAAGCTTTTTATTAGCCCTCCTTTTAAATTATAACATTAAAATCTCAACTATGTTTTAAGTAGCTGTTAAAAATTAATCCGACCTTTCTTTTCTTGCAGCATCCAGCCTTAAGAGAATAAAAAGAAGGATAGTGAAGCCCCAAAGCGACGAACCACCATAGCTGAAGAAGGGGAGTGGAATACCGATCACCGGACAAAGCCCTATGACCATGCCTATATTAATTCCAAGATGGAATATTAGAATCGAAACCACACAATATGCATAGACTCGTTCGAAGGCTGTGCGTTGGCGTTCTGCCACATGAATCAAACGAAGAATGAGCGCAAGGAAAAGAAGGAGCACTGCAACTGAGCCAATGAAGCCTTCCTCCTCACCAATGGTGCAAAAAATAAAATCAGTGTGCTGTTCAGGCACATATTTTAATTTAGTCTGAGTGCCGTTAAGGAATCCTTTGCCAATCACTCCTCCTGACCCAATGGCTATCTTCGATTGATTCACATTATATCCGGCCCCCATGATATTCTCTTCAATGCCTAAAGCCACCTTGATTCGGAGCTGCTGGTGAGGCTCAAGAACGTTGCCGAAAACATAATTTACCGAATAGAGAAACATTATTGATGTGGCGACAAACCCAATAGTGATAAGGTATTTCCCGATCCTATGCCTGAACATCATTATGGCTGTATATATCAGAGCAATCCCGATTATAGAAAGGAAATAGACAGTTCCATTCACTTCTACATTGCAAAGAGCCAGAATAGCTACGATAATTCCGGATCCAACGAAGCCAAAGAGAACATTTCTTCCGACAATACCATCTTTGCAATAGAATAGAAGCATGCAGACGAAAATGAGCATAATGAGGAGGAAGACCGTGAATTCTCCCATCGGTATCCCCAATATAAGAGGGTCGGCAAATTTCACAGCCACCACAAAGAATGTTACGGCACAAAGTACAGAGAAAAGCACCAATCCGCTCATTCCTTCACGATAAAGCACAAATATAAAGGATAGATAGACTAATGCAGATCCGGTCTCCCTTTGGAGAAGAATAAGAATAATCGGGACAAAGATTATAATCAACGCCCGAAAATAATTGCTGATCTTCTGATTAAGGATGAAATTATAGGAGTCGAACAGCTTGGCAAGGCATAGGGCTGTGGCAAACTTTCCAAATTCGGCAGGCTGCAAGCTTATCGGACCAAAAACAAGCCAGGAATGTGATCCTTTCGTGTTAGGGGCCACAAAAATTGTAACGAGTAGCACTAACAGCACCACTCCATATATCGGATAGGCATATATTTTGAAAATCCGATAATCCATAAGCAGAATCACCAGACCCACAATCAGACCAAGACCGATCCAAAGAATCTGCTTCCCCGAAAATTCATTCAAGTCGAATAAAGAAGCATTGTCAAAGTCATAGCTTGCCGCGTAGATGCTTATCGCACCCACGGTGACAAGAATCAGATAAAGCAAAACCGTGATCCAATCGAGCGATTTGAATACTGATGTGCTCGTATCAGTGTTTTTTGACTCCACTTGTTGCTATAGTATTTGAAGTTAACATTCTTTCTTCTATCCCTTTCCTTGAAGGACTGATTTCTCCTTTAAGGTATTTTTCAATCATGAGCGAACCAATAGGCACACCGTAGGCCGCACCGAATCCGGCATTTTCCACATATACGCATATTGCGATTTTCGGATCGTGGTAGGGGGCAAACCCTATAAATGCAGAGTGGTCGCGACCATGAGGATTCTGGGCTGTTCCGGTCTTCCCGCACACCTCAATATCGGGGAGATTGGCTAAACGACAAGTACCACCGGTTACGGCCATTCGCATCCCTTCAGCCACAGCTTCATAATAATCCTTCTTGATTTTGGGACGGTGCGCCACCTTATATTTAGGATCGATCACACTGTCGGCAATCTCCTTCACGATGTGCGGAGTATAGAAATATCCTCGGTTGGCTACCGTGGCGCAGAGATTAGCAATCTGAAGGGGAGTGGCCAACACCTCGCCTTGTCCAATTGAAATTGAAATTATAGAGTTTGCACTCCAATTCCTTCCACGGAACGAACTGCTGTAATAGTCGGCATTAGGGATGAATCCACGGCTTTCGGAGGGGAGATCCACACCAAGCTTATAACCATATCCCATCTCCACCATATAGTCTTTCCATTTGGTGAGTTGGTCGGAAGCCTTTTTGCCGGATTTATCTATCATATTTTTTAATCCCCAACAAAAATAGGCGTTGCATGAAGTTTGCAAAGCCGGTTTCAGCGAGATAGGGGAAGCATGACCGTGACACCCAACCCTCAGTCCGTTGACATATCCATGATAGCATGGATACATCGTGTTCAGATTCACTATTCCTTCCTGAAGAAAAATCAAGCCTTGCGTAGGCTTAAAAGTCGAACCCGGAGGGTATGCGCCTTGAAGGGCACGGTCGTAGAGTGGCTTATAGGGATTTTTCACAAGGTCGGCATAGTTTTTACCTCGATCTTTCCCCACAAGGAGAGAAGGGTCATAATTAGGGGAGGTGACTAATGCAAGAATCTCGCCGGTCTTTGGTTCGATTGCCACAATAGCGCCTATCTTACCTTGCATCAATTGCTCGCCATAAGCCTGAAGGTCGATATCTAAGGAAAGGGTAAGGTTCTTGCCCGATTCCGGAGACTTGTCGTAGATCCCATCTTCATATTTCCCCTTTATTCTGCCATAAGCATCCTTCATCAAGATTTCAACACCTTTTTTACCACGCAAAGCCACCTCATAACTTTTCTCAATTCCAAGGTCGCCGGTGTAGTCTCCGCGTCTATAATATCGATCACGATCGATATCTTTTGCTGAAACTTCCCTGATATTTCCCAAAACATTTCCTGCCACAGGATAAGCATAGTTTCTCACCGTTCGTTTCTGCACGAAAAAACCGGGGAAAAGATTCAATTTCTCTTGGAATTTTCCATAATCTTCAATGGAAAGTTGGGAAATAAGTTTCTGGGGTGTATATGCGGAATATCCGGGATTTTTACGTGGATTTTTCATATCGGCCCATTTCTCTTTCAGCTGATCCTCAGTTAGGCTAAGTGCCGAACAAAGGGCTAAAGTGTCGAATTCTCCAACATCCTTGGGGATAAGCATGACATCATAGGCCGGTTTATTAAAAACCACAAGCTTGCCATTACGATCATAAATCAATCCACGAGATGGATAGATCACTCTTTTAAGAAAGGCATTGCTATCTGCGCTCTCTTTATATTTGTCTTCTGTGACCTGAAGATTAAATAAACGGATTATATAGATGATTACAATCACAATTATGAAACCGCCAATCACATATTTTCTTTTTTCTAAACTATAATCTTTCCTCACGTTAATCTTTGTTAAGTAAGCAAAAATAAGATTACCATAGGCTTAAATATATCCAAATTCGGAATATGATGATTTGAGGAATCAAGATGATTATTCCGTTCTGGAAACCATAAGGCTATCAATACTGAGCAATAAGACGAATGTAAGCACTGTGCTCGACAACGACATAATCGCTATTTCTTTAACGTTTGCAAAGCTAAAATATTCTAACGAGAAGATTAGAATGCAATAGAGGAGGGTCATGGTGAGGAGATATTTAGAATAATTTGCCAATCCGAGATTCACCATAGAGGGGAGGATATCCCGTGTCCTGTCATCGCGCGGAATGTAGAGATAAAGAATCGGTTGCTTGAACCGGGCAATTATCACACAAGCAAGAGAATTTAATCCCGGAGTGTCAGAAAATAGATCTACTATGAACCCTCCCGCAAAAGCCCACGTGAGGAGCCAGTTGGTGGATACGGTCATCGGCAGCCTTATAATTACATAGATGAAGACAAAAGGCATCGCCACATTGAAAATTTGAATGTGGTTGCAGATTAATACTTGAACTAATATTAATATTATCAGTAGTATTAGGTTATATATCGTGCCTCGATTCATTTCTATTATAGCATTATTGGTTGTGTCCCTAATGATAAAGCCGGGCCTATTGCATATTCATCTCATCAAATACAGCCAAGGAATCAATTTCTGTCTTATAGATATCCTTTACCACCCTTATCGTGCTGAGCGACCTGAAATCTGTGGCTAATTTAATTTTAAGTGTGAAAAAACTATCATCACCACTTTTTACACGAGCCAAAACTTTTCCAACCGGAATCCCTTCGGGGAAAGTGGTGGAGTATCCGCTCGTTACAATTGTATCGCCAATATTATATCTGGCGTGTCGGGGAATCTCCTCAACATAACCGATGGTGGGATCACCACCTTTCCAAGACATCGAACCTATGAATTCAGTATCCTTAAGTTTTACGGAGAAATGCTGATTTTCATTCAGAAGAGAAATCACTCGCGACATATGCGGCCCTGTGACATTGACAATACCGGCTACGCCATTATGATCCACTACCCCCATACCTGATTTTATTCCATCGAGAGCTCCTTTATCAATAGTGAAAAAATTCTTTCGATGGCTCGTATTATTATTGATCACGGCGGCAGACACATATCCGAACCGATCCGGATAGTTGATGGGGAGCAATGAGTCGGAGGCGAGCACCTTATACTGCGCAAGCTGTTCTTTCAGATTCAATACTTCATTTTGCAGAAGAGCGTTATTTGCTTGAAGATCTTCGTTGATGGTTTTCAAATGGAAATACCCGGTCACTTGAGAAGCAGCCTTATATACAGAGCCTGTGACATAGTTGGCAGATGTCAGATAGACTGATCTTTGGTAGTTGTTGCCCGTCACAAGCAGAAGCAGACTGATAATGGCATAGAATGCGAAAACAAACCATGCCGAATAACGCATTATGAAGTGGATAAGGTTCTTCATTATGGAGCGTAAAACATATTTTCCACTTCCTATATAGAATAAGAAAGTGGAAAATATATATAATCGAAAAATTATTATCGAATAAGGAATGAGAATCTATTGATGTTCTTAAGTGCCACTCCGGTGCCCTTTGCCACGGCGTGCAATGGATCGTCGGCAATCTTGAACTCAATACGGATTTTATCTGTGAATCTCTTGGCAAGACCTCTAAGAAGCGCACCACCGCCGGCGAGATAAATACCATTTTCAACGATATCTGCATAGAGTTCCGGGGGAGTGTGCTCAAGAGCTGCTAAGATAGCATCTTCCATCTTACAGATGGATTTATCGATGCAGCGGGCAATCTCCTCATGAGTCACAGGCACTTCCATAGGGAGTGATGTCATTTTGTTCGGACCACGAACAATGAATGGTTCAGGAGGATTCTCAAGATCGGCAAGGGCTGAGCCGACATTAATTTTGATCTGTTCGGCTGTGGTGACACCAACCTTAAGGTTGTGGACACGACCCATATGCTCGCGTATGTCGGCAGTGATGTCATTTCCTGCCATACGAATACTCTTATTGCTCACGATTCCTCCAAGGGAGATGACTGCAATTTCAGTGGAACCACCACCTATATCAACAATCATATTTCCATTGGGCGCTTCAACATCAAGACCTATACCTAATGCAGCGGCCATAGGCTCATAAATCATATATACGTCACGGCCACCGGCATGTTCACTTGAATCGCGCACCGCACGAATCTCCACCTCTGTTGAGCCGGAGGGAATACATACAACCATTCGAAGAGAAGGGGAGAACCATCGACGTTTACGATTCACCATCTTGACCATTCCGCGTATCATCTGTTCCGCAGCATTAAAGTCGGCAATCACACCGTCTCTAAGAGGACGGACAGTACGGATGCCGGGAGGCTCTTTACCCTCCATCTGATGTGCCACTTCACCAACAGCAAGAAGCTTGTCGGTCTTATTTTCTATGGCCACGACACTTGGTTGGTCAACCACAATCTTGTCGTTATGAATTATAATGGAGTTGGCTGTGCCAAGATCCATCGCAATTTCCTGTGTAAATGAAAAAAGTCCCATATTTTGAGAAAAACGATTTCTATTAATGCAGTTTTTTATGTTTTATAACATAATCTGCAATCCAACTGCAAAGTTAAAAAATTTTTTTCATTAAGCGAAATAGTTTAAACAAAATAATATAAAAAGAGGAGAAAATCTTTAAAGATTTTCTCCTCTTTTTTAATATGGGGCAAATTTCCGAAGTTATTACTGGAAATACTGTTCGAGAGCGTAGTCGATATTTTCAATCACATAGTTGAGATCGTTTGTAGTGTCGGGGCTCATCTGTTTTGCCTGCTCAGCATAGTTCTTTGCAGCTTCGAAATAATCTGCTTTCAAAGCTTGCTTTGCAGCTGTGTCTTTGGGATCGATTCCATCAAGTTTTGCCACTCCAACCTTGAAGAGCTTCTTGCATACGTTTTTGAGGATATCTGCATTAACTCCCGAAGTGGCAGCTGCCTGACGATAAGCATCAACTGAGGCGTCGTCATTGCCCTGACGGTCGTAGATGAATCCAAGCAGACCATAGAGGTCGGCGATATCGGGGGTCTGGGCAATCTGTCCTTTTACGAGATCAGCTGCCTGATCCATCTTATCATCAAGAACCAAAGAGTTTACAATATTATTGATGAACACAGGCTGATCCATGCCGAATTTATTATAGCCGGCTTTTGCAATCTCATCAATCTCTTTCTTTGCGGCAGCCTCCAATGTTGAATCGTTAGCGGCCATATACTGCCAACAAGCAATTTCGTAAATATAGTTCTGCTCATTGTCAGTATTGTTCAAACGTGCGGCCCTGAATGCCTTTGCAGCATCTGCGAGAGCTTCGCCTGAATATGCGCATACACCGGCGTTATAGAACGACTGGTTTACGATAGAATCAGGAGTCTGTGCCACCTTGGAATCGGCATACTGGCTGCGAGGAAGTTCGCCACCGATGAAGAAAGCTTCGTATGCCTGGGGATAATATTGCTTTTCGTTGTAGAATGTTACAGCTGCAATATTATAGTCGTCGAAGTGAGAATTGAGTCGCTTGATTGCGTCGTTTGAAAGCTTCTTTTTGGGATCTGAATCAAGAGGCATCACCTGCACCATATTCTTGTAGCCGTTGACAACCTGCTGAGCCATATTTAGAGGATTCACACTGTTGTCGCCCGGATTGATGGCGAGCTTTGCCTTTGATTTATCGTAGGCATCATATTCAATTTTTCCTGCAATGAAATAGGTATTAGGATCATTTGCAGTCTCGCTGTTTGCCTTAGCCTCGTTTATAAGAGCTCTGGCCTCCTCAATCTTGTCAACTTTGCCTGCAAGTTTCTTTGCAGCATCTACGGCTTGCTTCTGAGCGCTCATCGAGCATACTGCCAACGAACAGAGCGTAAGAGTCAGGATCTTTTTCATAGATATGTTAATTTTTGGTTATTATTTCATTAGTTTTCATTCTCTGACATATTAACATCAGCGGAGTTTAAATCGTTTGAAGAAATTTCGCTATTCATCTCTTCAACCTCTTCTTCAACCTCCTCCTCAGGGTCATGATCCACCTTGCATACAGAAGCAATCGTGTCGCCTCGCTTGGTAAGATCAATGAGTTTCACACCTTGAGTTGCACGTCCCATCACGCGAATGTCGGAAACGGCCATACGAAGAGTGATTCCGCTCTGATTGATGATCATCAAGTCGTTGCTATCGTTCACATTCTTGATAGCCACGAGCTTGCCTGTCTTGTCAGTTATATTAAGAGTTTTCACGCCCTTTCCGCCACGGTTAGTGATGCGGTAATCTTCAAGCGGAGAGCGCTTGCCATATCCATTTTCGGAAACCACCATTACCGTTTCATCCTCCTTGCCGTTCATTGTGATCATGCCAATCACTTCATCTGTATCGTCGAGTGTCATACCTTTCACTCCGGTTGACATTCTTCCCATCGCACGAACCTTGCTTTCATGGAAACGGATTGCATTTCCTTCGCGATTAGCAAGAATGATTTCAGAGTCGCCGTTAGTGAGTCGAACCTGGATCACTTCGTCGTCCTCTCTGATTATGATGGCATTCACACCATTGGCACGAGGACGTGAATATTGTTCAAGAACAGTTTTCTTGATTATACCCTTCTTTGTGGCAAAAATAAGGTTATGCGAATTGATATATTCTTCATCACTTAGATTAGCCACACGAATGAAAGCGTTCACCCTGTCGTCGGAATCAATATTCAGGAGATTCTGAATAGCTCGGCCCTTCGAATTCTTGGCCATTTCCGGAATCTCATATACCTTAAGCCAGTAGCAACGCCCTTTCTCTGTGAAGAAGAGCATGTAGTTATGGTTGGTGGCAGGATAGATATATTCAATGAAATCCTGATCGCGAGTGTTGCCTCCTTTGGCACCTACGCCGCCTCTGTGCTGGGCACGGAATTCTGATAGGGCAGTCCTCTTTATATAGCCGAGGTGGGAGATAGTGATGATCATGGGATCGTCGGGATACATATCCTCTTCATTAAATTCACTGGATTCCAATTTGATCTCAGTGCGTCGTTCATCTCCATATTTATCACGAATCTCGATAAGCTCCGACTTCATAACCTCGCGGCAAACAGCATCGTTGGTGAGGATATCGTTCAAATGAGCGATAAGTTTCATGAGGTCCTCGTATTCCGAACGAAGTTTCTCCATCTCCAAGCCTGTGAGCTGACGAAGACGCATCTCGACGATAGCGCGTGTCTGAATCTCATCGAGCTCGAATCTTTCAGCAAGCTTCTGGCGTGCTTCCTCGGTAGTGGATGAATGTCGGATTATATGAATCACCTCATCAATATTATCGCAGGCAATCATCAAGCCTTTGAGAATATGGGCTCTTTCCTCAGCCTTTTTCAGTTCGTATCTTGTGCGACGTATCACAACATCGTGACGATGTTCAACGAATGCTTCGAGAAGTTCCTTGAGGTTAAGAGTTTTCGGGCGCCCATTGACAAGAGCCACATTATTGACGCTGAATGAAGTCTGCAACTGAGTCATTTTATAGAGTTTGTTGCGGACCACATTTGCGTTGGCATCGCGCTTGATATCGATTACGATGTTGATCTTTCCTCTGGCAGAGGTATCGGTCACGTCTGCAATGCCATCAATTTTCTTCTCCTCCACCAAGCTTACGATACTTTTCACAAGATCAGCCTTTAAAACGCCGTAAGGGATTTCGGAAATGATTATCTGATCGTTTGAACCGTCATTCTCAATCTCGGCTTTAGCACGAAGCACTATTCTTCCGCGTCCGGTTTCAAACGCATCTTTTACACCCTGAATGCCATATATGATTCCGCCTGTGGGGAAATCGGGAGCTTTAATATGCTCCATAAGCCCCTGGATATCAATTTCGGGATTGTCAATAAGGGCTAAGGAAGCATTGAGCGACTCAGTGAGATTATGAGGGGGCATATTTGTAGCCATTCCGACAGCGATGCCCGATGCGCCGTTTACAAGAAGGTTCGGGATACGAGTGGGAAGCACGGCGGGTTCGGAGAGAGTATTGTCAAAGTTTGGAACAAAATCCACTGTCTCCTTGTCGAGATCCTGAAGCATCTCTTCTCCCATTTTGGCAAGCTTCACCTCAGTGTATCGCATAGCGGCAGGGGAGTCGCCATCGATAGAGCCGAAGTTTCCTTGGCCAAATACGAGCGGATATCTCAACGACCATTCCTGAGCCATTCGCACCATCGTGAGATAAATAGAGGAGTCACCATGAGGGTGATACTTACCCATTACCTCGCCCACGATACGGGCTGATTTCTTAGTATCTCCAGAGAATGTGTTACCGAGCTCGTTCATACCGAACAAGACTCTGCGATGCACCGGCTTAAAACCATCTCTTACATCCGGAAGCGCACGCGACACAATAACCGACATCGAATAGTCGATGTAGGCGCTTTTCATTTCCGATTCAATATTAATCGGGATAATCTTATCGTCTCCTTGCATTTTCAATTTCTCTTTAACCGCATTTTCAGCCTCCTTTGAATTAGACGAGGCGTTCGTATATTTCAAGCGATTCTTAGCTACAAAGTTAATAATTATTTTTATAATTAGCAACTACAATCCTTATATTGACTGCCGATTGCTCAAAAAATGAAAAATAAAAATATTTATACTTTTTTGGCACAACAATTGTTATAAGAATAGACAAAAATACAATTCAAACTCTTATTGGATGAAAAACGATTTTTCAAGACAGTTCCGTCCTATTATAGAAGGAGCGGCTGAGGAGGCGAAAAAATATAATTCGCCCTTCATTATGTGTGAGCATTTTGTGCTTGCAGCTCTTCACAAGAAGGATGGCTATGGTTTCAGGATTCTCGAACAGCTCAATATCCCAATTGACAAGATTGAAAGTGAGATTGACGAATACCTAAATGAGCCTCATAAGACAGAGGAAACAACAACTCTCTTCGAACAGCAATATAAAATTAGTCTCAGCGCTGTCCGCCAGCTTCAGCTTGCGATGGCTGAGGCGAGAAAAATGAATTCACAGGTGATAGGAGGAGAGCATATTCTCCTTGCTCTGATTCATGATAATCGTGGTATGGATAGTGAAGTTTTGAAACATATTAAAGATGAGTATCTGAATTTTGATATTTCGATTCAGAGTATAGGTCCCGGTGATTTTCCGCCACCCGGAATGCAGAAAGGGTCTTCTCCGAAGAGTCCTGAAGATGCTTTATTTTCGGATAATGAGGAAGATGAACCCGAATTTCCCAAATCTTCACCTTCGTCATCTTCCAAGGGGTCAAAAGGGAAGACCAAGAGTGATACTCCGGCCCTTGACAAGTTTGGCTATGATATGACAAAGGCCGCTGTTGAGGGACGTCTTGATCCTGTGGTGGGGCGCGAGAATGAAATTGAGCGTCTTGCGCAGATTCTTTCAAGAAGAAAGAAGAATAATCCGGTCCTTATAGGCGAGCCTGGTGTGGGCAAATCAGCTATTGTAGAGGGTCTGGCTCTGAGAATAGTTCAACGCAAGGTGTCGAGAATACTCTTCGATAAGCGTGTTGTCAGTCTCGACCTTCCGGGGATGGTGGCCGGCACAAAGTATCGTGGTCAGTTTGAAGAGCGTATCAAGACGGTTCTTGATGAACTGACAAAGAATCCTGATATTATCCTCTTTATTGATGAGATTCATACCATAGTGGGTGCGGGTGGCGCTCCGGGCAATATGGATGCAGCAAATATCCTTAAGCCGGCTTTGGCAAGAGGAGAGATCCAATGTATCGGGGCCACTACGCTTGATGAGTATCGTCAGAATATTGAGAAGGATGGAGCGCTTGAACGCCGATTCCAGAAGGTGATGGTGGAGCCAACCTCTCCCGAGGAGACACTTGAGATTCTCAAGCAGGTGAAAGAAAAATATGAGAATCATCATAATGTAAATTACACCGATGGCGCTCTTGAAGCTTGTGTATCTCTTACCGAGCGTTACATCAGCGACCGCAATTTCCCTGATAAGGCTCTTGATGCTTTGGATGAGGCCGGAAGCCGAGTGCATATCACAAATATTGTGGTGCCGGAGGAGATTGAGGTTCTTGAGAAGGAGGTAGATGATCTCACTAATCAGAAGCTTTCTGCTGCCAAGGCACAGGATTATGAGCTTGCCGCATCACTTCGCGACAAAGTGAACCAGACTAAGAAACGTCTTGAAGACACTAAAGCCGAGTGGGAGAAATCTCTCGATTCCGAGCGCCAGGAGGTGAATGAGGATAAAGTGGCTGAGGTTGTGGCAATGATGACTGGTGTTCCGACTCAGCGTATTGCACAAGCCGAAGGTTCGCGTCTGATTAAGATGGGCGAGTCTCTCAAGGGTTCGGTTGTGGGTCAGGATGATGCAATTAAGAAGACTGTAAAGGCTATACAGCGCAACCGCATCGGCCTCAAGGATCCCAATAAACCGATCGGTGTGTTCATGTTCCTTGGACCTACCGGTGTCGGGAAGACTCTTCTTGCAAAGAAACTTGCCGAATATCTTTTTGATTCTTCTGATGCATTGATCAGAATGGATATGAGCGAGTTTATGGAGAAGTTCACAGTGTCTCGACTCGTTGGTGCGCCTCCGGGATACGTTGGATACGAAGAGGGCGGTCAGCTCACAGAGAAGGTTAGAAGGCATCCTTATTCAGTGGTGCTTCTTGACGAGATTGAGAAAGCTCACCCTGATGTATTCAATCTTTTGCTGCAGGTGATGGATGAGGGACGTCTCACCGACTCATTAGGTCGCAAGATTGATTTCAAGAATACAATCCTTATCATGACAAGCAATATCGGCTCTCGTCAGCTGAAGGAGTTTGGAGGAGGAGTTGGTTTCAACACTTCAAATGTTTCGAAGGAACAGGCCCACGGGGTGATTTCCAAGGCTCTTAACAAAGCTTTCAGTCCGGAGTTCCTTAATCGTGTTGACGACATCATCATGTTCGACCAACTCGATAAGAATGCCATATTCTCGATTATTGATATAGAGCTTAAGGAGTTCTATTCAAGAATTGAGTCGCTTGGATTTAAGATGAACCTCACCGAAGAAGCCAAGAACTTCATCGCTGAAAAGGGTTATGACAAGAACTTCGGTGCCCGTCCGCTGAAGCGATCCATCCAGAAATATCTGGAGGATGAACTTGCAGAACTTATGCTTCGTCTGAATGCAGAGGGCACAATAGGTGGGGAAATCAATGTCAGCTATAAGGACGGCGACGAGAAGCTTACTATTGACTTCACACCCCTTGTGAGCGAATGATCTTCCCTATGGAAAGTGATTAAATAGACACATATAAAAAATGACAGGCCGGCACCCAAAATGCCGGCCTGTCATTTTTTATACTATATAGAGAGGGGAGTTAAAAAAGAGACATTATTTCAAAGGTGATAAATGCAAATATCCAAGCTAAAGCAGTGTTGTAAACCATTGAGAATACTGAATATTTCCACGAACCGGTTTCCCGGGAGATGGCTGATAACGTAGCAATGCATGGGAAATACAGAAGCACGAACACCATAAAGGCCATAGCGGAAGCAGGCGTGAACGGTGCGTGTCCCGTTATTGTGGGTGTTGTCAATTTTTCCGATAGCAATTCAGCATCATCATCACCAACATAGAGCACACCGAGAGTGGAAACGACAACCTCTTTTGCTGCTGCTCCGGCAAGCAGGGAGACTGTGGTTTTCCATCCAAATTCCATAGGACTCACCACGGGCTCGATAAACTTCCCAATGTGACCAAGGATTGAATGACCTTGTTGATATTCATTGAGAATAAGCTCATCTGTTTTTTCTTCTCCAAGATCTGCCATTCTTTCAGGCGAGATTTCAGCCAAAGTTTCTGTGCGGAAAGATTCCGGCACCTCCGTTGCATCATATCTCGGGAAATAAGATAATGCCCAGATGATTATGGAAGCAACCAATATCAGACCTCCCATCTTTTTCAGATATTGCTCGGCTTTAGCCCACATATTTCGCATCGTGGCCTTGAATGTCGGAAGACGATAGGGGGGGAGTTCCATCACGAAAGGTGTCTCGTCGGTCTTAAGCCAGAAGCGCCTCATAAGTTTTGCAGTGAGCACTGCCACAATAATCCCGAGAAGATAAAGCCCAACAAATACCCATGCTCCGTAATGGGGGAAGAAAGCTCCAACCAAAAGCACATAAATCGGGATTCTGGCAGAGCAACTCATAAAAGGATTGATAAGAATTGTAATCAATCGGCTTGATTTGCTCTCAATGATTCGAGTTGACATAATGGCAGGAACATTACATCCAAATCCCATAACTAATGGGATGAATGATTTTCCATGGAGTCCCATTCTATGCATGAGTTTATCCATGATGAATGCCACTCGAGCCATGTAGCCGGAATCCTCCATGAATGAGATGAATGCGTAAAGAATAAGGATATTCGGCAAGAACACAATCACACCTCCGACTCCACCGATTATACCATCAAGGAGAAGATCCTTTAATGGCCCGTCGCTCATGTGGGAGCCTATCAAGCCGGAAATCCAGCTTACGAGCGATTCAATCCATTCCATTGGATAGGCTCCAATTTCGAAGGTGGCCCAGAACATAAGCCACATTAATGCAAGGAAGATAGGGAATCCAAATAGTTTATTTGTGACAAAAGTGTCAATAATCTTTGTGGATTTCTCTTCCTTTTTCTCTCCTTCCTTCAATGTTTCGGCCAAAGCTCCTTGAATGAAGCCATATTTCTCTGCCGCTATCGCGGAGGTGATATCTTCATTCAGAGTCTTTTTGACCCGCTCGCTTTCCTCTTCCCGAATTTTACACCACTTTTCATAACATGGATAAGGGCGAAGCATCTGTTCTATTTCAGGATCCTTTTCAAGAAACTTTATTGCAAGGAAGCGAGGGGAGAAATGATGAGATATTGTGCGATCCTGCTTAAAATCATCTTTAAGAATTTTTATTGCAGTTTCCACTTCCGGCGTCATCTTGACATGGATATGGCGTGTATCCTTACTTCGAAGTTCATACACATCAATCACAGTGTCGAGAAGGTCGTTGATCCCTTTACCTGCCGATGCCACTGTCGGCACCATGGGCACACCGAGCATCTTCCCTAAAAGCTTATAGTCTAATTCCGCTCCTGACTTTTCAAGCTCATCATACATGTTGAGGTCGATCACCATGCTTCGGTTCATATCGATCAACTCTGTAGTGAGATATAGATTCCTTTCGAGATTGGAAGCAACCACTACATTGACAATTACGTCGGGAGTTTCTTCGCGCAGATAGCGCATCACGTAAAGCTCTTCCGGAGAATAGGCCGAGAGACTATATGTGCCGGGAAGGTCAACGATTTTAAAAAGGTAGCCTTTATATTTTATCACCCCCTCTTTAGCATCAACCGTGACTCCTGCATAATTGCCAACATGTTCCCTTGCACCTGATACCTTGTTGAAGATGGAGGTCTTTCCACAGTTAGGATTTCCTATGAGAGCAATGTTGATAATCTTATCCTGTCTCACAAGAGCCAATTCCTCATCCTCATGAATTTCTGTATGTGTCTCCGGGAGGATTTTTGAATTAACCCATTCTTCAAGAAGTTGAACCTCTACAAGCTCTGCCTCAGCACGTCGCAAAGATACTTCATAGTCCATGAGGGCATATTTCACTGGGTCTTGAAGAGGGGCATTAAGGATAACGCTTACTTCACGTCCTTTCACGAAGCCAATCTCCATGACTCGTTTTCTGAAAGCTCCATGTCCAAGTATCTTGGTTATTACTCCGGTCTGACCCGGCTTTAAATCTGATAATCTCATCGATTAACTTAGTTAGAATTAAATATAGGCATAATTGATTACATGTGCCCACATGTATTTTGCTAAGCAAAATTAACACTATATTTTCATTTAATACATAATTATTGTTTGTAATTATTTATTTACTCAGAAAAATACCTATAAATAGGTAATTCCTTAAGGGCTTCATCCACTAAAATATTTGGGAAAGATTGCAGGTTTTGAATAGTTTTATTAACTTTGTTTATAAACTAACCTCTCTCATTAAAAAGGAATCAGATTAGCAATACAGCCATGAAAACATTAAAAGATACAAAAGCAGATTTTCGTCGAAAGCCGGAATGGCTGAAGATTAAACTTCCCAAAGGTTTCAAGACCCAGCAAGTGATAGGTCTTCTCAATGAAAAAGGTCTTCACACGATATGTTCGAGCGGAATGTGCCCGAATAGGGCAGAATGCTGGGGAGCAGGCACAGCCACTTTTATGATTGGTGGCAATATATGTACACGCAATTGTCGTTTTTGCAATGTAACATCCGGCAAGCCACTGCCCCTGGAAGCAAAAGAGATAGATGATATCTGCGAATCTGTGAAGGATCTGAAGCTGAAACATGTGGTGATAACATCAGTGGATCGTGACGATCTCCCGGATGGAGGTGCCTCCCATTGGGCTTCTATGATTCGTTCGCTTCATGAAAAATGTCCGGATGTAACAATGGAGGTTCTTATTCCTGATTTCAAAGGGAAGAAGGAGTTGCTTGATATAGTGATTGCAGAGAGGCCCGATATTATCTCTCATAACCTTGAGACTGTTCGGCGTCTCACTCCGGATGTCAGAACCTTTGCCACATACGAAAATTCTCTTGAAGTGCTCAGATACTTATCCTCAAAAGGGGTTAAGACAAAGACGGGAATAATGCTCGGACTCGGGGAGACACGCGAAGAGATTCTTCAAACAATGGATGATGTTTTGGCCGCAGGATGCCGAATCATGACTATTGGTCAATATCTTCAGCCCACAAAAGAGAATTATCCGGTGCAAGATTATATTCATCCCGATGTTTTTGCTGAATATGCGGAGATTGGAAAGAACAAAGGTTTCCGCCATTTTGAGAGTGCACCGATGGTGAGATCAAGCTATCACGCAGAGCGACATATCCATTAACTCTATTTTAGAGTATAATTCAAGTTGGTTTATGGAGATAATTGATTTCGGAATTTCTTCTTACCGCACCATTTGGGAAAAGCAGAAAAGTTTTCAAGAAAAATTGGTGGGATTGAAGAAAAATAAATATCCGATTAATGATGAGGTGGTGATGATAGGGGAGCATTCTCCGGTTTATACATTAGGATTCCATGGTGATGCTGCAAATCTGCTTATAGATGAAAATTCTCTTAAATCCAAGGGATGCGAGTGTATCCGGATTGAGAGAGGAGGTGATATCACCTTCCATGGTCCCGGGCAATTGATTCTTTACCCCATAATCGATCTTGAAAAAAGAGGACTTGGTGTTAAGAAATATATCAATATTTTAGAAGAGAGCGTGATCCAGGTATTGAATGACTATGGCATAAAGGGAGAACGTGTGGAAGGAGCCACGGGAGTTTGGATTGATTCGGCTACCCCTCATGAAAGGAAGATATGTGCGATAGGAGTAAAAATATCTCGATCAATTACAATGCATGGCCTTGCATTGAATGTCAACACAGATCTTTCTTGGTTTTCGGCCATCAATCCGTGCGGATTTATCGATAAAGGGGTAACATCCATCCGGAAAGAGATTGGAATAGAAGTGGATATGAATGAAGTGAAAGATAAAATATTGAATATATTCTTATCTATGATTGATTGCGTAAAAGAGAAATAAAAATATAAGAAGAATAAAAATCAGGGCTGCAATACACTCTATTGCAGCCCTGATTTTTATTCTTGCTATTATTTCTTTCCCTCTTCGGCTTCATATTGACGTTCGAGGAAGAGTTTCACTTCGCGGAATAATTTCGAAGCAAATACGAAATCATTCAGGGATTCGCTGTTGCTGCGGAATATTGAACGATCATCACCGCTCCAATCGCAATGACCCTTGTTGATGAAAACAATATGTTCTCCGATTCCAAGAACAGAGTTCATATCATGAGTATTGATGATCGTTGTTATGCCATATTCATGAGTGATATCACTCAATAGATTATCAATCAGGATAGAGGTGCGTGGGTCAAGACCTGAGTTGGGTTCGTCGCAAAAAAGATATTTAGGATTCAAAGCGATAGCTCTTGCGATGGCCACACGCTTCTGCATACCTCCGGAAATCTCAGAAGGGAATTTATTATCAGCATTTTCCAACCCGACACGCTTTATACAGAAATGTGCTCTTTCAAGCTGTTCCTCATAGCTCATGTCGCTAAGCATTTTCAGGGGGAACATCACATTTCCGAGAACAGTCTCATTGTCGAAAAGAGCTGAACCTTGGAAGAGCATACCGATCTCCGACCGCAACTGACGTTTTTGCTCATTGTTAAGCGAGCGGAAACGCCGCCCGTCATATAGAATCTCACCCTCTTCAGGAGTCATCAATCCGATAAGGCATTTCATAAAGACTGTCTTGCCCGAGCCGCTCTGACCAATGATTAGATTTGTTTTGCCCGTTTCAAAAACGGCGCTTATATTATGAAGCACTTGCACTCCATCAAACCATTTGGATACGTTTTTTGCTTCGATCATTGCAATAAGAGTTTAGTTAATACCACATCAGCCAAAAGAATCAAAATCGAGCTTGACACGACGGCCTTGGTGCTTGCCTGTCCCACTTCAAGCGAACCTCCCTTTACATAATAACCGTAATAGGCAGCCACAGAAGTGATGATGAAGGCAAATATCACTGTTTTTATTATGCCATACCATACATACCATTCATTAAAGAACGATTGGATACCGTATATATAGTTTCCTATAGTCAGCATTGATGTAAATTCAGCGATGAGTGCGCCGCCTATAAGTCCGAAGAACATTGAAAAGATACATAAAATAGGCACAAAAAGCACAAATCCAATTATTTTCGGCAAAACAATGAATGAAGCAGAGTTTATACCCATGATTTCCATTGCATCAATCTGCTCGGTGACACGCATTGTGCCTATCTCAGAGGCGATGTTGCTTCCCACTTTTCCTGCCAAAATAAGCGACATCATCGTCGAAGAGAATTCAAGGAGAAGAATTTCACGAGTGGTGAGACCGGTGGCATATGATGGTATCATCGGCGAAACTATATTGATGGTCATTTGGATACATATCACAGCTCCAATGAAAATCGAGATGATTATCACAAGAGGAATAGAATCTACACCAAGTTTGTTAATCTCAAACAAAAGTTGTTTGAAGAATACTTTCCATTTTTCCGGCACCTTAAATACGTGTGCCATGAAGACACAATATTTGCCGAAAGATTTAATCGAACCTATAATCATTTTCTATAAGATAGATGAGTATTATATTTAATTAATAGGAGAGATTGCTGTTTAGTTCGCAAAGTTAATAAAAAATTTGGTGTGATAGGTTGATTTTATTAATTTTGTCGTTGGTAAATTAATTTATGTGTGTATGCTTATCATTGGAATAGCAGGAGGAACCGGCTCCGGGAAATCAACGGTAGTAAGAAAAATTATTGAAAGTCTGCCAGCCGACGAGGTGGCTGTGATTCCGCAAGATTGTTATTATAAGGATAATGCGCATATCCCTCTTGAAGAAAGACTCAAGATGAATTATGATGAGCCGGCCTCTATAGAATGGTCTCTGCTCACAAAGCATCTCAGAGATCTCAAGGAAGGGAAGGCTATTGATATGCCCACTTATGAATTTGTCACCTGTTCACGTCTTAAAGAGACCGTTCATATAACTCCTCGCAAGGTAGTTGTAGTAGAAGGAATCCTTGTGCTTTGCGATAAGGAATTGCGCGACATGATGGATGTGAAGGTATTTGTGGATGCAGATGATGATGAGCGATTGATTCGCGTGATTCATAGAGATTGCATTGAGAGAGGGCGTACTCCTCAAATGGTGATTGATCGTTATCAAGAAACTCTCAAGCCGATGCATGAGCTTTATATTGCTCCCTCAAAAAGATATGCAGATCTGATTATTCCCCAGGGAGGACATAACCTTGTGGCAATTAAGCTCCTTACAGATTATATTCGCTCTCTTCTCGTGAAAGACAACGACTAAATAAGAATTCGATCGTAATGAAAATAAAGACATTATTCTCCAAAGACAGATTTAAGAAATCGGACTCCCCTCAACCGGAGAAACTCACTCCCGAAGAAGAGAGAGAGCTGGAAGGGTATCAGCCCGACATGCAGCAATTAGATGTGATTTCCTCTGCCTCTGAAGTGGAGGAGATGGCAGATGGAGAAATTGTTGAAAAAACGATTGAAGAGAAGGAGGAAATCCCTGAAAAGGGAGTGCTTCGCACTCACAATCTTGTAAAGAAATATGGGAAGCGCACAGTCGCTAACAAGGTGACGATAGATGTGACTCAAGGCGAGATTGTTGGTCTGCTTGGCCCGAATGGTGCGGGAAAGACCACTACCTTCTATATGACCGTTGGTCTTATCCGACCCAACGAGGGGAAGGTGTTTCTTGACGATCATGATATCACCGACTATCCCGTGTATAAGCGCGCACAGTTTGGCATCGGGTATCTTCCGCAGGAGGCATCAGTGTTCCGCACGATGAGTGTCGAGAACAATATTCGTGCAATTCTCGAGATGACCAACACTTCAAAGGAGTATCAGAAAGAAAAATTGGAGATGCTTATTAAGGAGTTTTCTCTTGAGAAAGTGCGCCATAATTTAGGTAATAATCTTTCAGGAGGAGAGCGACGACGCACGGAAATTGCCCGCTGTCTGGCTATAAATCCTAAATTCATTATGCTTGATGAGCCATTTGCGGCAGTCGATCCGATTGCGGTGGAGGATATTCAGTCGGTTGTTTACCATCTTAAAGAGAAGAATATCGGAATCCTCATCACTGATCATAAAGCAGATTCAATCTTGGGCATAACCGATAGAGCATATCTTTTGTTTGAAGGTAAGGTCCTCTTTCAGGGCACAAGTGAGGAGTTGGCTGCTAACCCGATTGTAAGAGAGAAATATCTCGGTCAAGATTTTATTTTCACAAGAAAGAAATTCGAATAGTCAGACAGAATGAGAGATAATTTGTCAGGAAAGACCGGATTTGCTTCTCTATTAGCACGACTTGGAGTTCTTTTCTCGCTATTCTTTATAATGATGATTGCCCTTTCTATAGGTGTAATTCTCATCAATAAGATTGAGTGTGATGAAAGAACAAAGGGACTGATAATAGCTTCTTTGCAGTGTGTATTGGTTTTTATAATCCCTGCATTGATATATGCACGAGTCTTTTCACGCAGTCCCATCCAAGAAGTGGGCATGGATTGTTCTCCTAAAGGGAAACAGATATTCTGGGTGGTTTTACTCTTTATAATAGGTTTGCCGGCTCTTAATCAGATAATTTTCTGGAATGAGTCGATATCTTTCCCTCCTTCTTTGAGCGGTGTTGAGGCCACCTTTCGTCGGTTGGAGGAGCAAGCTCAAAAATCANCTGAGATTCTGCTTTCTGCCACTTCCATTNGAGGATTGATAAGCGGCATACTGATTATTGGAGTGCTTACCGGTTTTTCGGAGGAATTATTCTTTCGTGGAGCCTTGCAGAGAGGGATAGTGGCAAGCGGTGTGAATCCACATTGTGCTATTTGGTTTTCTGCTTTTATCTTCTCATTCATGCACTTTCAATTTTTTGGATTCCTNCCACGTTTGCTTTTAGGTGCTTTTTTCGGTTATCTTTTATATTGGAGCGGCTCGATATGGCTTTCTGCCTTTGCNCACGCNNTAAATAATTCTTTGGTGGTTCTAACAGCATGGCTAATCAAGAATGATTTTCTTTCAATAGAGATTGAAAAAATCGGTGTATGTGAAAGTGGATTNCCTTGGATAGCAATTATTAGCATTATTATTTTCCTTCTNTTGATTATAAAAGGGAAGAACANTATGTTCAGAANNCCAAGTAACAAACCATTATCAAAATTTTTAAATGAGCAATCCGGGATTTCGTGATATTCTCACAAGCATAAAAAAGAAAGGACCTCTTGCTCCGGTGTATATCTTGATGGGAGAGGAGGCATATTATATAGACACTCTTGTAGAAGCCTTCGAGAATCATATTATTCCGGAGGATGATAGAGATTTTAATCAGTCAATTTTTTTTGGNAATGACTCGGATATAGAGATGGTGATTTCCTCTGCAAAACAGTTTCCTGTGATGGCTGATCGCAGNTTGGTGGTTTTGAANGAGGCACAGACCATGCACCAGGCNAAGACCCAACTTGAAAAGNTNGCTTCATATGTTNCAAATCCAAGTCAGACCACTGTCTTTGTCATAGCNTATAAAGGGGATAAATTGAATGCCACTTCAAAACTTCTCAANGCTGCTGCGGCTTCAAAGTCTGTTATTTTCAAAAGCGATCCTGTAAAAGACTATCAGCTCCCCGGACATGTAAAAGATTATTGCGTTTCATTAGGATTCTCGATAGAAGAGAAAGCTGTGGCAATGCTTTGCGATTATATCGGCACTCCTCTAAATAAGATATTCGGAGAGATCAACAAGTTGGTTATGATAAAGGGTGCTGATAGGAAGCTTACGGCAGCAGACGTGGAGCAACATATCGGTATCTCAAAGGATTATAATAATTTTGAGCTGATAAAGTCGATCTCTATNAAGAATTTTCCTCAGACAATGAAAATTCTAAAGTATTTTGAGAGCAATCCNAAGACAAACCCCACAGTAGTCACCAACAGCATGGTATTCTCATTTTTCCAGAAACTTTGTATTGCGCATTTNCTTTCNGATAAGAGTGAAAAGGGGATGCTCGAAGGATTGGGAATGAAAAGTGCGTGGCAGCTTAGGGATGTGAAAGAAGGTTTGAGATATTATAACCCTCGTCAAGCAGTGAGCGCAATTCATTATTGTCGCGAATTCGACAAGAAGAGCAAAGGGGTGGAATCNTATCAAAACGAATATGACCTTCTGACAGAACTTATTTTTAAAATTTTCACTAACTGATTCATAATCTATGATTCTATATTTNTCAGGCATAGGCAATTCAAGATATGCGGCAAAGCAGATAGGAGAAAAGATATCCGAAGAATTATTCTTTATACCNGATTTAGATGCTCTGAAACTGAAATTCANAGGTNNGTCTTTAGGGTTTGTTTTCCCTGTNTACGCTTGGGGTGTGCCTGAGATAGTACTAAGTTTCATAGAGAAAATTCCGGAGAGTNTAATTGAAAATATTAAGAATGAGAACGTACCTGTTTGGATGGTATGCACATGTGGCGATGAAACAGGCNGNACNCCGGAGATGCTTCAAAAGGCTCTTGAGAAGAGAGGATTGAATNTAAAGGGCGCATGGAGCGTAATNATGCCNAATACCTATGTCCTNCTTCCGGGATTTGATGTGGATAGTAANGAATTAGAGGAGTCCAAACTAAAAAANGCNGTGNCGCGAATAGGGGAGNTTGGAGAAAAGATAAGTCGGGGAAAGTGGGAATGGTCTTTAACAAGAGGTTCGCTCCCGGGCTTGCGTACAAAGCTTGGCTATCCTCTATTTAAATGGATGGGTATTTCNANAGATAAATGGCATCACACATCTGCATGTATAAGATGCGGAAAATGTGCAAAAGCATGTCCNGTAAAGAATATNGCGATGGAAAACGATGGNCCGGCATGGGGCAAAAATTGCCTTTCCTGCCTGGCTTGTTACCATATTTGTCCGGTACATGCAGTGGAATATGGATCAGNCACTAAAAAGAAAGGNCAGTATTATTTNCCGNCAGATCTTTAGACTNGAATCCTTATAGTTCAAAGATTTGAATTGTANTATGCGGGATTCCCNGTAACNTCCTCGCCGATAAATTCCGGCAGAGGATAATCATGATGTGAACTAATGAGTTCAATTTCCGCNACTGTAGGAACTTTNGGCGACATAAATTCATCAATNTCCCAGGTGTAGCCCTCAAAATCCACAATCCATCTTCTCTTTTGGATAAAATTCCCAATGCAAAGAGGCAACATCTCCNCTGCATCCTTTACCGGAATCTCATATTCATATTCAGCGCGGGAATCNTTATCTGTTTTTCCCTTGACTGTGAGAAACCCTCTATCATCCTTTATTCTTACCCGNACAATTCTTTCAGGATCTTTTGACAGATACCCTTGACTGATTGTGTGACACTCCTTAGNTAATGACTTAAAGCTGTCGGAAACGACAAGATATTTGTGTTCGATTTCTTTTCCCATATTTTTATAACGACGGAATATATATTTTATGTATGATTTTTCGTTAATTATTTAATGTTATTTTTTGTAATCTTAAATTCCTTTTTAATAAAAGTGGGATTTCAAAATTAGATAAAGCAGCTTGCGTTAAATGAAACACATATTTATATATCTTTTCTTCTTAATATTTTTATTGAATGCTCCGGTAAATGCTCAAGGGGTAATTTCTGTAACAGCGAATGTTNCAGACTCTTTGCTTGTGGATGTTGAAAAGGAAGAAAAGGTTGTGAATCTGAAAGAGGTAGTGGTTAAACGGAAACGTCAAAAGTATTCAAAGAAAAATAATCCTGCTGTCGATCTTATGGAGAGAGTGCGTGCCGACCGAAAAAAGGCNGATCCACGCGAANTGNCAAGATATAATTATGAATCATATAGCAAAACTCTTATCGGAGAAAATGATTTTAAGACGGAGTTTCAGAATTCATCCGGNCTGAAAAAGAAGTTTAGCTTCATGGAGCAATATGTGGATACAGCTCCTTGGACAGGCAAGCGCATCCTTGACCTTGCTTTGNTTGAAACATCAGCAATAAAGATGATGGGAAAGAATCCCCATATGAATAAGGAGATAATTACGGGGTTCAAATCCAACGGTGTAACCGATATGTTTGAAACCGATAATATTGCCTCCGCCTTGGCAGATGTTCTAAGGGAGATAGATCTTTATGATAATGATATAAATCTTATGCAGAATCGATTTGTCAGTCCGCTTTCTGCAATAGCTGCNGATTATTATAAGTTTGAGATTGCCGACACTGTTCCCTTNGGAGGAGANTCATGCATNGAGCTTACCTTTGCCCCAAAGACTCCGGANTCGTTCGGATTTAATGGAAGGCTTTTTATTCCTGTGAANGATTCTGTGAAATATGTGAAGCGTGTTTCGATGCGAGTGCCGAAGGCTATTAATCTTAACTACATCGANAATATATTCGTAAGTCAGAATTTTGAAAAAGATTCTGTGGGNAAAGTGCATAAAGTGCTTGATGATGTTACAATGGAGCTTAAGCTTTTTAAAGTCACACCCTCGCTGTTCGCTTCACGCCAGACCCGCTATAAGAATTTTTCATATTCCGATTTAGAAGAATATTCTAANTACGTCTCTTCTTTAGGGAGTTATTTTGAAGAAGACGGGTTTTCATCAAGGGATGATCTGTTTTGGNATGAGAAGAGAATAATTCCGTTATCNCANGCGGAAGAGAGGCTTNCNCATATCACTACGCAGCTTCGGGATGTGGGTCTTTTCTTTTGGGCAGAGAAGATTCTAAAAATTGCTTTTCAAGGATATGTGGGCACATCAAAGGAAAATAGNAAATTTAATATCGGTCCGGTCAATACNTTCTTAAGTTTCAATGATGTGGAGGGATTGAGATTGAAAGCGGGAGGAATGTCAACCTCCTCTCTTTCCGATCATTTCTTCTTTCGTGGATATGGAGCATATGGATTCAAGGATAAAAAATGGAAGTATCANGNCGAGGTGGAATATTCATTTCTAAAAAAGAAGAAACATTCCAANGAATTNCCAATGAATGCAATTCGCGCTTTCATAGAATATGAGACCGATCAGATTGGTGTAAGATATCTTGGCACAAGCAAGGATAATGTAGTGCTTTCAATTAAAAGAAGGCATAATGATCTATTTGCCTACAAGCATACGGCCAAACTCGATTATATNCTTGAATTGAGAAATAACNTATCCTTTAATATCGGATATAAATATGAGAGAGANGAGGCCTCTGATTGGGTGGAGTTTGAAAACTCTTATGGCGTGAAAAGCANGGATTACACTTTGGGAGGCTTCTTTGCTACATTGCGGTTCGCTCCGGGAGAAAAGTTTGTGCAGGGNACAACAAACCGACGTCCGATAAATATGGATGCACCCATCTTTACTCTTACACAGGAATACGGACCTAAGAGATTCCTGGGTTCGGATTATGTTTTCAATAAGACTGAATTTTCCGCAAGCAAAAGATTCTGGTTTTCTGCATTCGGATATACNAATCTTCTTGTCAAGGCAGGGAAGATATGGAGCCAAGTTCCATATCCGGCGTTGCTTTGGCAGAATGCNAACCTTTCTTATACCATCCANCAGGAATCGTTCGCTCTCCTGAATCCAATGGAGTTTGCCATGGATCAATATGCTTCNTGGGATATGGAATACTTTATCAATGGAGCTATTCTTAACCGTATTCCTTTNGTGAAAAAAGCAAAGCTAAGAGAAATTTTCACTTTCAAAGGATTTGTNGGAAGTCTGTCAAAAAAGAATAATCCGGAATATAACCCTGAATTATTCCAATTNCCNAAAGGAACGAATATTTCAGCCATGGGTTCAACTCCTTATATGGAGATAGGAGTAGGATTGGATAATATTTTTACNATCCTTCGACTCGATTATGTATGGCGATTAACTTATAAGAATCGCCCTGATATAGATAAGTCGGGNCTGAGAGTTTCGCTTCATCTTTCTTTCTAATGGAAATTAAGGCTCTATCCACTAAAATTTCTCGATGCCAGGGCGGCGGATTTTTCGGGTATTTTCTTTCATCTTAGAAGGAGCAGCCTTTCGGCTGTGACTGAAAAGATGAAAGAAAATACCCAAAAAGACGCCGGGCAAAAGGTAATTAAAAAGATTAGCATTCTGGACAAAGAACGTAATTGAGACTGAAGTGGGAAGAATATCCATAATGCGATAATGTAGGAAAAGTTACCTCCCGTCTCGCAGCTGCACCCCGTCTATTGCTCTTTGATTCAGTTGCATAGCCCGCTATGCGCCTGAATCCGCAGAGCAATATCCGGGGCACATCTGCGACCCTGGCTTTAAGAAATTTTAGTGGATGGAGCCTAAAATAAAAGGCANGGATTTAAATCCTTGCCTTTTATTTTCTGGATACTTAGATCCTTCATTAACCAATTAACGTAAGACGTCGGAATCATTTAAACCCTGAATGGGAGTAGGGGATTAAATGCGTCTATATTTTTTAGTAATGATATATGTTCTTAGCGGTAGTCTTTGAGCTCTTCGCGAAGTTTCTTGCGAGCGAAGAAGATACGGCTCTTNACAGTGCCGAGGGGGAGATTCAATTTATCTGCAATCTCGTTGTATTTGTAACCTGCAACAAACATNTTGAANGGGATACGGTAGTCGTCNGAGAAAGAATTGAGGACAACCGAAATTTCTTTTACAGCATAGGAGCCTTCAGGAGTGTTGATGCCTGAATCCTGGCTGATGTTGAGATGATAGAGATCTTCAGTCTTATCGATTACAGTGGCCTGACGGACATTCTGACGATAGTTGTTGATGAAGATATTTCTCATGATGGTGAAGATCCATCCTTTGAAATTTACATTGTCAACATACTTATCTTCGTTTGAAAGAGCCTTAAGAGTAGTATCCTGAAGAAGGTCTTCTGCTTGCTCACGGTTTGATGTAAGCTGATATGCGAAACTCATTAAGTTGCTCTGAAGTCCGATTACGCGGTCTTTAAATGTTTCTTGCTGTCTCATGTTGTCTATACGTTTAATTGGTTTTCTGTATTCTAAACATCAGGATTAAGATAATTGTTTTGAAAATTGTAAAAAAAATATTAAATTTTTTATAATATACTGATTCTTAATAAAATAAAAATAAAATTATTTTTGAACTTTTTTGAAAGTCGTGGTCTTTTAAAGCCAAAAGAAAAATAAAATTGTATTTTTATATTCTCTTTGTTGGGAAATTATATAATATATAATGAGAAATTATTATATTTGTACCCTGATTCGGTGCAATTTCCCGAATGTAACCATAGAATAAAGATGAGATTTGAAGATATATTGACCAACGATTCGGTCTTAGACGGACTATATGATATGCATTTTGATGAATGCACCCCAATACAGGAGGCTGCAATCCCGGTCATCATGGAAGGTAGAGATCTTCTGGCTTGTGCCCAGACCGGCACGGGCAAAACAGCGGCTTATCTACTTCCCGTCATAAATGAACTTGTTGAGGGAGGCTATCCCGAGGATCAAGTGAATTGTGTAGTGATGGCTCCCACTCGGGAACTTGCCCAGCAGATCGACCGTCAATTGCAAGGTTTTGCTTATTTTATGCCGATTAGCGGCTGTGCGGTATATGGCGGTACAGATGGTTACGGCTACGAACAACAGCGAAAGAGCTTGAAAGCAGGAGCCGATGTTGTAATTGCTACTCCCGGACGCCTTCTTGCTCATCTTAGTATGGGATATGTAGATCTTTCTAAGGTATCTTTCTTTATTCTTGATGAGGCCGACAGGATGCTCGATATGGGATTTGCAGACGATATTCTTCAGATTATATCCAGAATGCCAAAGGAAAGGCAGACGTTGCTTTTCTCTGCCACAATGCCTCCAAAAATTCAGGATCTTGCAAAGAAAATCCTAAGAGATCCGGTGGAGATAAAATTGGCCGTGTCAAAACCGGCGGAGAAGATCGACCAAAAAGCATATATATGCTACGAAACCCAGAAACTTCCTATATTAAAGTCTTTATTCAAGGCCGAGCGCCCGAACCGAGCTATTATATTCTCATCTTCCAAATTAAAGGTGAAGCAATTGGCGCATGAATTAAAAGGGAACTGCTATAAGGTGGCAGAAATGCATTCTGATCTCGAACAGACTAAGAGAGACGATGTTATTCTTGATTTCAAGGCCGGAAAGATAAATGTAATTGTAGCCACAGATATCCTTTCGAGAGGGATTGATATAGATGATATTGAGATTGTGATCAATTATGATGTGCCTCGTGATCCGGAAGATTATATCCATCGTATAGGCCGCACAGCACGTGCCGATAGGGATGGCAAGGCGGTGACATTTGTTTCTGAACTTGATTTCGGCAAATTGCATCGAATCGAGAAGATGATGGAAAGGGAGGTGCCTCAGGCAAAGGTTCCGGAGGAATTTGGAGCAGTTCCTGATATTAATAAAAAGGTGTATAATAATAAGGAGAAATCTTCCAAGAGAAGACCTGGCGGAAAGAGCGGAGGATGGAGAAAAAAGAAAAATAAATGAGTTCGGAAAAGTTTGCTTTCAAGCAATTTGAAGTGGGTCATTCCCGATCTTCTATGAAAGTTGGGGTGGATTCTATTCTTCTTGGAAGTTGGGCGGCGACTGAAAATGTGAAGAAGGTATTGGATGTCGGCACAGGATGCGGTCTGTTGGCACTCATGTGCGCTCAGCGATTCCCCGAAGCAATAATTCAAGCCATTGATATTGATTCACCCTCCATAAATGAGGCAGCAGATAATTTTAGAAATTCCCCTTGGAGTGAACGTCTTTCTGCAAAATTGACAGACTTCAATTCATTGAATGAGGGTGACTACGATCTGATAATTTCAAATCCTCCATACTTCAACTCCGGAATAGAAGAAATTGTTACTAATAGAGAGAGGGCTCGTCATCAAGATTCCCTGTCTCCGGAAAGGTTATTAGAAAAGGGGAGTGGAATATTGAGCGATGGCGGATTGATCTCTATGATAGTCCCTACCGATCAATCGCATCATCTAAATGAATCGGCAAAAAAATTTGGATTGAAACTTTCCCGAAAGACAATTATCATAGGCCGTCCGGGATTGAAAAGCAAAAGAGTATTGCTCGAATTCATTAAACTTAAGGATGGACAAGAGGTCTGCCTGATTGAAGAGGAACTGATTCTTGAGAAGAAAATAAAAGAGCCTACCGATGAATTTCTAAGGTTGTGTAAGGACTTTTATTTGCATTTTTAATCAAATTTCTGCATTTATTAGAAAATAATCATGATTTTTGATAATAAAATGTTAAAAGAATAAACTTTTATAAAAAATTCTTGTCTAAAAGTAAAAATAAAGGTTAAACTATTAAACAATAAGAGCTATGAAAAAAATTCTATTTGCCACGGCTATTCTTGCTTTAGCAGGAACTGCTGTTCAAGCTCAGGAGTTTGACGATATATATTACAATCCGAAGAAAGACTCTTCGCAACCGGTGGAGAGCAAGAAAAAGAAATCTAATTATATAAAGGATTTCAGTTCTATAGATGTCGATACTTATAATCGTCGCGGCCAGTATTACGAGAGCCCTATTGATACGATAGGCGTTCAAGCTGAAAATGGGGAGGATTTCGTATATACTCAGAAGATTCAGAAGTTCTATAACCCTACAGTTGTAGTAGATAATGCGGATATCTTGGCCGACGTGATTGATAACTCTTACGGCAACGTAAATATTATTTTCGAGAACGGTCTTCCATACTTCAATTCCATATATGGATGGCCCGGCTATTACGACTATTATTCCTGGTATCCGTCATGGAGATGGAATTCTTCATATTATTGGTCTTATAATCCTATGTGGGGCTTTGAATTGTGGCCCTCCTGGAGCTTAGGCCCATCCTGGGCCTGGGGCCCCTCATTTGGCTGGGGTTGGGGATGGAATTATGGTCCCTCCTGGGGATGGGGCTGGGGTCCCGGATGGGGTCCAAGTTACGGTTGGGGATCTTGGGGTCGCCCATTCTATGCCGACTATGCTCCCGGCGGACGTCTTCCCAATCGTCCGGGAAGCAACTGGGCAAACAATACTCGTCCCGGTGGCAACATAGGGCGTCCGGTTGGAAATCGTCCCGGGTACAGTGGCACACATGCATCCGCTTCCAATAGAAATACTTCTGTGAATCATCATCGCACATATTCTTTCGGCAATACAGCCGTTCCTAACCGTGCAAACGGACAGGCAACCGTTAATCGCCAGACATATACCGTTGGAACGGATGGTCACAGAAGATATGGTACTACCTCCGGCGGCTCCAATACTTCGGTTGGAACAGGTAGTCACAGAAATTCGACTTCCACATATAACAGCAATCGATCGACATCTACCTATAATCGATCTTCTTCAACCAACAGCAATCGTTCTTCGAGCAGCTATAGCACGGGAACAAGTTCAAGAAGTTCTTCTTCCTATAGCACTGGTAGAAGCTCAAGCACAAACCGAAGCAGCGGAGGAAGCTATGGGGGTGGCGGACGTGCAAGTGGCGGCAGCGGACGCGGAAGAAGATAATTAGTGAAAACTCTCTAATTTGGATTTAATACATTATTATATGAAAATTTACAAACATTATCTATTAATAATTCGTTTAATGGATAATGTTTGTATTTTATAAATAGAAACCAATAATTATTAAAAAATATGAAAAGACAGTTACTCTTTATAGCATCCGGGTGCTTTGCAGGACTGAGTATGTTCGGACAAAGTGCGGTAGATGCCTATCGTTTTTCTCAGCCGGACCTTAAGGGTACAGCACGATTCATGTCGATGGGAGGTGCTTTTGGTGCCTTAGGTGGGGATTTATCCACGCTTTCACAGAATCCTGCAGGTATAGGTGTGTATAGAAGTAATGAAATTGGCTTCACTCTTAATCTTGATCTCCAGCATTCATCGTCAGATGCACAGGGGATGAAGACAAGTACGGATCAGACAAAGTTCCTCCTTAATAATATAGGAGGCGTGGCAACTCTTCGTCTCCCCAGCAATGCAGTGCCGAATATCAATATAGGATTCACGTATAACAAAGCGGCATCCTTCAACCGCCGCTATAAAGGAGTGATCCCCTCATTGAATGTCTCGATGAGTAATTATATGGCAGGCATGGCCAATAATGCGGGATTGACTGTGGCAGATGTTGAATCCACAAATTCTTTTGATCCATATAATCCAAATGACGGTGGAATTGCAGCTCCCTGGCTCACAATCTTGGGTTACGACGGATACCTTATCAATCCGAATGGGGATCCTGATGACCCTTATTGGACCGGACAATGGGGAGATGCTGCAAATATAGATGGAAATAATGTGCCGGGAACATACGGCTCCGGTTATTTCGATGTTATCGAGAAGGGTTCGGTAGATGAGTACAATATCGCTATCGGCGGAAACATCTCTAATGTAGTGTATTGGGGTATGAATTTCGATATTGTGAATTTCGACTATCGTCTTCAGAGTCTTTGGGGTGAGGATCTCAATAACGCTTGGGTTTACAATCCTTCTTCCGATAATCTTGAGCAGACTAATTCAAACTGGAATATGCAGAATCTCTACCGTGCGAATGGATCGGGATTCAATTATCAGCTCGGAGTTATAGTTAAGCCTATACAGGAGTTGCGTATCGGTTTTGCAATGCACACTCCCACATGGTATAGCCTCACAGAGACATTCAGTGCCGATGTGTTGGGAACGTATTATAACAGAGAGTATAATCCTATGACCAATAATGGCACTCCGGGTTATAATGATGTAAATTTCCGCACTCCTTGGAAATTTATCGCCAGTGTAGCAGGCGTGATTGGTTCAAAGTTTATTGTTTCAGCCGATTATGAATGGACCGGCTATCAGCATATGAAGTTCTCGGAGCCAACCTATTCTGACGATTATTATGATTGGGATTATTATGGCATGAAGGGCGCTCCATTCATTTCGGATATCTATGCTGAGACAAATCAGGATATAAAGGATTATTATCGTCAGACCAACACATTGCGTCTTGGTGCAGAATATCGTGTCACCCCTAATTTCAGCGTTAGAGCCGGCTATAGCTTTGTCTCTTCTCCGGTGAAAGAGAAGTTAAAAGATAATGCCACTACAGTCTATACAGCCGGAACGATGCCCAATTATCGCCTGGATAACACCACCAACTATGTTACCTGCGGTTTGGGTTACAGAACAGGTGGTTTCTACGTAGATCTTGCTTACGTGTATAAGCATATGGGTAGTGAATACCATGCTTTCACTCCTGATCCGGGATCAAACGTGGTTTCTCCGCAAGCTTCTCTTTCGCTCAACAATAGCCAGATTGTTCTCTCCTGCGGTATGAAATTCTAAAAAAGCCGGATGAAACTTTAAATATTTAACTTAAAAAAATGGAGGTTTGTCAATGATGACAAATCTCCATTTTTATTTTATCATATTTTTGTCCCTTCTATCAAGATAGGTGTGTTTTTATCACCGGCTTTCATTCCATATATGAAATTATAGGGATCTTCTCCAACTCCAATTTTCTTCCTCAATTGCTCAGCCTTAAGAGGATAGTTGCGGGTTACAATGCTGTATTTCCCTCCTTTCATTTTCTTTAAATCTGACGAAGAAAGTTTCCGATTGATTCTTATAATTCTCCCGGGGAATGATTCATGAAGAAGAGGGGAGATGTAAAGCTCGGTGCTTTTCCCTACCTTTTTCATCATGTCAAATCTTTGGCATATGCTTTCCGCTGCATTCATCTTCATAACTGAGGAGTTTGGCTCATATAAATAGATATCCTCTCTTATTTCATCCGGATCCGCTATTGGAATTGCATGTCCGCTATCTTTGATAGAATTCACAGGTTCATCAATTGAGAATGATGAGATTATCCCCGTATCATCAAGATCAACTCCAATTATTTCTATATTTGGAGTTTTCTCAGGAGCGATCTTAATTAGAATCTCCTTGCACTCATTTTTTACACTTACAACATAAATCTCTGTAATATTGTCAAACTGAGACCTTACCGAAGAAATATCCAAAAGAGGGGAGGCTTTGATTAAAAGAATGCTCCCTTTCCCAATTAAGTCCTTATAAAAAGAGGTTATATCAGGGACACAATCAGAGAAAGCGTATGTTCTTTTATTATCACTATCGCGTCGTGCGGGATCAATAAAAAAGAAATCCGGAGGAAAATCAAGAGACCTTATTACATTCAAACAATCCTCGTTAATAACTGAGAAATTATTCAGATGCAATATTTCCGCATTATGTTCTAAAATTTTACTTTTCATCCTGTCAATCTCGACTGCCAACACATGATTACCCGCCATAGAGATTGTCATGGCATCTATTCCGAGGCCGGAAGTAAGATCCACTACGCTCTTATCTTTTCCAATCAAGCTTGCATGAAATCGAGCCACCCTTTCATCAGATGCCTGCTCATAAGAGATTGATGAGGGAAAGAGGAAAGACTCGTGAGCAATGAAAGAGGAAAGTTTCTTTTTCCCTTTCTTGCGGTTTATGATCTGGTCGATTGCAAAATTAAGATCAAAATTAAGAGTCTTTCCTTTATATTTCATTAAAAGACTATTAGGATCGTCTGTCAAATGCGTATTTATAAAATCAAATAAATCCCTATTGTTATAATTTTTTTGTATCATTTTAAAAAATAAGTTAAAATTCACTCCAAAATTAAGAAAAAATCCTTATTTTTTTTACTGAATCTGTCATAACTTATTAAAAATAAATTGATTGTAAAAGAATGAAAATTTCTCCGACAATAAAACGGAAATGTTCTCTCATTTTCTCACTGAACT
>JAAVGM010000017.1 GCA_014800245.1 Bacteroidales bacterium | reverse complement strand
TGGCTCAAATATTCTTTTTCATCAGTCGCAACGCAAAGGTTGCTCCTTCTGAAAAAGAATATTTTAGCTCAAAAATAGCCGCCCTGGCATTTTAACATATTTTAGTGGATGGAGCCTAAAAAAGGGGATTAAACCTTCCGGCTTAATCCCCCATAATTAAGGATTGGAGATCATTATTTAAAAAGAGGAGTGGGGTACACACCCTCTTCTGTGAGCTTGCGGAACATATCCACAGTGGCCTGACGGTCGGCGGCATAGGTTACGCCAAACCATTTTGAAGGAGTCTCAAGCACTTTGAGGCGGATTGTGCCTGCCTTGATGAGATCGTTGACTACGGTCGGAATGTAGAACTCAGATTTCAGTTCCTTTGAATGCTTGGAAAGGAACTCGATGAAAGCTTTCTCCGAATAGTCGAAATAGTCGGGAGTGAAGCCCCAGAGATTCATTGACACATTTGCATTCTCGGGGAAAGACTCTGCAATGCCATCCACAAGATGGATGAGCTTGCCATCCTTGCGCTCGATTCCATGGCATTCCACAACGTCTGTGAGATAGCCTTCGCTGTCAACAGAGCAAAGACCGCGGCTCACACCCCCATTCTCGCTGAGAGTGTTTTCGATATTGAAGCCGACCATGAAATATTCATTCTTCTTTCCCTCCATCTCCTTCAATGCATCGGCAAGAAGCTTGAAGCTTTCAGGACCATAATAGTCGTCGGCATTGAGCACTGCGAAAGGTTCCTTTATGGCATCCTTGCCCATGAGCACGGCTTGACCTGTGCCCCAAGGCTTCGAACGTTCGGGATCTGCTGTGAAGCCCTCCGGAAGAGCGTCAATGCTCTGGAACACAACATCCACAGGAACGTGTCCCTCATATTTTGAAATGATTTTCTCGCGAAACTCCTGCTCGAAGTCTTTACGAATCACAAACACGATCTTGCCAAACCCGGCGCGTAGTGCATCATAAACTGAATAATCCATGATTGTCTCGCCGTTAGGACCGAGACCGTCGAGCTGCTTGAGGCCGCCGTAACGGCTACCCATTCCCGCTGCAAGAATAAAGAGTGTAGGTTTCATTTTAGTTGGTTTTTTATATTAGTAGTTTTAAAAGGTTAAATTGCTGAATTAAAGGGTGTCAGTCATTCGGCTTGCGATGAAGGAACCCGATGATGAGGAGGAAGAGATCGAACATCACAATCTTTGCGTTGGCATTGCGCGAGACATCTGTCTCCGCTTTCCCTACTTCGTTGATTATATCCTCCACATTCCCATAATTAATGAAAGGGGAGAAGCGCTTTGAAAATTCCTCTTCCGAACGAGTGAGCATCGAGAGCTGTGGCATCTTGAGATTGAAGATGAAATTCTCGCGTGTCATTCTCGACATATAATTAAGGAAACGAAGTAGCTTTTCGCGACCGAAGGCGGCTGTGCGTTCGCTCAGGTTTTTAAGCGCACCTATCTTTTTAGCATATGCATTCCGCATTATGTCGCGGAAAAGGGCTTCAAATTCCTCCTTTTCCTCAGAAAATCCCGCCACTTCATCGGCTTTCGAGATTCGCCCTTCGGCGAGGCGCGACAATTCGAAAGCTTCATAATCCTTCAATCCATATTTCTTCATCATATACTCCCCGATCTCCTCCCGTGATAGCGGCGACATATTGAATCGTTGAGTGCGCGACGATATGGTGGGGAGCACGAGGTTCTCTTCATTTGAGACAAGGATGAAGACAGTGTCGGGAGTGGGTTCTTCGATCACCTTCAAAAGCTTGTTGGCAGCCTCGATATTCATCTTCTCCGGGAGCCATATGATGAAGAATTTATAATCTGCGGCATAGCTTGACATAGCCTCTGCTGAGACGATATATTCGGCATCATTGACATATATTCTCGGACGGGAATTTCCTGCTTCTATTATATCGAGCCAGCGTTCGGGGGGCATGGCAGGATATTCAGTGAGCATTTTTTTCCATTCCTCTATACGGTCGGATGAAAGGAGGATCTTATCCTTCTTCACGATAGGATAGATGAAATGAGTGTCGGGATTATTGAAAGAAGCGTGCTGACGACATGCCGGACAGATGCCGCAAGGCTCGCCATTCTGTCGATTAGTGCAATGCACGTATGCGGCAAAAGTTCTGGCAAGCAACATCTTGCCGATTCCGGAAGGCCCGCACAACATTAGTGCGTGGGGTATCCTTCGGGCATCGGCGAGCTCAATGAGTGCGCGTTTTGTGGCTGTATGTCCGGGTATGTCTGAAAACTTCATCTCTACAAAGGTATAAAATAAAAGTGTGAATGCCAATTCTTGCACACTTTATTTTTCAACTTCATAGATAATCGGCTTATCAAGGTGTCTTGTTTCGGGAGAGAAATTGACTCCGATTTTAAATATCCTACGTGCATCGTTAAGATAAGTGGATTCATAATTTCTCGCCTCTATTTGGTCGATAGCATTATTGGAATCCTTATTGAATTTCAATTCTATAATGTAGATATAGTCCGGGGTTGTGACTAATAAATCTATTCGTCCGCAGGAGGTGTGGACCTCTGTATGCACATCAATCCCGATTATGGAAAGAAGGATATAAAGAGCATTGTGAAGATTATTTTCATCTTCCATCTTCATATCATATGGAATTCCTGCAAAAAAAATATCAAGATCTCTAATCATTTTTTCCGGCTCTCCTCCTTTAATGGATTGGACTATATCGAAGACCAATGCTGTAGGGGATTCTCTTTTCACCTTTATATAGTAGGGGAGCAACACATCAAAGAGATCTTTCTTTACCTCAATATTGGGCACACCGAGCCGTACTATATCGGAAGTGAGATCATAATCCTTGATGGTGAGATAGCCGGTTTGGTATAGTAGTGCAAGAGGATTCGGACTTCTGAGATCAAGTCCGGAGAGCATATCAAACGGACAGGCTGTGTTCAATATCTTTTCAAGATCAGCATTGATTCTTTTTAGCGATTCCGCTATAATTACAGGCATTCCTGTGCGGCTCCAATAAAGGCCTATACGGGATTCTGCCAACGCGCTGAATAAGGACCAAGGATTATATATATCCCCGCCTTCCCCTGCAAACTTATAGCCGTCATAATTCCTTTTCAACAGGCTGCAAGCATCTTTGAAAGAAATTTTATATGCCTTTGCAAGTTTTTCAATTCCCGGGCTAAGAGAGTCAAGCATCTCCCTTTCTGTGATTCCACATAAATCTGCAAAATCATTTGAGAAAGAGATGTCACGAATGTTATTGAGATCCGAAAACACACTTAGTTTGCTAAACCGACTCACCCCTGTGAGAAATACGAAACGGATATGTTCTGCTGAGCTTTTGAGATTAGAATAGATTGAAGCAAGCTCCGCTCTATATTCTTCGAAAGCCTCATCATTATTCAGATTGCCAACAAGCGGTTTGTCATATTCATGCACGAGGATCACAACCTGACGCCCCGTCTTTTCATGAGCAGTCTCAATTATGGTCTTGAAACGTTGGGAATAATCGTCGGAAATCTCGTCTATTTCATATTTTCTCTCCCAGTTTCGGAATAAGGTATTGAGCACCCCCTCAAGTTTACCGGGTTGTAAGAAACGGTCGGTATTGAGGTCGAGATACAGGACAGGATATGCTTGCCAATCCCAATCGAAAGAATCGATGTGAAGACCTTGGAAAAGGTGCCGTTCGCCCTCAAAGAAATAGCGTAGAGTTGAAAGAAAAAGGCTTTTCCCAAATCGGCGTGGACGTGCGAAGAAAAGATATTTGGTGCGCTGGCGCAAAATCTTTTCTATATACATTGTCTTGTCGATATACACGCATCCCATTTCGCGAAGCGATTTGAAATCCTGTTCTCCAATCGGGTAAGCTATATCCTCTGTAATCATCTCAATATTTGTTTCTGCAAATATAACAATCAAGTTTGGATAAATAAAGGATTGATGCAATATTTTCTATAAAAGATATTGAAGATATTAGTAAATCTTACTATATTTGCGGATATGAAACGACAGTCATCTTTATTCGACGAGGGGATAGATACATCTCCGCGTCCATTTCTTGAATCTCTGGCCATTGCCTATCATGCAAACTTCGAGGATCTATCGGAGTTCTGCTTTGTGTTTCCAAATAAACGTGCCGGAACATTCTTTCTGAAATATCTTAACGACGCTTGCCAAGACCGCACCCTTATGGCTCCCTTCGTGACCTCGATCACAGATTTTGTGGCTGCCCTCGCCGACCATGATGTGGCGCCCAGAATCGACCTCCTTTTCAGATTATATAACATCTATCGCGAACTCAAGGGTGATTCCGAAGGCTCCACCGACTTCGATTCCTTCCGCTCCTGGGGCGAAATCCTGCTTTCCGATTTCAGCGAGGTGGATCAATACGATGTGGATGCCGATTCGCTCTTCAAGAATGTGACCGACTACCGCGAAATTGCTTCCTCCTTCCTTACGGATGAGCAGGTGGAGGTGATGGAGCGATATTTCGGTTATACTCCGGGATTGAGGGAAGTGGAACGCTTCTGGAAAAATATGACACCTCCCTCCGACATAAAGAATAAATTCCTTCTTCTCTGGCAGCAAATGGCCCCTCTTTACCATGCACTCAACGATTCGCTCCATGCCGACCGTCTATGCACATCCGGGGGCGCATATAAGCTTGCGCTCCAACGCCTGCAGATACATGGACGCAATATCCTGCCGTGGAAGAAGGTGGTGATGGTAGGTTTTAACGCCTTGTCAACCACCGAGGCTCTGATATTCGAGGAATTGAAAAGTATTCCGGCTGAAGAAGGGGTGAAAGGGGATTATGCGGAATTTTTCTGGGACGGCACAGGCCCCGTTCTTTCAAAAGCGATCAATGATGCCGCCTCCTTCCTCAAATATAATCGCCGCAACTTCCCATCGCCGGAATGGGCCAAGGATATCATGGCCGAGAGCGATACCGATACAATGCCCGACAGGCTTACTGCCATCGGTGCGCCCTCAAATGCTGCCCAAGGGAAAGTGGCAGGCAGGAGCATCGAGGATATGCTTAATAAGGATGAGGAGTCGGAAATATATGGAGCGAGAGTGGCAGTGGTGCTTCCCGATGAGAACCTGCTGATGCCATTCCTCTATTCGCTCCCTAATGATCTGACAGCGGTGAATCTCACTATGGGCTATCCTTTGCGAATCACCTCAGTAATGTCGTTCATATATCATCTGCGCCGTGTGATAGCATCCAAGAGGAAAGCGGGCGACGACATCGCGTATTATCATGAAGACCTGCGTCTGCTTCTTTCGCATCCCTACATGCACGCCGTGATAGGAAGCAAGAAGATTTCCTCAATAAATGGCTATCTCAATCATCATCATAAGATAGCGTTGACCCTCCCCGAACTGCGCGAATTCAGCGAGGAAGCGGCCGAAATACTCCGTCCCCTGCCGGAGGGAATAAGCGTTGCGGGGATTATCGATTATATTGATTCAGTGCTGGTGAGAGTGTCGGCGGCTCTTGATTCGGTGAAGGAAGGATTGATGAAAAGCCGAATCGACCGTTCGAATATAGAGGTGTATCGCGATGCGCTCCGGCGTTTGGCTAATGCTTGTCAGGAGCATGGAATAGAGATGGGTGTCAATGGGGTCTTCACTATGGTGGATAAGCTTTTAGCGGCCGAAACCGTTACCTTCGAGGGTGAACCTTTGGAGGGATTGCAGGTGATGGGACTTCTCGAGACCCGTGCCCTCGATTTCGACCGCCTCATTATACTTTCGATGAACGATAGGGTGATGCCCCGAAAATCGGCAGGACGAACATTTATTCCCGATTCCCTGCGTCATGGCTATGGACTTCCATATTCCAACTATCGCGAAGACCTCTTCTCCTATTATTTCTATCGAATGATATCGCGAGCAAGAGAGGTGACGATGATTTATGATGCTCGTGCTTCATCAGGAATGAGGAGCGGAGGTATGTCGCGCTATCTGATGCAGCTGCGCTATCTTTATGCCCCCGACCTTCTCAAATTCGAAAATCATAAGTTTCTCCTTTCCCCTTCTAATTCTTCAGTAAGAGGGGTGGAGAAGACCGAGCTTGTGGAAAGTCAGCTGAACGACTTCCTCACCCGCGGCTCGAAGCGAAATTTTTCGGCCTCGGCATTGCGCAATTATTTCATGTGTCCCGTGAAATTCTATTATGAGAATGTGATGGGGCTTCGTGCCGAAAATGAGCCGTCGGAATATCTTGATGCCATAGGGATCGGAAATGTGGTGCATGAGGTGATGTTTCATCTCTATTTCCCTGAAGGGAAGCGCAAGATATATCTCGACGAGCCGATTCTCATGACCCCGGAGCGGATCCGGGCTATGATAGAGGATGAAGCATTGATTAGACAGTTGGTCACAGAATCTGTCAACCGACAGCATTTCCATCTTCCGGAAGATAAGCTTTCCACTCCTCTCGAAGGGGCTGCTGCAAAAATCGGGAAAGTTATAGAATCGCAGGTGCGCGATGTATTGATCTACGACCTTTCGCTTGCTCCCTTTGAGCTTGCCGGCGGAGAGATTTCCGGATTGGTGGAATGGCCCTTGGAGGGGAGAGAGGAGAAGGTGAATATGAAATATGCGATCGACCGTCTTGATATAATCACCGATCAGAAAGGGGAGAGATGTTATCGCATCGTGGATTATAAGACCGGCAGCGCGGGAGTCAGGGCACGGGATATTGAATCGATATTCAATGGCGACGACAATGCGAAGAATCTCTTCCAGCTTATGCTCTATGCCAATCTGATGAACTTCCACCGAGGGATGGATGTGCCTGTGAAGTTGGCTATCTATCAGATTTCCGAACTCGCCAAGAATGGCGAGACGCTTCCTGAAATGGGGCGTGACGCCGAGCCGGGGAAAAGAGTTTCATACGATCGTCTTCATACTCATCTTGAACGCAATGAAGAATTTCTTGCCAAGACACAGGAGGTGCTTTCGGAGATATTTGATAAGGAGACCCCTTTCGAACCGGTGGACGACGATGCCAAATGTCAGTATTGCAATCTCGCTCATCTTTGCGGAAGGTCGCTATAATTCCTTTGGTGGACCGGCCTTTGAGGCAACTCGGTTAAAAATAACTTGTCAGTTGAGAGTAGTTTTTTGTGTTAAAAGGTCTCGTTCATTACTGAATATTGAAAATTTTTCGTAACTTTGCATACTAACTGAGTAGGGTAGTCTTACAAAGACCGAAATGAGAAAAATAGCATGATACTAATATAATAACGCAATAAGGGAACTTTCTTATAGTCGAAAGGGCTTAGTCGCTTGCCAAAACTATACAGAAAGTTTTTTTATTATTACCATGACACTGGTCAGTGAGGAAGAAGACAAAGACATACGACATTCCCGAAGAGGTTGCCGCAACTATACCCAATATGTGTTGTATTTCAAATCCCTTGGAAGCTTTGGAATTTACCAAGCATTGTGTAGAGTTAAAACAGATTAGTTATAATACGACAGCTTTGAAATGGAAATGAATGATATGGAAATATTATATTGCCCGAGATGTGGTAATCGGTTAGATATATGTGATCCTAAAGATTCTTATTGGTGGAAATATCCTTTTGAATGTAATTATTGTGACGAGAATTTTTTTAGATTTGAGTGTCTGAACTATAATGAGTTTCAATCCATTTTCAATGGACAATCTGATAACTTGATAAAATAGAAAGGTAGATGAAATTATTCGATGAGCTGGTATCCCATCTTTTCAACTCAATTCATGAAATAGTTGAAAACGAGGAGTTGGAATTCAAAGGTGCAAAAGGTGGTTTTCCTGGATCTTTTTGGGAAACCTATAGTGCATTTGCAAACACCAACGGTGGAATTATTATTTTAGGTATCAAGGAGAAGCAAGATGGATTGAAGTCGGATAATTTAACCTATGAAGATGTTGATAAGTTGCAAAAAGATTTATGGGCCGGTTTGGGAAATAGAAATACGATTAACCTGAATCTCCTTAATAATGATGATGTCAAGCCATTAAAAGTAGAGGATTCTTATGTGCTAATCGTCATGGTGCCTCGTGCGAGTCGAGATCAGCGTCCTGTTCATGTTGGACATGATCCATATAGTGGTACTTATAGGCGAGGTTATGAAGGGGATTTTAAATGTACTCGAAGCGAAGTGCAAAGAATGTTTGCTGATGCAGATCTTACTCGTACTACTGATAAACGTATACTTGATGGTTTCACAATTGATGATATTGACAAGGAGTCTCTCCGCCAGTACCGTCAGTTATTCAATATTGCCAAGCCAGATCATGTTTGGTCAACTTTGGATGATTTTAGTTTCCTCAGGCAACTCGGTGCATATAGGAAAGATAGACGTTCTGGTGAAGAGGGTTTTACGGTCGCCGGTATTTTGATGTTCGGAAAGTCAGATGCAATCACCGATGATGAATGTCTACCGAACTTCTTTCCGGATTATAGAAATGAAACAACATTTAATGATACTGATCGCTGGTTGGATAGAATCTATCCGGATGGTACTTGGGAGGCAAATTTGTTTCAATTTTATCTCCGGACACTACCACGTTTACAAAGTTTCTTACCCAAACCGTTTAGCATCAAGGATAATCAGCGAATAGATCAGTCTCCGGCTCATGTAGCGATCAGGGAAGTGTTCGTGAATCTCTGTGTGCATCCTGATTATAAGGCAGAAGGTTCATTGACCGTTATATTCAAAAACGGTACTTATTTCTTCTCAAATCCAGGTACTATGTTAGTGTCTCAAGAACAATTTTTTGAAGGAGGTGAAAGTATCTGTAGGAATCCTACTATTCAAAAAATGTTCATGATGTTGGGTCCTGCGGAGAAGGCAGGAAGTGGAGGAGCAAAAATAATGGATGGTTGGAGAAGGAATAACTGGAAAGCTCCATTTATATTTGAACGTACCAGACCAGATAAGGTTGAATTTTGGCTTTCCATGCAATCTTTGATTCAACCAGAAGTATTGGATGAATTAAGTAAGCGACTAGGGTTGGATGCGCAAAAGCTCTCCTCTCAGATTCAAACCGTTTTGGCATTAGCATTGACAGAGGGGTATGTAACAAATGAGCGCTTAAGATATGTTCTCCGCCTCCATAAATCTGATATAACCTCGTTGCTCCAGCAAATGTGTAAGGAAGGATGGCTCTTGTCTGATGGTTATGGTCGTGGAACCAAGTATCATCTCGTAAATAGAGCCGTTAGTGATAATGAGGTATGTAAAAATGGAAATGTTGATAGCTTAGAGACTAATGTTGATAGCTTAGAGACTAATGTTGATAGCTTAGAGACTAATGTTGATAGCTCTAAGATAATTATTGAAGAGTCTAATTTAAGTGAGGAAGCTCGCTCCCTTTTAAAGAGAAAACGTTTGAGTCAATCTGAGATGGAGACACTCATTTGTGAGATTACCTCAGACTGGCGTACAATTCAAGATCTCGTCTTGATATTAGGAAAGGATAAGTCATATCTTCGGAATCATGTTCTACCAAGTTTGATATCTAGAGGAGTGTTGGAACGAGAATATGCGTCAATTCCAAATCACCCAAATCAACGCTATCGTCGCGCCCAATCTTAATTGGCTTTTCTATCAATACCGTTTTCATCAGAAGAATCACTAATTTTACAGTTGCCCGTTGAGAGTATGCTTAGGCTTCATCCAATAAAAAATCATCAAAAGCGCAAAACTATTTGGTGGTTAACAAAAAAAGCAGTAATTTTGCAGAGATTTGCGCATCGGGATGAAAATACCGAAAGCGTAACTGGTGTGATGGGAAATTTGTTTGCCCGGAGCATAACTTATTTTGAGTAACACAAAAAACTTTTACAAAAGAAATGAAGAAGTATGTTTTGAACGCCGAGCCCCGCGTGGAGTTAGGCAAGAAGTCTGTAAAGGCTTTGCGTAAAGAGGGAAAAATCCCTGCAGTGATCAATGGTGGAGCACTCGTTGAGCTTCCTTTCAACGGCACACTTAAACCGGGCGAGAAGCTCGTAGAGATCGATGACAAGCGCGGCATCATCACTACTGACATCGTAGTGAAAGGCGAGGACGTTCGCAAGCTTATCTACACTCCCGACATCTTCGAGGTTGACCTCACTGTCAACGGCGAGACTAAGAAGGTAGTGATGAAGGAGCTTCAGTTCCAGCCCGTGAAGGATACAGTTCTTCACATCGACTTCCAGGAGGTTTATCCTGATAAGCCCATCATTATGGAAGTTCCCGTTCAGATCGAAGGTCACGCAGAGGGTGTTAAAGCCGGTGGTAAGCTCACTCTTTCAATGCGTAAACTTAAAGTTAAAGCCGTATATAGCGAAATTCCCGAGCGTCTCGTAGTAAACGTTGACTCTCTCGGTCTTGGCAAGTCAATGGCTGTAGGCGACCTCCACTATGAGGGCCTTGAGCTTATGAACGCTAAGAACGCTGTAGTTTGCGCCGTTCAGCTCACTCGTGCCGCACGTGGTGCCGCTGCTAAGGCTCAGGCTTAATCTTCTAAGAAAGCAAGAAAATTTTGGAGACCATGCCGGAAGGTATGGTCTCCTTTATATATTCGCGATTAATCGAGATAATCCGTATTAATAAGAAAAAGAGAAATTAAATTGTTAGATAAGATAAAGGCTCTATTCGGCTTCTCTTCAAAATCGGAGCAGCATCGGGAGCCGGATGAGAATATGAAGAGATTTTTAATTGTGTGCCTGGGTAATATCGGGCCCGAATATGTGAATACGCGCCATAATATTGGTTTTATGGCGGGAGATGCCCTTGCAGAATCAGCAGGAGTGGATTTCTCCTCCTGCCGGTATGGGGAGATGGCTAAAATGAAGGTGAAGAATTGCGAGCTTATGCTTCTAAAGCCTTCCACTTTCATGAATCTCAGCGGCGTGGCTGTAAGATACTGGATGAACAAGGAGAAACTTCCCTTGGAGAATCTTCTTGTCATTGTGGACGACATAGCGTTGCCATTCGGAGCCGTCCGACTCCGCAAGCAGGGATCCGACGCCGGTCATAACGGCTTGAAGAATATCGCCTCCGAACTTGGCACTCAGCAGTATGCCCGACTGCGTGTGGGAGTAGGGAATGATTTCCCGAAAGGGGGACAGATAGATTATGTGCTTGGCCGTTTCCCTCAGGAAGAGATGGAGAAAATGCCGGAACTTCTAAAGCATGTAGGGGAGGCCGTAAGGGCTTATTGCCTTTCGGGAGCAGATTTCGCCATGACCCATTATAATAAGTGATAAGATGGAAGAAGTAAGAGTAGATAAATGGCTGTGGGCGATGCGTGTGTTCAAGACGCGCACTATAGCCACAGATGCTTGCAAGAAAGGGCGTGTCACTATGAACGGCGTGGCTGTAAAGCCCAGCCGAGCAATCAAAGTAGGGGACGTGATAGATGTGAAGAAACCGCCGATCACATATACATTCCGCGTAAAGCAATTGACGGGGAATCGTCTGGGTGCGAAGCTCGTACCCGAATACTTGGAGAATATCACGGCTCGCTCGCAATATGAGCTCCTTGAGATGACTCGCATTTCCGGATTCGTGGATCGACGCAAAGGCCTGGGCCGTCCCACCAAGCGAGAAGGCCGCGAGCTTTCTCGTTTCAAAGAGGATACCTATACCGCCGATGAATTCTTCCTCGACTGGGAGGATGACGACGATGAGGATTAATAAGGATGAATATTAATAAGGATATCTCCATTAAAACAGAAGAATCCGTGGCAAATTCGTCGCGGATTCTTCTGTTTTAATGCTATCTATTGCTATCTATAATTTCTTTATTCATCAGTGGTGCGGACAAGACGGAGCACCTGTTTTCCCTGAGCATCGAAAAGCACTACCTCGTCTTTTGAAATCGGCTTAGCTGTGGAAGCCTCTTCGAGAGCCACAAGGAGTTCGGTTTCGTGGTTCGGATCAGGACATGCCATTCGGGTGACACCTATCGAACTGAATGATATCGAATTTGCCTCCTCCATGTCGATTTCCAAAGCGCCATTGTAGAGATTGCATCCGGTGTTGCCGTGTACCTTCCCTTCATCCACATCAATCACCATCTTCATCTCAGGATCATTGATGGGGGTGTCGTCGATATTCTTTACGAGCCATGTGCCGTTGAGGAAGTCGAAATTCTGGTGCATAAGGCTCATAACCTCCGTACCTTCCGCATCATAGAAATAGAGATAATATTCATTATCGAGTGCTTTCCAATCGTAGGTAGTCACTTTGGCTAATGCCTGATTGATCTCCGTATCTGTGATACCGGGGATCGAGCAAAGCATCATTGTTGAGGCCATATCTCCGAAAGAAAGAGTTTTTTCGGCGGAATCATATTTATATGGACCATGGAGGTAGTTGCAACCATTGTTCCCATATGCCATCTTCTCCGCAGGAGAGAAACGCAGATAGGGAGCCTTTTCGCCTACCACCTTCTTCCCATTCACAGTCTCGATGGCCCAATCGCCTTTCACCACACCCTTTTTGATATCTTCGGCAGTATAGGTCTTAAGATCCTCGCCTGATCCGATCTGTTCACGGTCGCGCGGAAGCACTGCCTCAGTCTTTGCAGATTTCTTACCCGAACCTGAAGAATCCGATGAACTCTTCGGACCGAAAATGCCACTTAGAGTGGAACATCCGGCTGTAATCAACATCAGCGATGCCATGCTGCCGGCTAAAAATATTTTGTTGATATTCATAATCTTTATTATTAGATGGACTCTTAGTCTCCCCAGTGTCGTCGGAGAGGGAATTTTGTGGGACGCAGAAGAAGCCGCAAGGATGTGCTGTAGAAGAGATAATTCCATAGCCAGTTCATCAGTACGCTCAATTTATTTCTCATTCCGAGAATGGAGATAAGATGGATGAAAAGCCATACAATCCATGCGAACCAACCCGAGAAAGAGAATTTGGGAAGGTCGGCCACTGCACGGTTCTTTCCGATTGTGGCCATCGAACCCTTGTCGTGATACTTGAATTCGGAGATAAATTCACCTGCATTCAGATTCTTGGCAAGATTTCGCGCCTCCTGAATGGCGGGCTGAGCCATCTGAGGATGACCGTTGGGTGTTTCCTCTGTCTGAACTAATGCAATATCGCCGACAGCGAATACATCCTCCAGACCTTTCACACGGTTGTAACCATCTGTAACGATACGGTTGCCGCGTCCGATGCACTCGGCAGGGATTCCGGGCATAGGTTCCCCCTTTACGCCGGCTGTCCAGATCAAGGTTTCGTAATATTCCTTATGCCCGTCGGCAAATGTTACGTATTTATTCTCATAGCTTTTCAGGCCGGTGTTGAGACGAACATTCACCATTAGTTCCTGGAGCCCTTTGAGTGCGTTATTTCGCGATTTTTCACGCATTGCACCCAAAAGCGTAGGAGCTGCCTCCACAAGAGTGATTGTTACATCATCCGGAGAAAGTTCGGGATATTCTTTTTTCAGGATATATTTCTTCATCTCTCCGAGCGCACCGGCAATCTCCACTCCTGAAGGTCCGCCCCCGACGACGAGGAACGACAGAAGTTGTTTTCTTTTCACAGGATCTTTGCAGAGGGCGCCGCGTTCGAGACGGTCGAGAATTTCATCGCGAGTATGGGCTGCTTCCGCCACTGTCTTGATGCCGAAAGTCTCTTGCGGGAGATTATCCATGCCGAAATAATTGTTGGTGGCTCCGGCGGCAATCACGAGTTTATCGTAGGGGATTGTTTCATAACTTGTGGTTACCTCCTTTTTCTCAAGGTCGATATTCTTCACATGCCCCATATGATAGGTGACATCCCTCATTCTTTTCAACTCTCTGCGGAAAGGGAAACATATGTTAGATTCCACCAGACCCGAAGAGGCGATCTGATAGAACAGAGGAGGGAAACAATGGAAATTGTTTCTATCGATCAGTGCGATCTCATATTTATTTTTGTCGAGACGTTGACAGAGGTTGATACCGGCGAATCCACCGCCAATCACCACGATTTTTTCTCTTTTTTCCTGTTGCATAGCGAAGCAAAATTTGGATAGGGTAATCCTTCCGGGTCCGGGCTTAAATCCCGCCGCCGCAAGGAATATACATTAGTTTGACATAATCGAATCTAAAGAAAAGACTGCATAAAAGGAGTAAGGTTTAACACCTTCCTTTATTATGGTAAACGTTACGGAAAGGATAAGGTTCTAAATTACTCTTATCGATTCCCAATAATTTTTTCAATCAGCCAGCTGCTTAAACGGCGTGTTTTTGTATTGAAATCGGCACCGATTAGGAAAATTTCTTTGTTGGAAGTGAGATAAGATAGCCAATATCCCTTTTCTTTAATCTGATTCATTGCAATCTGAGCCGAGCTGTCAATCTTAAATTCAAATATATACACCTTGTCTTGTATTTCAACAAGAAGATCTATTCTGCCGTCAGATGTCCGTTGCTCAATACGGGCGAAAAATCCAAGCAAGGTAAAGAGAAGATAGATTGCATTTTGGAAATGACTTTCGGCAGATCCTTTCTCTGAATAAGGCACACCGGCCAAAAGACTATTCATACTTTGCATAAATGCCTCAGCATCCCCCCTGCGTACAGCCCTTATGAAATCTGGAATAGTGAAACCAGATCCGGGTTGCATCTCCGGGATATAAGACCTGAGAAGGAATTTTAAAAATCCTTCCTTCACTTCTTCATTTGGATAGGTCAGAACATAGCTATCGGTGTCCGAATCATAGCTTTTTATAGTTAAATAGCCTGATTGATAGAATGCAGGTATAGGATCGGACGCGAGTAAACCAGCCGTTTCAAGATAAACGCGGTCAACTTCTACTGGAGAAATATTCTTGAAAGGGAGATTCATTTTTTGAATCAAAGTGACAAGATAGGTTGGAGTGCCACTATCACTCCAATAACTTCCGATATCGTTCTTAGCAAAAGCACTTATAAGGCTAAAGGGATTATAGATGTCAACTGAGCGGCGTGAGAAATGATAACCATCATAGTTCTGACGTAGCAGATCTTTGACTTCCCCTTCTGTTTTGTTGAAATGTTTACCTATTTCTGCCATTCCTTCTTGGAAATATTTATCCAGTTCATCGGAAGTGACCCCGCAAATTTCAGAATAGCTGTCTTCAAAGGAAATATCACGTAGGTTGTTGAGATCAGAGAATATGGATACTTTACTGAAACGAGCCACTCCGGTCAACATAGCCAATTGGATACAGCTGTCAAGACTCTTTAGGTTTGAATAGAAGGCTTTGAGGATATGGCGGTAGGTTTCCGCTAATTCAGGCCTGTCAATTGTGCTAAGGAGAGGCTTGTCATACTCATCCACTAAGATGACAACCTTTTTTCCAGTCTTTTCAAAAGCTTTTCTTATAAGATAGGAAAAACGTTCTTCTGGATCCCTGTCGCGCTTTTCATTCCCATATTTCTCTTCCCACATTTCAAGGTTGGCATTCAGCTCTTTAATGAGTGACTCTTCATCCTTATAATTACGATTGCTTAGATCAATGTGAAAAACAGGGTGTTGCTCCCAATAGTCGGTGAGCTTTTCAATATCAAGGCCCTGGAATAGATCTTTTCTGCCTTGATAGTAAGCCTCTACAGTGGATATGAAAAGGCTCTTGCCGAATCGGCGAGGACGAGAAAGGAAATAATATTTCCCTTTGGATAGAGCATGGATGAACTTTGTCTTGTCAACATATAAATACCCACCTTCAATGACTTCACTGAAGCTTTGCAATCCCACAGGATATTTTATTTCCTTATTCTCTGTTTTCATCCCACAAAGATAACTATTTATGGGTTTTAATACAAATATCTTTACTGATATTGAATTTTTTATTTAAATTTGCAATGTGAAACTGAATAAAATTATAAATCTCATCATATTTGCGGCATTGTCTCTTGCTATCCCTAACATCGCAAGAGCGCAAATAAACGCCGAACAGTGTATCACTATCGGGCGCAATGTGCTCTCGATGGACGATTATATGCTCTCAATCCAATATTTCAANCAGGCCATCAAAGCTAAGCCTTATCTTTCCGACCCTTANTTNTTCCGNGGACTCGCCAAGCTTTATCTTGAAGACTATAAGGGAGCGGAAGAGGATTGCACCTTGGCTATCGAGAGAAATAAATTCAAAACNGAAAGCTATAAGGTGAGGGGGTTCGCTCGCCAATATCTTGGAAAAGACTCCTTGGCTGTGGAGGATTACAATATCGGNCTTAAAGATTATCCCGACGATAAGTATTTCCTTTTCTATAAGGCCGTGGCAGAGACCGAACTGAAAAGATACCCCTCCGCCGACTCCACTTTCTCCCATCTCATGCGCCTTTATCCGAAATTTGAAGATGGAATCACGGCCCGTGCTCGTCTCAGACTCCTTGAGGGGGATACCGTCAAAGCTATAGAAGACCTCACGGCCTCCATAAAACTTGCTCCTGCNAACCTTAATCCTTACTTGATGAGAGCCGAGATATTATCTCGTCAGAAAAAATGGGAAGAAGCTGCCGCTGACATGGATGAAGCGATAAAGCTGCATCCTCANGATGCCGACTATTACCTCAACCGTGCATACCTTCGCTATAATAANGATGATTTCTTCGGGGCAATGTCGGATTATAACTATGCCATCGAGCTCACCCCCTTCAACGCCGCGGCTCTCTTCAACCGCGCNNTGCTCCGATATGAAGTGCGNGATTTCGAAAGGGCTGTGAAGGACCTTGACGAAGTGCTTAAAATTGAACCNGACAANTTCCACGCCCGTTACAACCGTTCGCTNATTCAGCTCGAANTCGGCGATTATCGCGATGCAATTAAGGGATTCGAAAGCATAGCAAAGAAATANCCCCGCTTCTATCCCGCATATTATGCCATGGCNGAGGCTTANCATAAGATGGGGGATATGCGCCAGGCTATAATGAATGTGAACAAGGCTGAGGATCTTATCAAGAAATATGTGAAGAATCCCACTACATTCAAGCTCGACCGCCCNTCAATCGCCTCGGGAGCGAATACCAAAGGATTCGAAGAGGAAGATTCGGATAGCGATACGGANGATATCGACAACGATATCAAGGTGATGGAGAAATTNAATCAACTTGTCACNGTGAGCAGCACGCAGTCGCCTCAGCTNTCNTATAATGAGAAAATCAAGGGAAGAGTGCAGGATCGCGACATGAATGTGGAGCCCGAGCCGTTATATTCCCTCTCCTTCTATGAATCGCCGGNATCGCTGCGCACCATCTCGAATTATTTCCGCGAACTCGATGATTTCAATCAGGGGAATTATATTCGTGAGAAGGTATATCTCACTCCGGGCGTGCCGAGTCTTGAAAATGAGGAAAGGGCGCAGGAGGTGTTTGCNAAAGCCGAATATTACGGAGGGGTCATTGCAGACGGNGCGGCTCGTCCGGCTGATTACTTGGCGTTGGGAGTGGCGCAGACCATNNTNAAGAATTATCCTGCGGCCATAGNNGCTCTTGACAAGGCGATCGAACTTGATCCTCGTTTCACNGTTGCNTTGATGGCGCGAGNGTATGCCCGTCAGGCAGAGGCATTATCCACTGCAAATGCTCCCGAAGAGGGAACTGATGCTGTGGAGGCTGAATTCAAGCGCCGGGGGNTGGCCAATGAATTGGCGGCTGCCAGGGCCGATTATGATGCGGCGTTGGCAGTGGATCCGCGATTAGTGTTTGCTTGGTTCAATAAGGGGAATCTTTATTATGCCCTTCACGACTACACTTCNGCCATGCAATGCTATAGCGAGGCATTGAAACTNGATTCAGAATTAGGACCGGCCTACTACAACCGTGGCATAACATATCTTCAGATGGGGAATAAGCGNCAGGCATTCGTGGATNTGTCGAAAGCCGGCGAGGCAGGAGTCATCCCCAGCTATAACCTCTTGAAGAGAATGAAATAATTTTTTAATTCGGAAAAATGGACATATCAAATAAAAGATACATACNGAGACTTGATAGTTATTCTCGAGCATTTGACCGCTTGAAGGAACTGGTTGATATGATTTCGGGTCAGGATAGGTACTCTCTGTTTTCTGAAGAAAATATCCCGATTGAAGAAGAGATAGTTAGAGAGGCATTGATAAAGCGATTCGAATTCACTCAGGAGCTGTCGTGGAATTTGCTGAAAGACTATATGACTTATCAAGGNGAGGTGGATCTTGCCGGTTCGAGAGATGTATATAGACGTGCATTNAAATTNGGACTNATNTCAGATGCNACATGGATGAATATGATTCTTGACAGAAATCTATCGGCTCATGATTATAATGATGTAAAGTCAAAGGAAATTGCAAAAAGAATCATAAATGAGTATTATCCTCTTATGAGACAATTGCATGATGAAATGTTGGAAAGAAAGGAAAGATTAAATGGAGATGATTGATACCGGACTTTCAGATGAAAATATAGCAGCTTTGGTTGCAGCTATAANNAAATGTGAAAAAGTGGATGAAATAATTCTATATGGGTCTCGTGCGAAAGGAAATTTCAAGAAGTTTTCCGATATAGACATTACATTAAAAGGGGATGGGCTTGATCGTAAGGACCTCTTTCCAATACTCGAACTCATCGACGACCTGTATTTGCCATATGAAATTGATCTTTCCATATATTCCGAACTTGACTACCCTCCCTTAATAGAAGAAATCGACCGCTATGGGATAGTATTGGAGGATAGCGGAAAATGTTGATGGAAAGTTAAAAAATCATATGGGATTCAACTCTTTTTGGCAGATTCGGAAAAAATTTGTATATTTGCGCGAATTTTGTGATAATTAGACAATACTTATGATCAATATAACTTTTCCGGACGGCAGCGTAAAGCAGTTTGAGAGCGGAGTAACCCCGTTTCAGGTTGCGGAGAGCATCTCTCCCCGCTTTGCCGCAGACGTGCTCGCCGCGAAAGTGAACGGCGAGGAATGGGATATATCCCGTCCTATCGACGCGGATGCATCCATCGANCTTTTCAAATGGGATTCCCCCGAAGGGAAGCACGCTTTCTGGCACTCTTCAGCGCATCTTCTCGCTGAAGCGCTTCAGGAGCTTTATCCCGGTGTGAAATTCGGCATCGGTCCNGCCATCGAGAACGGTTTCTACTACGATATCGATCCCGGAGAGCATAAGATCACATCTGAGGATTTCGCCAAGATTGAAAAGAAAATGGCGGAAATNGTCAGCCGTAAAGAAAATATCGTTCGCGCTGATATCTCAAAGGAGGATGCTCTCAAGGCATTCGGCGAGCGCGGCGAAGAATATAAATGCGAGCTTATCAGCGAGCTTGAGGATGGAAAGATCACTACCTACACTCAGGGTAATTTCACCGACCTCTGCCGCGGTCCGCATATCCCCAACACTGCCCCCATCAAGGCAGTGAAGATTCTTTCTCTTGCCGGTGCCTATTGGCGTGGCGATGAGAAACGCAATCAGCTTGTGCGNGTCTATGGTATCTCCTTCCCCAAGAAGAAGATGCTNGATGAATATCTTGCCCTTCTTGAAGAGGCTAANAAACGCGACCACCGCAAGCTTGGAAAAGAGATGGAACTTTTTGCTTTCTCCCCGACAGTGGGTCAGGGTCTTCCCCTTTGGCTTCCCAAGGGAGCNGCACTCCGCGATCGTNTGGAGCAGTTCCTTCGCAAGATTCAAAAAGAATATGGTTACCTTCAGGTGATCACTCCCCATATCGGCAACAAGCAGCTCTACGTCACTTCCGGTCACTGGGCTAAATATGGCAAGGACTCATTCCAGCCTATCCACACCCCCGAAGAAGGAGAGGAATANATGCTTAAGCCGATGAACTGCCCCCATCACTGCGAGATTTATAGAACATATCCCCGTTCTTANCGCGATCTTCCGATGCGTCTTGCAGAGTTTGGAACAGTGTATCGTTANGAGCAGAGCGGNGAGCTCCACGGCTTGACCCGCGTGCGNGGTTTTACTCAGGATGATGCCCATATCTTCTGCGCTCCNGAGCAGATCAAGGATGAATTCCTGAAGGTTATGGATATTATTCTTTATATCTTCAACGCACTTGACTTCAAGAACTTTGAAGCTCANATNTCGCTTCGCGACCCGAAGAATAAAGAGAAATATATCGGATCAGACGAAAACTGGCACCTTGCCGAGCAGGCCATCATTGAGGCTTGTGCAGAGAAAGGTCTTCCCGCACGTCAGGTGGAAGGAGAGGCNGCCTTCTATGGTCCNAAGCTCGACTTCATGGTGAAGGATGCAATCGGTCGCCGTTGGCAGCTCGGTACAATCCAGGTTGACTATAACCTTCCCGAGCGTTTNGGNCTTGAATACACCGGTTCCGACAATCAGAAGCATCGTCCGGTGATGATCCACCGTGCGCCTTTCGGTTCGATGGAGCGATTCGTGGCTGTGCTTCTTGAGCACACCGCCGGCAAACTCCCCCTCTGGCTCATCCCCGAGCAGTGTGTTGTGCTCCCGATCTCGGAGAAATACAACGACTATGCCTATAAGGTGGTCAAAGAGCTCGACCGTCAGGGCGTAAGAGGATTTGTTGACGACAGAAATGAGAAGATNGGCAAGAAGATCCGCGACAACGAGCTGAAAAAAATACCCTATTTGCTCATCGTAGGCGAAAAAGAAGCCGAAAATGATGAAGTTTCTGTAAGAAAACAGGGCGAAGGTGATAAGGGTACGATGAAAATTATTAACTTTGCAGACGAAATAAATAAAGAGGTGGCTGCAAGCACCACAATGCCCTCCAAAGAGGAGGCATAAGATGCTTGAACGCGCCCGNAAAATAAAAACATAAAGCATACTGAATGGAGAAAAAACCGCAATTCAGCGGACCGCGCCGCCCGATGGGNGGAGGAGGTTCGCGCCCGGGAATGCGAGGTCGTAAAGGAGGATTTCAGCGCGACGAACGCAACCCGTACGTGATNAACGAACACATCCGCGCACGCGAAGTGCGTCTTGTGGGCGANAATGTGGAGCAGGGTGTNTATCCCTTGCAACAAGCATTGAAAATCGCCGAGCAGCANGAACTCGACTTGATCGAGATNTCGCCCAACGCGGAGCCTCCCGTATGCCGTATCCTTGACTATCAGAAATTCCTTTATCAGCAGAAAAAGCGTCAGAAGGAACAGAAAGCCAAGGCTGCAAAGGTGGTGGTGAAGGAGATCCGCTTCGGACCTCAGACCGACGACCACGACTATAACTTCAAGCTTAAGCATGCTGTCGGCTTCCTNAAGGAAGGCTCGAAAGTGAAAGCTTACGTCTTCTTCCGCGGACGTTCAATCCTTTTCAAGGAACAGGGAGAGGTGCTTCTCCTTCGTTTTGCCAACGACCTTGAGGAGTATGGGAAAGTGGAGATGATGCCCGTGCTTGAAGGNAAACGCATGACAATCATGCTCACNCCCCTCAAGGCNCCNGCCAAGAAAGAGGCTCCGGCCAAAGATANGGGCGAGAAAGCAGAGAAAGCCCATAAAGCTGAATCTGCCGATAACACCGACTCTAAAGAAAATTAAATAGAGAGACCGTAGGCACAACGTGCCGAGGTGAATAACAAACAACTTAAATTTTCAAGAAAATGCCAAAAGTAAAGACCAATGCCGCTGCAAAGAAGCGTTTCGCTCTCACCGGCACAGGGAAAATCAAGAGGAAACACGCTTATCACAGCCACATCCTTACAAAGAAGTCAACAAAGCGTAAACGTAACCTCGACCACACCNCTCTCGTGGCCGACGCCAACATCAAGGCAGTTCGCTCGCTTCTCAGCCTTCGTTAACAGAGTTTCCCTCAGTTACTTTTACAAATTTTTTTATTAACCGAATGTGCAGCCCTGCAAGTGCAGATTAAATTATGCCGCTGACATTCAAAAAATCAAAAAAAGATGCCAAGATCAGTAAATCACGTTGCCTCAAGAGCAAGAAGAAAGAAAATCCTTAAACTCACACGCGGTTACTATGGTAGCCGTCGCAATGTCTGGACAGTAGCCAAGAACACTTGGGAGAAGGGTTTGACCTATGCTTACCGTGACCGTAAGCAGAAAAAACGTAACTTCCGCGCTCTCTGGATTCAGCGTATCAACGCTGCTGCCCGCATGGAAGATCTTTCTTACTCAAAGCTCATGGGCCTCATTCATAAGGCCGGTATCGAGATCAACCGCAAGGTTCTCGCCGAGCTCGCTATGAACAATCCTGAAGCCTTCAAGGCTATCGTTGACAAAGTNAAGAAGTAAAAAATACCTTCCTTTGCAGATCGACACAGAGCGGAAGCCTGCAATCAGCATGGCTTCCGCTTTCTCTTTTCCTCACCTAATGTCAATGCTATGATGAATTCTGAGAGACTTACATTTTTCCTTTTTCTAATATTGACAATTCTGATCCCATGCAGGATGAATGCAGCCAAACAGAGTCATGAATTATCTGTGGAGATGCTGTTGAATCGTCTGGATTCAATGATCTCGCTTCAAGACGAATACACTGCAATCAAGCTCGCCCACATTGANGAGGTGAAAAAGANGGGTAGGAATGTACGCACAATCGACGAACGCTATTGGTGGAACCGACGTATGTATGACGAATATTATGTCTTCAGCGCGGATTCGGCAATGATATATGTAGATGATAACCTTCGCATTGCCCGGCAGACGGGAGACAATGACCGTGAGGCGGAATGGAAAATCAACCGTAGTTTCCTCTTGGCCGTGATGGGTCTTCTCAGGGATGCGGAAGAAGAACTTGCCGGTATCGATCTCAACACTCTGCCCAAGAATCTTGTGTCGGATTATTATAGTCAGCTTGCTTATCTCTATTCGCATATGAACATGCTTTCCGGCGATCGTCCCGGGAAGATAGATTATGGAAGGATGAGCGTGGTCTATGAAGATTCCACGCTAAGCCGTATCCCAAGCAACGATCCTCAATATTTATGGCATAATGCACAAGCTTCCGTAGGCGACCCGAAAAAGCGACAGAAGATAATCGGGGAATTGAAAGGGAAGGTGGATAGCTCGGCTCTCGATAATAGGCAGGATGCAATGAATGCTTATGTCCTTGCAAGAATGTATGAGGCAGAGAATGATGAGAGNAATCGNATGAGATACCTTGCCANGTCGGGNATGGCAGATGTGGCTATAGCCAATAGAGACATAGCTTCNATAGAGGAATTGGCGGAGATATTGATGGAAAAAGGGGATGTTGAGCGCGCCTATCGTTACATCAACTATTGTCAGCAGCAGGCATTGATCTATCCTAACCATGTCAGAGCCTCAAAGCTTACCAAAACCGAGGCGAAGGTTCATAAGATTTATGTAGATAAATTAAAAAAGCGGGAAAGCCAGCTGAGGATATTGTTGATTGTCCTTTGCGTGGTAGTGGCGATGCTCACTCTTATAGTGTTCTATGCCTTGAAAGGACGAAAGAACCTTATCAACTCCCGTACAGAACTTGAAAACTTGAATGAGAATCTGAGCAAGAATATTTCCGAACTTTCAGAAGCTCGGAAAGGGGAGGCGGAAACCATGAATAAGCTCCGCGAAGCCAACGACCGAATCACAGAAATTAATGAAGCCCTCAAGGAGGCTAATTATGTGAAGGAGGAATGTATNGGNGCCACATTNGCACTCTCCTCCGGATATATCGACCGACTCACCGATTTCCGAAAAACCGTGAGTCGNCTTGTGCGTTCAAATTCCTGGAAGGAACTCCGGGATCTCGTGACAAGCACGTCTCTTTCTCAAGAAGACTTGAAAGATCTATATTCAAGTTTCGATACTCTCTTTCTCAATATCTATCCCGATTTTGTAAAGGATTTCAACGATCTCTTGAAAGAGGAGGAAAGAATTTCTGTAAAGCCCGGCGAACTCAATACGGAGCTTCGCATCTATGCTTTGGTGCGTCTCGGCATCACAGACTCTGTGAAGATAGCGAGTGTGCTNCATTGTTCGCCCCAGACGGTATATAATTATCGNCTGAAAGTAAGAAATAAGGCTATTGTGCCTCGTGAAAGGTTTGCAGAATTGGTGAAATCTCTTGGAAAAACAGCCCATCCGGNGGTATAAAAACTTACTATCTTTAAAAGNCAATNTGCTATTTATTAATAAGTTGATAAAATTAGAGTTTACTAAAGGGGTTTACTATATGTATTAACATTCTTTAATAATANCTAACTTTGCAACAGATTTATTTCTGANCGGGNTTCGACGGANACNCGCTTGGAGATAACCAACAAAATTCATATATTAACCGCCATGAAACAAAAAACTCAACATTTGTGGATCTATTATTATTATATTGACATTCGGCACGACGCCGNTGTCATGCACTTCGGATAAANGACAGTCTTGACCTTCAGGTCGCAGACTGTCGATATCCGTAGCANTATTTTAATATGACCCTGTTGTTTCAGAAATTGAAACCTGTGTTGCCGTTTCTTGAAAAGGTCTAATCATGCTCTCCCTACATCATACTTCTCTTCTATCAAAAAAATCTCTCCATAAATAAAACGAATAAACCATAATTACAAACCAACCATACATGAAAAAACTCTATGCTTTACTTGCGACACTAACACTGTCAACAGGGCTTTATGCTAAAGACGTGAGTGTCTCCGGAACAGTCTTAGGACGTTCTGATGACGAGCCGCTGATCGGCGCCACTTTATTGGTGGAAGGATCCACTAATGGAACGAGTACCGATATCGACGGTAATTTTAGTATCACTGTTGCCGATGGAGCAACTTTGAAGGTCACCTATGTCGGTTATCAGCCCACAACTTACAAGGTGCAGGGCGAAACCAAAGACATTAAAATCTATATGGACGACGACACCAAATCGCTTGATGATGTTGTGGTGATCGGTTACGGAACCCAGAAGAAAAGTGTCGTTACGGCCGCTATCTCTACTGTAGATGAAGAGAAACTCTCCCTTACATCCCCCGTGCGTATGGACAATGCGCTTAAAGGTCTCACTTCAGGTGTGACTGTCACTTCCGCATCCGGACAGCCCGGCGAGGCAGCCCGAGTGCGTGTGCGTGGTATCGGTACGGTCAACAANTCAGAGCCTCTGTATATCGTTGACGGTATGCCTATCGAGGGAGGTCTCGACTATCTNAACCCCAATGATATTAAATCTATCGAAGTTTTGAAGGATGCTGCATCAGGTGCTGTTTACGGTGCGCGTGCCGCCAATGGTGTGATTCTTGTCACTACCAAGACCGGCGCAATGGGCAANCCCAAATTGACCTACGATTTCAGCTACGGATGGCAGACTGCATGGAAACACCGCGATGTGCTNGACGCCACTTCNTACGCTGTGATGATGAATGAGGGTTCGCTCAATTCCGGAGGCAACATTCTCTATGCTGATCCCTACAAATATGGCAAGGGNTTTGATTGGCAGGATGCAGTGTTCTACGACAACGCCCCGATGATGAACCATCAGCTCTCTTTGAGCGGCGCAAGCGAGAGAGTGAACTACTTCCTTTCAATGGGCTACTACACTCAGGATGGTATCGTCGGCGGTAACTACGGCCGTTCGAACTATGAACGTTTCACACTTCGCGCCAACAATGCCTACACNGTTTTCAATGACGAATTGAAACGCACATGGCTTAATAAGTTTGTCGTTACTGTCAATGCTTCTTATGCACGCATAAAGAGCCGTGGAATCGAGACTAACTCCACTTGGGGNTCTCCTCTTGGTTCAGCTCTTTCTCTCTCTCCGATTCTTTCCCCTTGGGCAGAGGGGGAGCAGGCAGAGCAGCAGCTTTCTTACTATGCACAGAATGCCAACTATGTGTCTGAATACGACACCGACGGTCGCCTCTTCCTCGTGCCCGAAGCTTTCGGTAACTATCAGGAGATGGCCAACCCTCTTCAGGAACTTTCTCGCCGCGCGGCAAAGAACTGGAGCCATAAATTCGTAGGCAACTTCATTGGCGAACTCCAGATCTGGGACAATATCAAATATCGCATCAGCTATGGCGCCGACCTCAGCTTCTGGGGCAATGACGGTTACACTCCCCTTTACTTCAACCGCTCCGGATCATACACCACATTCACTTCGGCTTATGCCACTAAATGCCAGTCAACAGTATGGCAGCTTGAAAACACCTTGAGCTGGGACAAGGATTTCGGTCCTCACCACGTTTCGGCTCTTCTCGGTCAGTCGGCAAAGGCTTCCCACGGTTCTTATCTCTCAGGTTCGCGCAATCTCGTGACAGATCCCAACCGTCCTTATCTTGACGCATCAACAGGTCTCGCAGCCGATGGAGATCAGAGTGCATCCGGTGCTCCCTACGCTGAATCCAAGCTTGCTTCTCTCTTCGCCCGCGTAGGCTATGAGTTCGACGGCCGTTATATGTTCCAGGGTACAATCCGCCGTGATGGTTCAAGCCGATTCGGTTCTAACAACCATTGGGCCACTTTCCCCTCCTTCTCCGTTGGTTGGAATCCTACTTCAGAAAGCTTCCTCGAAAAACGCCCCTGGTGGTGGACCAATACAAAGGTTCGTTTCTCTTGGGGTAAGAACGGTAACGAGAATATCGGCGACTTCCTTTATCTCGCACTCGCGGCCGCAGGAAATAACGCAATCTTCGGCACAAACGAAGTTGTTATCAATGGTGTGAAGGCCACAATCCTCCCCAATAAGAATCTCCGTTGGGAGGAATCCACTCAGACCGACGTAGGTCTTGACTTCGGATTCTTCGACAATTCGCTCCGTTTCTCTATCGACTATTACAAGAAGCGCACCTCAGGAATGCTTATGAGTATGTCTGTTCCTTCTTACGTCGGTGAATCAGTTCCGGTAGGTAACGTTGGTAAGATGGATAACTCCGGTGTGGAAATGGAGCTTAATTTCACTCGCAACTTCGGCGACTGGACAGTGACAGCAGGCGGTAACCTCACTTACCTCAAGAATAAACTCATTGAATATGGTAATGAAGAGGGTTGGGCCAACTACGATTCATTCCAGGGCACCGGTACAATCTCTCGTGCGCAGAATGGTCTTCCTTTCCCCTTCTTCTATGGATACAAGACAGCAGGAATCATCCAGAATCAGGCTGAGGCAGACGCATACAATGCTCTCTACACAGGCGGTTCGCTTCCCGATGCAGTTCCCGGTGATGTTCGCTTCGTTGATACAAATGGCGATGGTATGATTAATGACGACGACCGCACAATGATCGGTAAGGGTATGCCCGACTGGACATATGGTATCAATCTTGGCGTAGAATGGAAAGGTATCTCAGTCAACGCTCTCTTCCAGGGGGTATGGGGCAACCAGATTTTCGATGCAACACGTCGTACCGACGCTCTTGAATCCAACCTTCCCTCATGGATGCTCGGACGTTGGACAGGCGAAGGAACATCCGACCGTATCCCGCGCTATGTTCGCGGCGATGCCCGCAACTGGGTCAGCTCAGACCTCCTCGTTTACGACGGCGACTATTTCCGTCTCAAGAACCTCGTGATCGGCTATACATTCCCCCGCGAACTCACACGCAAGATTGCTGTAGAGAACTTCCGCGTGTTCGTATCAGCTGAAAACCTCTTCACTTGCACCAAGTATCACGGCTTTGATCCTGAAATCTCTTCAGGCGGTACATCTCTCGGTATCGACTATGGTGTATATCCCCAGGCTCGTGTTTGGTCTGTTGGCTTCAACATCCAGTTCTAAAACCCTAATCAAAGAGTAAAAATGAAACGCAATATATTTCTATATTCCGCGCTTATCGCAGGCGCAATGACGCTGACGGGATGTTCCGATTCCTTCCTTGAGGTGGAGTCGCCCACTCAGCAGCCCATCGAAGAATACTTCAACACTGATGCCCATATCCAGGAGGCAGTGGTGGCAGCATACGATCCTCTCCATTGGCCCGACTGGGCGATGGGCGAGTATAACCCCCTTCATCTTATGTCGGACATCATGGCCGACGACCTTTGGGTGGGTGGATCCGACCGTAATGACAACGCACAGTGGCATCGCATGATGAATTTCGAGGCCCTTCCTAATGCAGTGATAGCAGGCCTATGGACTGATGCCTATAGCGGCGTGAAGCGTTGCAACGATGTGATCTATTACATGAACAACTATGATGTGAAAGATCTCAAAGAGGAAAATGCCAAATATTATGAGGCTCAGGTCCGTGTGTTACGTGCCTACTACTACAGCTGGCTTTGGAAATTCTGGGGAAATGTAGTCTATTTCGAAAATAATTTCGAAGGGGCTCCCTATCTCGGCACTCAATACACAGCCGATGAGATTTACGACTTCATGATTGCCGACCTTGAGGCGGCAATTGCATTGGATAACCTTCCGATGCGCTGTTCGGATGCCGAGGCAGGTCGCGTAAGCAAGGCAATGGCATATATGCTCTATGCCGAGCTTGTGATGTATCAGAACGATGAGNCNCGCTATCCCAAGACNNTNGGNTANATGAATGAGATCATNAATTCCGGTCTCTACGATCTNAATCCNGATTACACCAANATCTTCCGTCCGGAAGGGGAATGGTCGGAGGAATCTATCTATGAGATCAACTACACCGACGATAATGCAATCCGCAGCTGGNCCGGTCCGTTGAATGCNGGAGGAACAGTGCTTCCCACCCTCATCAGTCCGAACAACTGGCCATCCGGTGCAGATGGTCACGACGATGGCTGGGGCTTCTGTCCGGTGCGTCAGGAGACTTACGACCGCTATTCGGCAAATGATGTTCGCCGCGATGCCACTTGCTGGAACGCCGGTGCTGTAGGCGCTGAATATAACGCTCGTTATCAAGACACCGGTTTCTTCCTTGAGAAATATGCAGCCCATACAGGCGACAATGCNCGTCAGAAAGCGGATGCTCAGCTCAACTGGAACAATAATCTCCGTGTGTATCGATATTCAGAGACTCTTCTCAATGCCGCCGAGCTTATCCTTCGCGGTGCGGGATCCGGAAGCGCTCAGACCTATCTCGANAAGGTGCGCAATCGTGCAGGTCTCAACAGCATCCCTGCAAATCTCGACAATGTGATCGAGGAGCGTCATCTTGAGTTCGTAGGAGAAGGNAAACGTTATTGGGATCTTATCCGTACAGGAAAAGCACAGACAGTGCTTGTGCCCGATCAGTATGGCTANCGCACCAATACATGGACTCCCAGCAAGAAGTATCTCCCCATCCCACAGAGTGAAATAGATAAGGCTCTTGGCACTCTCACCCAGAATCCCTATTGATAATAGGAGGTGGGATTGACAGCTATTTCAAACAATAAGCTTAAAAATCTGACAAAATGAAGAAACTTATATATTTAGCAATGTCGGCCTTGTCGATCGTTTCAGCAGGAATGCTCACAGGGTGCTCTGCCGACAAATATGAGATGATTTCTGAAAATGGTCGTCCCGATGCATCTCTGATTGATGTGACAGTTACAGTGGATCAGGAGACCAACCGATACACGCTTCATCTCAACACTCCCGGTTACTATCCTTATTGGAGCGTCAACACAGGCAGTTCTGTAAAGACCTCTGCCCAGAATGATTTCTCAGGCGTTATTGCCGAAGCCGGCACCTATCCCGTGGAGGTCCGCATAGGAAATTATAACGGACTCAGCGAGCCCAAGATGTATGAAATCGTNATNGAAAANTCNNTGNCANNTGATGTCTTCAAGGGNTTCGACTANAACAGNGANTTCAATATGTGGAAGAATGCCAATGTGGCNCTCGGAAGCACATGGTTTGCCGANGGNNGNTGGNCAGAGCTTTCTCCGCAACCTTCAGTGGAGGTNAGCAACGAACGTATCTTCCTCCACACACCCGCCGGAATGGGTGGCGACCAGTGGCAGGGTCAGGTGCATATCACCACGGATATTCAGGTTTCCTCAGCCGAGACCTACGATTTCTCTTGCTTCCTCAATGCCGAGACCGACAGNAAGGTTACGGTGAAGGTGCAGAAAGATGGTGATGATGAAACATTCTTCACTGCAAGCCAGCAGGCATTCAAGGCAGGCGGTTCNGCTTTCTTCTTCTCTGATCTTGAGGGTTTCGACGGCACACTGAAGATTGCTCTCGACTTCGGAGGCAACCCGGATATGGATTTCGAGATCACAAATATAGTGTTCAAGAAGCATTCCGACAACGANGGCACTGTGTTGCCGCCTGCAGTGGAATTTGATGANTCACGCAACCTCTTCACCGGCTTCTCTGTAGAAAAGCTCACCACATGGTTTGCCGATGGCGGTTGGAGCGATGCNGCAATCGTTCAGCCCACAATCAATGTGAATGCAGAAGGTTATAACTTTATAATGCCGGCCGGAGTGGGTGGCGATCAGTGGCAGGGTCAGGTGCATATGTGGACCAACGTTCCGACCTCATCTGCCAACAGCTATGACTTCTGTGTTACATTCACTTCAAGCGAGGATCATCCCGGAATCACAATCAAGCTCCAGAAAGGTGATAGCCTTGGTGAAGATACCGATACCGACGACAATACATTCTATTGTCTCGACCGNGTGGCTGTAAAGGCTAANACTCCCTACACCTACTACTTTGAAGATGTATCCGGAATCGATATCGAGAAGCTCCAGGTTTGCTGCGACTTCGCAGGNGGCGTGGCAGGATCGGAGATCACGGTTTCTAATCTNCATCTGCAGGTGCATCAGTAATAATANNANGTGNATCANTNATACATCAAGGTTTAAAATGTGATTTTCTTACCGGCGGGTTCGCCCCGGCATCTGTCGGACGATCCCGCCGGTTCTATCATCTAATTTAGAAAATAAGAAATTTCATTTTAGAAAATATGAGAAAAGAAGTTCTAACAATGTTGGGGATTGCAGCTGTGGCCACAGCTTCAGCCATCCCTCCAGCCATCCCTTCAGATCCGGCAATCGAGAAGAAGATAGTGGAGATAATGTCGAAGATGACCCTTGAAGAGAAGGTGGGACAGATGTGTGAGCTTGAGATAGGCTGGCTTCAGGATCCCGACCGCTCCAATGGATATAAGCTTAATGAGGCAAAGATGAAAGAGGCATTCGACCGCTATAAGGTTGGCTCTATTCTCAACACCCCCAATGGAGAGGCTCAGACTCCCCAAGTGTGGCACGATATCATCAAGAGCATTCAGCAACAATCAATGAAATATATCGGCATCCCTGATATATATGGAGTTGATCAGATTCATGGCACCACCTATACGGCAGGAGGCACCCTCTTTCCGCAGGAGGTGAATATGGCTGCTTCATTCAATCGTCAGCTCGTGCGCCGTGCAGGAGAGATAAGTGCATATGAAACTCGCGCTGCCTCCATCCCCTGGACCTATGCCCCGGTGATGGATATCAATCGTGATGCCCGTTGGTCGCGCGGATGGGAAAGCTTCGGCGAAGACCCCTATATGAATGCACAGATGGCTCACGAACTCGTGTTAGGTTATCAGGGAACTGATCCAAACCATATCGGTCCCTATAATGTGGCTTCCTGCACAAAACATTATCTTGGCTACGGTTCGCCCAAATCAGGTAAAGACCGCACTCCGGCAATCATTGCCCCCAACGAACTTCGTGAAAAATATTTTGCTCCTTTCAAGGAATCCATTCAGAGCGGCTCGCTTTCGGTGATGGTGAATTCCGGCACAATCAACGGTATGCCTGTGCATGCCGATTATGAGCTTCTGACCGTATGGCTCAAGGAAGGTCTTAATTGGGATGGTATGATCGTGACCGACTGGGCCGATATCCACAATCTTTGGAAACGCGATAATATCGCAAAGGATTATAAGGAGGCCATCGAGCTCTCAATCAACGCCGGCGTGGATATGTCGATGACTCCCTATGATGCAGAATTCTGCGACCTTCTTATCGAGCTTGTAAAAGAGGGGAGGGTGAAACAGAGCCGTATCGATGATGCCTGCGCACGTATCCTTCGTTTGAAACTGCGTTGCAATCTATGGGAGCTTCCCTATACAGAAATCAAGAATTATCCCAAATTCGGAAGCAAGGAATTTGCCGAGCAGGCTCTCGAGCTTGCCGTTCAATCCGAAGTGCTCCTTAAGAATGAGAATGCTCTTCTTCCGATTAAAGAGGGTACGCGTATCCTTGTGACAGGTCCGAATGCCAACAGCATACGTTCGCTCAATGGCGGATGGAGCTATACATGGCAGGGAACAGCCAATGAGAAATTCACTTCCGGCTATAATACTATCTATCGCTCTCTTGCCAACCGCTTCGGAGAGGGGAATGTGAAATATGTGGCAGGGGTGGAATATGATAACGATGCCAACTGGGATGCTGAGAAAAATATCGATATCGAGGCTGCAGTGAAGGCGGCTGCTGATGTGGATGTAATTGTAGCTTGTATAGGAGAGAACAGCTATTGCGAGACTCCCGGCAACCTTACCGATCTCAACCTCTCTGCGAATCAGAAGAATCTTGTGAAGGCACTTGCCAAGACCGGAAAGCCGATTGTATTGATTCTTAATGAGGGTCGTTCGCGTCTGATTGGCGATATCACTCCTCTTGCCGGCGCTGTGGTGAATGTTATGTTGCCCGGCAATTATGGTGGCGACGCGCTTGCTCTCCTTCTTGCAGGCGACCGCAACTTCTCTGCCAAGCTTCCTTTCACATATCCGCGTGAGATAAGCAGCCATTATGTGTATGATGCCAAGCCGGCTGAAAGCGTTCCGACAATGGATGGAAGCTATAACTATAGCGCAAGCACTGACCTTGAATGGGAATTCGGATATGGATTAAGCTACACTGATTTCGCTTATTCAAACCTTCGGGTGGATAAGGATACTTTCAATCCTTCCGACAAGCTTATTGTTACGGTGGATGTGACCAATACCGGCAATCGTGAGGGTATGACTCCCGTCTTGCTTTATACAAGCGACCTCGTAGCGAGTCTCACACCCGATGTGAAACGTCTCCGCGGCTTCGACAAGGTGAATCTCAAACCGGGCGAGAAAACCACCGTCAAGTTTGAACTTCCTGCCTCGGATATGGCCTTTGTTGGTCGCGACGGCAAATGGCGTCTTGAGGCAGGCGATTTCATGATCCGCGTAGGAAATGAGAACAAGATGGTGAAATGCCTCGAAACAAAAGTTTGGCAGACTCAGAATATAGAGTAATACATTCTAATTGTGGAACGGTTTCATCGATAGATTTTAATGAAACCAAAAAAACTATAGAGGCGCACCTTATCTTGGGTTGCGCCTCTATTAACTTATTTATTGTTTTTATCAGGAACGATAGCGAAGTTATTCTATCGCATCACGTTGTCGTTCTGAGAAGATTCTCAAAACCGGGAGGTTTTGTTATTCCCTTCCAAGTCGATGATTTTAAAAGATTCTGCGAACGTTCGGTGATCTTCTTTTAGTTCTGCGATGTAAATTTATACCATGTCTCGGTAAATTCCTCTCACAGAGGTGCTCAGAGTCACAGAGTTTTTCTTATCCCTATTCTGGTTCTTTCCACAGAGGAGAGCATGCCTTGGCA